>DRLC01000053.1 GCA_011053145.1 Planctomycetota bacterium | reverse complement strand
CTCTTGGCGTGGACGTCGAGGCCGATGAAACGAGTAGAATGGACCATGGAGCGGCTCCTCAATGTGGCTCTGCGGTTCTGGGACGAAACGACGCAGAACTGTAATCCACGGCCTTGAAGAGGCCGCTCCACCCATTCTGTCTAGGACTTTGAGGACTCCGGTAGCCAGTCGACGACCTGTGCGATGCCGCGGCGCTCGATGGTCTTTGTGACGGGCTCGGTGCCGGGAGCTTGGTCGAGGATCCAGGCGCGGGGGGCGCCGAGGTCAGTGGCGGCCTGGGTGAGGCGAGCCACGGCGCGGTCGCGGAGGCCGCGGCCGGTCTTGATTTCGAGGGGGAGGAACTCGCGGCCGCGTTCGAGGACGAGATCGACCTCGATGCCGGTCGCGGTGCGCCAGAAGTAGAACTGGGTGTGGGGGTGCTCGAGGCGTTCGCGGCGAATCAGGTCCTCGACCAAGAAGGTTTCCCAGCTCGCGCCGCGGGCGGGGTGTGAGTCGAGGTCCCCGAGCGTGTCGATGTTGAGCAGGTGGTGCAGGAGGCCCGTGTCGCGCAGGTAGATCTTCGGTGACTTCGTGAGGCGCTTGCCGATGTTACGGAAGTACGGGGGGAGCCGCCGCACGAGGAAGGTCTGCTCGAGGATGGCGATGTAGCGCTGGACCGTGTGATAAGAGATCCCGAGAGCGCTCCCCAGGCGAGAGGCGTTCAGGAGGCCGCCCTGGGAGTGGGCCAGCATCGTGAGCAACCGGCGTAGGAGAAGCGCATCGATGCGCAGCCCCAGGCTCGGCAGATCGCGCTCTACGTAGGTGCGCAGGTAGGCCTCCCACCACTCGCGGTGGGAGCCGCCGAGTGCGTCGGGAAACCCGCCATGGAGCCAGACGTCACGCCAGGAACGGCGCGACGTACCGGTCCGCGCTTCCACGACCGTGAGCGGGTCGAGGTCCAGGATTCCGACCCGGCCGGCCAGGGTCTCGGATACGTCCCGCAGCAGGGTGGGCTGGGCGGATCCGAGCAGGAGGAAGCGCCCGTTCTTCTTCCGTCGCCGGTCGATGATTCCCCGCAGCGAGGCGAAGAGTTCCGGCACGGCCTGAGCCTCGTCGAGGATGAGCCCCCCCTCTTCGCGCGCCTCGATTTGAAAGGTCGGGTCCGACTGGAAGCGTTCTCGGAGGCTGGGCTCCTCCAGGTCGCAGTAGGGAAGATCCGGAAAGCACTGCTTGGCCAGTGTGGTCTTGCCCACCTGACGGGCACCCAGGATCAGGACCGCGGGGAACTGGCGCCAGAGCGCCCCCAGCCTCCGCTCCGCTTTCCGCCGCCACATGCCTTGCAGTTTAGAAGCCTGAACGCTGAATTGCAAGGCGCTGCCATCCAGGATCGACTCGCTTCTTCTCGCGTAGAGGGTCCGGCCCCAGGTACCGGAAATGACCCTCCGCCGATTCGGTAGACACCTGCCAGAGCCTTCTTCGCGGAGGATCGAGTCCGGCGGCTCGGGCGCTTGGCTACCCGTGCTTGACCGTTCCCAGGGTTTTCCCCTAGCCTTTCCCTCCTCGCATGAAGAAGGAGGCTCGCAATCCCTAGCCCACTGGACCCCGAGGGCGGCCCCTTGGATGGGTCCGAAGCTCACGACGAGCTGATTCCCGCCGCGCGTGGAGATGGCACGCCCGGCATGGCGCTCTTGCGCGCCTTCGAGGGGGAAGATCCGCTGGTGATCCTCGACCGAATCGTCGCCCGAGATCCCCTCGACCTGGGCCGTCGCTGCTCGGCCTGGCTCCGGGAGCACGCACTCTTGCTCGACCCCTCCCGTCTCTTCGGCGAGAGCCTGATCGAGGTCGCGGCCGAAGCCTCCCTCGGCGACCTTCCCGCCGACGGACGGGCCTGGCTCGAGCAACGATTGCAAAGAGCCGCGACACGGCTCCTGAGGAGGGACGCCGAAGCGGAAAGGAACGGCACACCTCCTGGTGAGGACAATCCGCATGCGTTCCTCGTCGAATACTTCGGCGTCACCCCCGGAACGGAGCTTCTCGCCTCGGTTCGCTTCAATGCGCTCCCTCAATCCGTGCGCACCACCTACTTCGACGTCGTCGTCGAGGACCATCCCCCGAGGGTCCTGGCAGGACGGACGGGACGCCGCCCGGAGGAGATCGTAGAAGACGCATGGGAGGGAATGATGGCCCTCGGAATCGTCCAAGAGGTCGACAAGGAGTTCGTCGTCGCCGAGCTGCTCGGTGGAAACGATTCGAAAGGAGATCGGCGATGAGAGAAGGCATCCACCCTGAAGTCCTCCAACTGTTCGCCGAAATCCTCGGGGATGACGAGGCGACTCTGACCCGGATCTCTCGAATGCGGCCCCGGAGGGCATTTCCCGAGAGGGTCAGCGTCGGCACGCCTTTTCTGTCCACGCGGGAGCGGTATCTCGTGGAATGGCACCGTGAGGAGGTGGCGTTTGTTCTTCACCAGGGATGCCGTCTGGCATTGCAAGAGAGCTGCCCCGTCGAATCACGAACGACGTTCGAGGATCCCCCCGTCGACCGAAGGATGTGGGAACGGGAGCGAGCTCGTGCCCTCGCTGTACCCCATGAGGACACGGCCAGGGCCAGACAAGCGCTGCGATCCGATCACCGACCGGGTTCATTCCGTTCCGACTGGGCCCGCCTCGCTCTCGCCCTCGCACCCCGAGACGAGATTCGGGTGGACCTCGCCTGTGCACTCGCAGCGGAGGAGCGGTGGGAAGAAGCGGAAACCTCGGCAAACGGGATTCTCGACACCTGTCGATCCGCCTACCTTCGCTCCGCGGCATTCAGTGTGCTCGGCAACTGCGCCTACCAGCAGGGTAGGCCTGACTACGCGCTTCAAGCCTATCGCCAGTCTGCACTGGAAGCCGACCCAGCACCTGCCGGCCCCCTGTTCTGGCTCGCACATGCAATCCGCGCAGCGGACACCGCGATGATCCAAACCGCTGCCCAACGGATCCTCGCTCTGGATGAGATCCCGATGGAAGTCGTGATCTCGTTCACTGAGATTCTGAGGTCCGAAGTGGAGTCCGGGCGCTGGCTTGCCACGCCCATCCAGGTTCCTGCGACCCTAGGGAAACACCTGAGGAAGCCCGTTCGAGAGATGATCGATGCAATCACGATCCAAGAATAACCCCCTGCGTCTGGCCGGGGTCCTGGGACTGGTCGCTGTGCTCCTGTGGTGGTGCGGTCCGTCGATGGCGCAGGGTCAGTCCGGCTCGAAGGGCAATCCGATGAGGCTGCCCAAGAGCATGGGGAACTCCCCCTCACACTCGGTCTGGCGACTACTCTGAGCAGGAGTTCGTCGACGTGGCACGCACCGACCACGGAAGAGGTCCCCTCCTCCTGTCGATTCTGCTCGCCCTCCTCGGACTCACCCTCTTCCTCGTCACACGACCAAAGAACCAAGAGAGGGAGCCGAACCGCCCAGCGACCCCCTCCGCGGGGCGGGAGGTCGAAGGTGAACGGACCGAGGGAGCCCCGGCGGAGGAGACAGTGGCCGTGGCTTCCACGCCCGGGCAGAAAGCGGATGCGAGGGCTCCGCTCGAGACGGAAGCAGCGCTCCGCGGGTGGGTGCTGGATCCCGATGGACGGGGGATCGCCGGTGCGGTGGTGAGACTCACCCACCTGGAGGGCGCGGATCTCGAATGGGAGCCCTCCTGGAAGGTGGACGAGTGGGGGCGGGTGGATCGGCAGGTGCAGGAGACCCGAACCGACTCCGAAGGGGGCTTTCAGTTCGCGGCGACGGATGCGCGAGAGGGGGGAGATCCGTGCCTTCTCGACGCTGCGGCGCAGGGATACGCCACGTCGGCGACCCAGTTCGACGCCGCCGCGGCTGCCGAGCCGATCCGACTCGTGCTCACGCCTGCTGAGCCCGTGCGGGTGCAGGTCGTCGATGCCCAGGGCGTCCCGGTCGCCGGCGCGGAGGTCTCGCAGTTTGGCGTCGCCTCGGAGGAAGAAGCCCGAACCCGCGCCCGCGGACCCGGCACCTGGAGGCGCTATCTCGAGCACGTGACCATCGCGGACGGCAATGGCCTCGCCACGCTCCCGAGATTGGGGGGGGAACAGGTGCTCGTCGCCCGCGAAGGGTCTCGCCGGTCCCTCCCCTGGCGCGGCGTTCCCCGGGGGCGCGTGGTCCTGCGACTCCTCCCCACCTTCAGACTCAGCGGTCTCGTCTCGCTTCCGGACTGGAGCTCTCTCGGATACGAAGGGGAACGCCGGATTCGGATCACCGCGAAGCGCGGGGGCATCGAACGCCAGCTCGCGGCGCTCCGCGGGGTCGATGCCGGTCCCTATGGCCCGGTGGAGCTTCCCGTTCTTCCCGGCGCGACCTACACGGTCCACCTCGAAGGCTCACCGATCATCCCCGTTCGTCGCTCCTTCGACGTCCCCTCGGCGGACGACGAAACGAGGGTGGATCTCGAAGCGGAACTCGGCACGCCGCTCTGGGTCTTAGTGACGGACATGGAGAATGAGCCGATCGAGGACAGCCGCGTCACGCTGAGATGGACGTACGAGGGCCGGCCGAACCACGTCACGCGCCACTCGGACGCGGACGGCTATGCGAACATGTGGTCACTCCCGCCGGTCACGTTCAGCATCGTCGCGAGCGCGCCCGGCTACGCAACAGAGGAGTTCACCGGGTTCGAACTCCCCGAGGACGGCGGGCACATCCCGGTCCGCCTCGTTCCCGCGGCCCGAGTCCGGGGCAAGTGCTTCTTTCGAGGAGAGCCCGTCACGGACTTCTCCGTGACCGCCTACGCCGACGGCCCGGCTCGCTGGACGACGAAGCAGTTCACCGCGAGGGAGGACGGCTCCTTCGAACTCGACGATGCTCCGGCGGGAAGGGCGTTCGTGATCGCATCCACCGAAGACCTCCCGCCATCGGATCCCGTCGCGGTGGAGGTCCGGGAAGGAGAGGAAGCCGAGGTTCGCATCGAACTCCGCGAAGGCTGGCCCCGGAGCGGGGTGGTCGTGGACGGCGAGACCGGAAAGCCGATTCCCCACGCGCGGATCCGCAGGAGCATGGTCGCGCAGCTCCTGGCGGAGAACTGGTGGGGAACGGACGTCCTGACCGGAGTCGACGGCGGGTTCCGACTCGAAGCCCTGCCGGAAGGCAGGTCGGCGATCGAAGTGAGCGCTCCCGGCTACGCGACCTTCCTCACGCTCGTCGACGGCGGCGATCGCTTCACGGAGAGCCCCATCCATGTCGCACTGGAACGCACGGTCTCCATTCGGATCCAACTGACCGGTCTCTCCCCCGGAAGCTACGGAGGCTTCGACGCGACCGGCCAGGGCCCCACCGGCTCCCTCCCGATGAAGTGGTTCAGCCCGGACGGCGTTGCCGAATACCCGGATGCGAGCCCTGGCTACTACCGCATCCAAGTACGCGGAGATCCCAATGCGCGAGATCGCATCTCCGCCTCGGTCGACATCCACGCGAAGCCCCGCAGGAACATCCTCGTCCCGGTTCGGGTCGGCGGCCCGAACCGACTCTCGGTCCACCTCGACCTCGACTCCATAGCCGGGTCCGACGACGAACTGTGGGCCCAACTCCGCTACCGCACCCCCGGTGGCAAGGACATGCTCCTCGTCGGACCCTTCTCTCCCGAGGGTGTCTTCGAGGTGGACGGGATCGACGCGCCTTCGGTTTGGGTCGAAGCCATCCGGCGCAGCGGAGAATCCCTCGCAGCTTCCCAGGGATCCTTCGCGGACGGAACTCTGAGCCTGGAACTCAGCGCCGAGGACACCCCCTTCCACCTGCGCGTCGTGGATGACCACGGAGAACCGCTTCCCGCGGTCTACGTGATGGTCATCGACCCGAGGACCGGAGCCTACGGCGCCTCCGGCAGCACCGGAGCCGACGGCACCATCGATCTCCGGGGCCTCCCGCGGCGCGAGGTCGAGGTCAACCTCTACAGCAAGACCCACGGGTTCCGAACCGCTGCTCCGATTTCGGGCAAGGACGACGGCGCCGAGCTCGTCCTCTCCGCAACCGCGTCGCTCGAACTCGACGTGCAGCATGACGGCACTCCGATCTCCGGCGTGAACGCGCGCCTCCTCACCGCGGGGAACGAGGTGTACTACTCCGGCCAGACGTCGGACGCGCAGGGCGTCGTCACGTGGAGCAAGCTCCACCCCGGCACCTACCGGGTCCGCATCATGCATCCCTCCTACTGGCAGGTGGAACGCGAGGTTTCCGCAACCGTCGACCCCCGTCCCATCGAGATCGCGATGCGAGCCCTGGGCGATTTGAGCCTGCGGGTCGTCTCTTCCGAAGGCGTAGCCGTGGCGGGACTCCGCATGGAGCTCGTCGACGGCGCGAGCGGTGAATCGGTGCAGGAGTGGATTTCGGGAGACCGAGGAATCGACGCTTCCCTCGTCACCGACGAGCGGGGAGAGTGCGAGCTGAACGGACTCCCCGAGGGGCAATACCGGGTTTTCGCGGCGGGTGGCGAGGAACTCGGCGAAGCGCGCGTGGTGGGGAGCGCACGGAGTGAAGTCGAACTCCGAATCCAGACCGACTGAGTCGCCCCGAACAGGGAACCTCGCGGACGCGGGCCACGTCCTTTCTGGGGTCCGAGCGGCTCGCGGCAGAATGGAGCTGCTCGACTCCGGACGCTGAAGATGGAACGACGACTCCGCGCGGTTGGATGGTGTCTCTTGGCGCTCGCCTCGCTCGCTTCCTCGGTGGCCGGCCAGCGGGTGGGGAGGGCCAGGGGATGGGTGCGTGCGAACGTCGGCGGCGGCGGTTGGTTCGAGCGCATAAGGATGGGCTCGGATGGGACGATGGTCGCGTGCAGCGATCTGGCGGGGGCCTACGTGAGCCGCGATGGAGGGGCGCACTGGTCCTGCGTTGGTCCTGCTCGGGGGCTCGAGGAAACGCATGTGGGGTGCGCCGCGTTCGACCCGGCGGATCCATCCATCGTGTTCCTGGGCACCGAGCAAGGGGTCTTCCGAAGCGCGGATGGTGCTCGGAGCTTTGCCCGCACCCTCGCGAGCGGATATGTCGAATCGATCGCCGTGGCCCCGACGGACTCGAGCGTCGTCTATGCGGCGTGGCATCCGGGGTTCGACTCCCTGAACCCGGCGGTGCAACGCAGCGGGGATGGCGGGGTGACGTGGGCGCCCGTCTCGATCGATCTGCCTTCGAACCTGCGCCTCTTGAAGCTGCTCGTGGACCGCGGCAACCCGGATCGTCTCTTCGCGTTCAGCGGTTCCTCGAGGTTTCGGGCCGGTCCCGTCGATCTGCTGCGGAGCGACGACGGGGGAGCCCACTGGGTTTCGATCGGTGGGACGTTCGGCGGGCGCATCGTCGACGTGGCCCTCGACCCCTTCGACCCGATGCGTCTTTGGTGCTCCGTCGACGATCCGAATCCCGATGCTCGCGGGCACCTGTACAGGAGCGACGATCGGGGAGGGAGCTGGACCGAACTCGCGCGACGCGGCGGCGCGATCTGGCTCGACGTCGAGACCCCGGGCACGATCCGAATGATCGAGGCGCGCTACCTCTATCCCTGGGATCCGCGTGAGGGGATCTTCGAGTCGAGTCAGGGGGGCTCGGCGGGGACCTTCCAGAAGAAGAGCAGCGTCACCACATGGGACTCCGGCTGGAGCACAGCCCCTTGGGCCTTCAACGCGACGTCGTTGCACGGGGCGCTGGCCCCGCACCCGCTCGACGCAAGCCGCATGGTGTGGGTCACGACCCAATTCGTGTTCGGGACGAGGGATGGCGGCGCGAGCGTCGAACCCCTCTACACGCGACGGCTCGGCTCGGGCCCGAATCCCCGCTATCGCTCGACCGGAATCGACAACGTCGTCGTCGTCGACATCGATGTGAGCGACGCGGATCCTGACCTCGTCACCGCCGCGTTCTTCGACCTCGGGATCTGGCGCAGCTTCGACGGGGGGCACTCCTGGTCGGCCGCCAACGACGCGATCCATTCCGGCGCCTGGGGGGGAGCCGGCGGCAACAGTTGGTTCGTGGTGAGCGACCCGGCGCAGTGGGGCGTGGTGTGGGCAGGTCAGGGAGACGATCCCTACGGTCCGATGACCCTGCTCCGAAGTTCAGATGCCGGATCGAGTTGGAGCGCGGTCGGGGCGGGCCTTCCCGCGGTTCCGCTCCTCGGCCTCTCCCTCGACCCTGGATCTCCTCCCGGGATGCGCACGCTGTTCCTCACGGCCGGGGGGGACGTCTGGCGCAGCACGGACGACGGGAACACGTGGACCCGGGTGCTGGTGGAGGGCGGGCTGCGGTTCACGGCGGTGGATCGCTTCGACAGCGGGATCGTTTACGCCGGTGGGGAGGACGGGCTTTGGGCGTCCCTCGCCGGAGGGAACCCGGGGAGCTGGTCGGAGGTGGGGACCGCCGCGATGCGCGGAGGGCAGGGCGGGGAGCCCGACAGCTCCTGGGAGGGTGTCTTCGACATCGAACCCGACCCCAGCGTGCCGGGCGGCCTCTGGGTGGCTGCGGTGGGCACCGGCAAGGGCCTGTTCCAAAGCGCGGACCACGGGACCACCTGGACGAAGGTGCTCTCGGGGGACTTCCTCCGCACGGTGGCGCTCGATCCGCTCCATCCCAACCACCTGGTCGTCGGGGGATCGAGCGCGTTCGATTCCGGCGGGTGGGAGCCCGGCTCCCCGGGGGTGCTGGAATCCAGCGACCGGGGCGCGAGCTGGCACCCGCTCCGCCGCGGCCTCGCCTGGCCATTCGCGCTCGATCTGGCCCTCGATCCGGCCGACCCCTCCCGTGTCTTCCTCGCCTCCCCCGGCGCGGGAATCCACATCCTCGAACCCTCGAGCCCGAAGAAGTGACGAGCGCCTCCGCCGCACCTGTGTCGAAGCGGGTGTGCGGTGTCAGAGCTTCGCTTCGACCGCGGCGAGCAGCTCCTTCTCGAGGCTCTCGGCACGGGCGCGCAGTTCAGCGGCTTCGGTGAGGTAGGCGCTGCGCTGCGCTTCGTCCTTCAGGTCGCGGGAATTGACGCGGACGTTGAGCTCGGCACCGATCACCGCGGAGCGGGCGCAGAGGGCCCCGACACCGGCGTCGGTGATCGAGGCGGGGTTGCCCTCGTCGATCATCGCGCGGAGGACCTCGAAACTCCTCGTGGCGACGCGCATCGTCTCGAGCGGGACCTCGATCGCGAAGCGTGTGGCGGCTTCGATCGCTTCGGCGCGGGCAGCCTTCTCGGCGTCGGTGCCGCGGGGCATGCGCATCGCGTCCATGATTCCGTTGAAGGCATCGGTGTCCGCATCGATGAGCGCGGTCAGACGATCGACGCAGTCCTTGGCCCGGACCGCCCAGTCGCTGAAGAACTCCCAGCGCTCGTCCCAACCCGGCTTGTGGGCCGAGAGGTTCGCGACCATGCCGCCGAGGGCCGCTCCGAGGGCGCCGAGGTTCGCGGCAACCGACCCGCCGCCGGGTGCCATCGATTCGGACTGGGTCTCGTGCACGAAACCGGACACGGTGAGATCCGCGAGCTTGCGCGGCGCGTCCTTCTCGAGGACGTACTCGATGATCTTTTCCTCGGGCACGAACGGACCGAGGTCGTCGAGCCCCATCGACTTGACCGCGACCTTGATCTTCTCGGCATCGCTGATGCCGAGGCTGCGGCTCTGCTTGCGGAGGTAGTGGTCGGCTGCATCGAGCATCGCCTGGAGCGGGATCAGCCCGACGAGTTCGGAACCGGTCACGCGCACGCCGCGCGCCCTCGCGCGCGCGTCCACCTCATCGAAGGCGACGTGCACCGGCGTCACGGAGATGTTCGTGAGGTTCATCGAGATCTGCGCGACGCCGTACTCCTCGATGTACCAGCCGATCGCCTTCACGCACTTCAGGCTCCCGGGTACCCAAACGTCGTTGCCGTCGGCGTCCTTCACGACCGGGGAGGTCAGTCCGCCCTCGCGCTTCTTGCGTCCCTTCTCGCGCACATCGAAGGCGATCGCGTTCGCGCGCCGCGTCGAGGTGGTGTTCAGGTTGACGTTGTAGGCGACGAGGAAGTCGCGCGCGCTGACCGCGGTGGCGCCGGCGCGAGGGTTGAAGGACGCCGGTCCGAAGTCGGGCGCCCACTCGGGGTCGGCGAGCTTGGCCTCGAGGCCCTCGTACTCACCCGCGCGCACCACCGCGAGGTTGCGTCGTTCGGGCTTCGTCGCGGCGTTCTCGTAGAAATAGCCGGTGATCCCCGCCTCACCGAGTCGCCGCCCGAGCTCGTGCGCATACGCGACACACTCCTCCATCGTCACACCTCGGATCGGCACGAGCGGACACACATCGGTCGCGCCGAAGCGCGGGTGCTCGCCGTGGTGCTTCGACATGTCGATCAGCTCGGCCGCGAGCGTCACGCAGGCCACCGCCGCCTCGATCACCGCTTCGGGCTCACCCGCGAAGGTCACGACCGTGCGGTTGGTCGCCTTGCCGGGGTCCACATCGAGCAGCTTGACTCCATCGACCGCCTCGATGGCGTCGGTCAGCCGAGCGATGAGAGCCATGTCGCTCCCTTCGGAGAAATTCGGGACACACTCGATCAGTCGCGTGGAGGTTGCCATGGCACGGTTTGCGGTCTGGGGGTCTACTGGAGGAAGGGCGGTACTCTAACGCTCTCCCGCCCGCCCGAAAGACGAAGATGCAGATGTCCCCCCGCCGCGAAACCGTGCTCCCCGACGTGGGGGTGGTCGCGGGCGTGACCTTCTTCACGCTCCTTTCCTTCCTGGACCGGGGGTCCATAGGCATGTACCTGCTCGGGGTGTGGTGGGCGTTCCTCCTCCTCGGTCCCATCGTGGCGCTCGTCTTCTCCTTTGAACTCCCCACGCCGGCCACCACCTCGATCGCCACCCTGACCCTGGGGTTCGGGGTCCTGGAACGCTGGAGCGACCTTCCGTGGTGGGTGTGCTTCGCGGCCGTGTCCCTCGTGATCCTGGTCGCCGCCTTCGTGCTCCGTCGCAAGAGGGGAGCGAGGAGTCGTTCCGGTTGGCTCGCCGGGCTCGTCCTCGTGACAGCGTTCGCGGTCGCCGCGGACAGCCAGCGCGGCGGCGGTTTTTGGCGGAAGGCGTGGATGCTGCGCCGCGGAATGACCAGAGAGGAGGTCTTCGCGGTGATGAAGGGCGCGCGGACGACCGATGAGGCCGCTGCTCGAGAACTCACGCTCGATGGCCTCCCCCAGACGGGAGAGGTTACGCTCGTGGGAAACGACTCTTCTGCCGACAGCGCGGACCTCGATTTTCGGGACGGGCGCCTGGTCTGGTTCGAGGTTTCGCGGGACTGACCCCCCTGGGGAGGGGGCCGGACGGTCTCGCCTCCCGCTGGCTCGGGTCTTGGGCGGAACCTTCCTGGACTCCCCGTCGTCTCTTCTCACTAGGAGGTTCGAGCTTCCCCGAACTTCCAGGCGACTGAGGACCGGCGAATCGGCCCTCCTCCAGTCCGTCTTGTTCTCCTCACGACTTCCAATCCAGGGGCCTCCCATGACCGCTCGCAGCGCAACCTTCCTCTTCCTCGCCACGGCTCTGTCCGCACTCGCATCCACGCCCTCGAGCCAGGAGCGAAACTCGCCCCCCATCCGACGGGTCACGACCTCACTGCGGCGCGCACGGCTCGACATGGAGTCGGGCACGATCCAGCGCGGCGCGATGGTCGCTGAAAAGGGAGCTCCCAACTACTCGACGACGAGCACGCTCAACAACAACGACTTCAGCGGGTTCGTCGGTGTGGGGTCGGGCCCCGCGGGATCCTGTGAATGGATCGACGCCGCCGACAAGGGTCAGGGACACACCGGGGGCGCGTCCGGCCTCCTGACCGGCTTCGCCTTCGCCTACTGCTCGGCCGCGCTCGACACCCTCTCCGGGGGTCCCGGGGGCAAGACGCGCATCGGGTTCCGCACCGGATACACCCTGCGTCCCGGCCCGCCCATCGGCCTTCCCCCGAACGGAACGGATGTCGGCACGTTCAACCTCTCGGGCCTTCCGGCGAACACCTCGTACTCCAGCTTCCTGGGCGGGTTCACGTGCTACATGTTCGATGTGGATCTGGGGACGACCCCGGTCGTGTTGGAGGATGGTCCCGTGGGATGGTCCTGGCAGTTCCGGGACGTGGGGACCGACGGGGTCCTCGCCGCGACCTTCCCATTCCTGAGCTGCGTGCAGTCCTGCTCGGGAAACGGTCCCGACAACACGGGAAACATGGTGAACGCGATCGACGTGTACTGCCCGGCGGGCTCGCTCCTCGGTCGGTATTCCTTCGGCACCGGCGCGGGAGGGTCCGCGTACTTCGCGTCGGTGAGCATGGATATGCGTGAGGCGGAAGCCATCGCGAGCGCGAACGTCGTCTTCAACGGATCCGGTACGAACCCGCTCATCCTGACCGCGACCACGACGCCGAGGCTCGGCCAGGTTTGGTCGGTGGACCTCGACTGCGCGGGGGCGGACCCGACGAAGCTCGCCTATTGGCGCATCTCGTTCCTCCCGCCGTTGCCGATGCCCAAGGCGGATCCTCCGCGGATCGGGGAACTGCTCATCGAGACGACGGGCATGGGCCGGGTCTTCTTCGCGCCACACGGCGGAGGCGTCGTACAGCTCGGCGGCTTCCCGCTCCCGTTCGACCTGAGCTTCTACGGAATGTGCTGGAACCTGCAGGGCCTGTGCGGCGACACGCCCCAGTGCTACTACTCGAACGGGCTCACCCAGACGATGTCGTTCTGAGCCACCTCGCTCAGCGCGGCTCGGGCGGCGCTTCGAACCTCCACGGTCCGGGACCCAGGACTTGGAAGGTCAGGCTCGCGGCGCCGCCCGCATCGAACCAGGAGATCGCGAACGGAAAGGCGCCGGCGGGGAGCACGACGCGCGCCGTGCGTTCGAGATGTCCGTGCAAGCCGCCGTTGTCGAGGAGGAGCTCGCCGCAGAGTTCGAGGAAACTGCCGTCGTCGCTGCCCAGCGTGATGGTGTAGGTGCCGGGAGTCTCGATCCGGAGCACCCCCTCGAAGCGGCGGGCGGATTCCTTCTCGATCGGGAGGGAGTCCCCTGGAAGACGCTGCGCGGGCGCCGCGGCGAACTCCTCCGCGGTCGGCATCGTGCGGCGCGCACCGTCGAGGATCCGAACGAAGACGCCCGGGCGCAGCGCGGCGAGTTCATCCTCGGGGAGGGGCTCGGCGCGCACCAGGACGAGCTGGGCGACGGCTCCGATGCGCCCGCCGGGGCGGAGTTCGGCGAACTCGAGGCGGCGTGTCGTCTTCGCGTAGAGCGCGTCGGTGGAAAGAAGCCGCAGGTCTGCGAAGCTCTCTTCCCCCTCGGCGCGGAAGGCCAGGCGACCGCGCGGGAACGGATAGCGGACACTCTCCTCGAAGACGATCGCATCGACATCGAGGGTGGGCTCGGGAATCCGATAACCGATTCCCAACTCGTCGAAGCGGTCGAGGAGCATCGGAAGCCGGGTCCGGAATCCAGCCCAGTCGCGGGCGTCCTTCGGGGACCAGAGGACCTCGGCGAGGGCGATCGCTCGCGGGAAGGCCATGTACTCGAGTTGCTCTGCGTCCGGGATGTACTCGGTCCAGAGCTGCCCCTGTCCGCCGAGGACGTGCTTCGCTTCCGCCGCGTCCAGGTCGCTGGAAACCGGCTCGAAGTCGTAGACGCGACGGAGCGGCAGGAGCCCACCGATCGCCTCCGGCTCTCGCTCGGGCGGCCCCTGGTAGTAGTCGAAGTAGGTGTGGCTCGTCGGCGCCATCACGATGTCGTGACCCGCGCGCACCGCTTCGACGCCGCGGTGCCAGCCGCGCCACACCATCATCGTCGTGTCCGCGGGGAGGCCGCCCTCTTGGATCTCGTCCCATCCGATGAGGCGTCGCCCGTGCTCGGCGAAGTAGCGCGCGAAGTGCGCCACGAACCAGGCCTGCAGCTCCTCTTCCGATTCGAGCCCGAGTTCGGCCATGCGAGCCTGCACCGTCGCCGATTCCTTCCACTGCCCCTTCGGCGCTTCGTCTCCCCCGATGTGGAGGAACTCGAACGGAAAGAGCTCCATCACCTCGTCGAAGACGTCTTCGTAGAAGCGAAGGGTCTCCTCGCTCGGGCTCAGGGTGTAGGGATAGACGCCCCAGCGGGTGCCGACCTTCGGAGGATCCGCGACGAACTCGGGGACGCCGAGTTCGGGATACGCCGCGATCGCCGCGGTCGAGTGTCCCGGCAACTCGATCTCCGGCAGGACGTCGATGTGGAGATTCGCCGCGTAGGCGACAACCTCGCGCACTTCCTCCTGGGTGTAGAACCCGCCGTACGGAGTACCGTCGAGCCTGCCTCGGTCGCCGCGGACCGGAGATGCGGCACGCCACGCGCCCACCTCGGTGAGTCGGGGGTGCGAGCGGATTTCGATCCGCCAGCCCTGGTCCTCGGTCAGGTGCCAGTGGAAGACGTTGAGCTTCAGGAGTGCCATCGCATCGAGGAGCTTCTCGATCTCCGCGACGGAGAACATGTGCCTGCCCACGTCGAGGTGCAGGCCGCGCCAGCGAAAGCGCGGCGCATCCTGGATCGTCAGCGCCGGAAGCGTGATCTCCTCGGAGAGTGCCGAGTTCGGCGGCGTCTCCAGCCGGGGCGGGAGGAGTTGCCGCAGGGTCTGTGCTCCGCGCGCGAGCCCCGTCGGCGTGTTCGCGAGAATCTCGACGGCCCCGGGACTCACCTCGAGCGCGTAAGCCTCCTCGTCCTGCGAATCGACTCGCTCCGGATCGATCGCGAGGTAGATCGCGGGACCCTCGATCCTTCCTCGCCGCAGGGGAATGTCCCACCCCGTTCCACGGGCGAGTCGGCGCTGAACGCGTCGCGCTTCCTGCTCGATGCCGGGATCCGCCGGCTCGCCCCCGGTCGCCCGCTCGTCGCTCCAAACCACCTCGACGCCGCTCTTGAAGACGAACCCGTCGCTTCGTCCGGAGACTCGTGCCTCCACCGGGCGCGGAACGACGATCGGGTGCGAAGGCTCCTGGGCACGTGCCGTCCGCGGAATGCTGAGGACGACCTCGAGGACGAAGAGAAGGGCGAGGATGCGAACACGCATGGGAGGTTCGGTGGTGGGGGCGGTCGGTCGGATCTACCCTGGGGGATGCCCGATTTCCGTGCCCGGTTTCAAGGCATCCCCCAGGGTAGATCCGACCGACCGCCCCCACCACCGAGCCTCCCATGCAGTTCCGCGACTTTGTCCCCGCCGATCTCGAAGAGGTCTTCTCCTTCGCGCGGGCCCTCCTCGACGTCCCTCCGTTCGACGGGGCGCGTCGCGAGCTCTCCAGGTATCCGCGCCACGACCTCGTCGCCAAGGTGGCCGTGGGAGCCGAGGGCAGGATCGTCGGCTTCTGCGCCGCAACCCACCCCTATTGGAACGCGATCGCGATGGTGGACTACCTCGTCGTGGAGGAGTCGCATCGCAAGCGCGGTGTGGGCCGAGAACTCCTTCAGTCCGTCGAGGCCGAACTCGTCCGCGCCGGACTCCGCGGCGTGTGCGTCCAAACAGCCCTCTGGAACGAGGGCGCAATCCGATTCTACGAGCGCCTCGACTACGAACGGCTCGCGGTGCTCCCCGAGTACTTCGGATCCGGCAACGACGCGGTCTGGCTGCACCGCAGGTTCCCCCACGGAACACCCCGAAGCGCCACGACACCCCACCCTCTTACGGTCTCGTGAATGTGAACCGAGACGGATGGCGCTTCGCGCCTGGCTCCATCTGTCCCCCAAGTCCAGCGTCTACCGAATCTGGGGAGGCTCACAGGCCAAGCCGGACACCCCCCAGGGCAGGTCCCCCTCATCGGATTGGCGTGAGCTGATCCTCTTCTCCTGCGTGCACGACGAAGGTGAACGTCTTCCCCGGGGATTCCCTCGACGAGCTTGGGATGGTCAGCTCGTAGGAACCGGGCGGTAGGGTGAGGACCGCCGTGGTCCCCGGCCAGAGGTCGACGGGATAGGATGCTAGGGGACCTCTGAGTTCGGCCCGCGTAGCCGGCCAGGTCTCTCCGACGGGGAGCGAGACTCTCCCAGCAGGCTCCAGTCGAAGGTCGGGGACCTGATTCACCCGGCCCGCGTCCACCTGCGCCTGGATGGCCAGTGCTCCTAGGCCCTGGGAGCTGACGATCAGGTCGTAGGTCCCCGGTGGAACTGGAAGAAGGGTGAACTGTCCGTCGAGGGCGGGTAGCCGCAGGGAATCGAGGGAGCCTTCCAGGGTCAGACGAACGGAAACCATCGAAGCGGGTTCACCGCTCGGGAGCAGGACGCGCCCCCTCAGTCCTCCGGCGGTCTGTGCCCACAGTGTGATGTCTCGCTCCCCAGCCTCGACCTCGGTGGACGCGAAGTGAACGAGCGCACCTGGGGCCCACGCGGAGACACGGTAGTGTCCGGGAGCGAGGGGACGGAGGTCGAACCGGCCGTCATCCCCCATCAAACTCTCCACAAACCCCTCCCCCTCAATCGGGATCGCGGAGACGCGAACCTCTCCGAGAACTGCCTCGTCCTCGCTCCGAACGACCCCCGAGATCCCGAGGTCTCGGAAGACCGGCACGCGGACCTCAAGTTCGGAAACACCCTCCGGGACTTCGAGGACAGTCCCGGTCTCACTGACCTGAGCCTCAGAAGGCGCATCGCTCACGCCAACGACCCATGACCCGGGTGCGACCCCCGAAAGCTCGAAGCGGCCCTGCACATCCGCCCGGGTTCCGAGGGCCCCTTCGGTGGAGAACTGCCCCATCCGCAGGAACCCGCTGGCGGGTTCCGGGAACCCCGCGGCAACTGGAATCGCGATCACCGCGACACTGGGAACGGCCTCTCCATGCTCGTCCAGGACGACGCCATGAATGAGTGTGTCGCTTCCGACGTTCCACTCCACGATGCGAGTCTCGCCTGGCTCCAGGGTGATGGATGGAAGAGGACGGGCACCCCTCTCATCCCGGAAGAGCACCCGCACGCGGAGACGGACCTCCGCGGGAAGGTTCCCGATCGAAAACCCGCCTTCGTCCCCCCACGCATCGCTCCACACGAGTCGCTCTCTGAGCACGAGCTGCTCGGTCAGACTTAGAGTCGTGGATTCACAGCTCAACTCCACGAAACCGGCGGATCCGGCCCCGATCACGTGTCCTAGGACCTCGCTTCCGGGAACGAGCGGGATCCGCCTCGCACTCTCGACGGTCAGATGGTCGGGCGTCATCCCAACGACCACTGGCGCGAACCCTTCGGCGTACACGAGCAGGCGCTCATCCTCCAGGATGCCACGCCGTTCCCACGGACGGGCGTCCACCTCGAACAGGCCGCCTTCGTCGACACCCGTTAGGAACTCGGCATGAGGACTGTCCGCAAGCGCACTCCTGGGAACGACAGGAACGGTCGCGTCGGCTCGCGGTTCATCGGAGAGAACGAAGACCTCCGCAGTGCTTACCGGAGATCCGTCCTCCGCACGGACGACGACCCCGTGGAAGCTGAAGTCCGACCCGACGGGCACCTCCAGAACGACCGTACGTTCCTCCCCCACGTCCAGGGCCGGCTGGCTGCTCCGAACATCGCCCATGCCCTCCTCGAATCCCCAGGCCGCAACGACAAAGGGGATGCCGCTCGGCCATGGAGAAACCCAGACGCCCTCCTCGTCCGTCTTCCCGGTCCGCCGCATCCTCTCAGGGGCAGGGGGCTCGTCCTGCCCCCGACCCCCCTCCTTGCGCTGATCGATTCGAACGGACACCCCGGACAAGGCGGTGCCATCGTCCGCGTCGACCACAGTGATGTACACGCGCCCCATGCCCGAAACCAACTCGCTCCGTCCAGGCTCGACCGGTGTGCGTGCTCGGTAGACGCTCCCCAAACCATCCACTCCGGAGCGCGGGCCCTCCTCGTGCCGACTGGGCTTCAGGGTCGGCACCTGGGAATCGCCGAGTCCACCCCTGCCCCTGAAGAGGAGCCAGGCACA
The DNA here is from genome assembly GCA_011053145.1 of Planctomycetota bacterium. Lineage (GTDB taxonomy): Bacteria > Planctomycetota > UBA1135 > UBA1135 > DRLC01. The sequence goes on along the minus strand of DRLC01000053.1, from coordinate 14,771 downwards.
TCCTCCCAAGAGAAGGATGGCCCCGAACACAGCGAGACGCCTCCGGCTCGTCAAAAGTCTAACTGTAGGGTTCGAAGCACGAGCGGCCGGCGCGGCAGTCCTCGGGGTCGGTGGGTGCGCCGTCCGGTCCGATCGATTCCTGGGTCTTCGTGCACCAGGTGTGGCAGCTCGCGTCGAGGAGGTCGGACTCGGTGCGTGGCGGTCGCGCGTCGAGCAGGAGCTTCTTGGAAGCAAGCCGCACGCAGAAGGGACTGAGGGGGATGCTCTCGAAGGTGGACATGGGGTCTAGGCGAGCTTGCGGAAGGCCTTTTGGATGAGGCCCTTCGTGAGGGGGATCTTGTAGGCGTTGTGCTCGAGGGGCTCGGCGCCGGCGAGGGCAAGGTCGGCCGCCGCCTTCCAGGTGGACCGGGTGTTCGGCTTGCCGGCGACGAAGTCTTCGGCCGCGCGCGCACGCCACGGGATCGGGGCGACGCCGCCGAGGACGAGTTTCGCTTCGGCGATGCGTTCTCCGTCGAGCCGCACCGCGAGCGCCACCGCCGCGAGCGCGAAGTCGAACGATTCGCGCTCGCGAAACTTGAGGTAGGTGCTCTTCCAACCGGGACCGAGGGCAGGGACGTGGACGCCGAGCAGGAGTTCATTCGCGCGCAGGACGTTCTCGCGCTGCACGCTGCCCTCGGAGGGGAGGGTGAAGAAGGATTCGAGCGCGATGGTCTCCGTCCCTTCACGTGCCGTCTTCGTGACGGTCGCGTCGAGGCACACGAGGGCCGGTGCGAGGTCCGAAGGATGCACGATGTACGACGGGCCCCCGCCGAGGATGGCGTTGTACTTGTTCCTGCCACCGAACGCGAAGCACTCGGCCCCGCCCTTCTTGATGCACGGCGCCTCTTCGTTGCGGTAGTACCAGCAGCGGGGGCGCTGGCAGAGGTTTCCGCCGAGGGTGGCTTGGGTGCGGATCTGGGGGGTTGCGACCGATTCGGCCGCCTCGGCGAGGACCGTGAAGCGTTCGCGCAGAGCGGTGTCGCGCTCGATCACGGCCAGCGTCACGAGGGCTCCGAGTCTCAGGTCCTCCCCCAATTCGAAGCCGTCGAGGCCCGGGATCCGATGCAGCGAGACGAGCGTGTCCGGCTCGACGAGATGATCCTTCAACTCGCCCAGGAGGTCCTGGCCGCCGGCGAGCACGCGCGCATCGCGGGGGGTGAGCGGACCGCGGTGGGACGGCAGGAGCGACGTCGCCGCAGCGACGTCCTTCGGGAATTCCAGCCTGAATCGATGCATCGGATCAGCCCTCCTTCTCCAGCTTCGCGAGCGCCGCCAAGACCTTGTCCGGTGTGATCGGGAGGCTGCGCACCCTCGCCCCACACGCGTTGTGGACCGCGTTCGCGATCGCCGCGGGCCCAGGAATCACCGGCGGCTCCCCCACCCCGATCGGGAACTCGCGGGTGTCCTCCTCGTCGATCAACGCGACGAGCTCGGGGATCTCCTCGGTGCCCGGGATCTTGTAGTCGCCGAGTCCAGCGTTCAGCGCGAGACCGAGGTCGGCATCGAGCACGCGCTCCTCGAAGAGCGCCTGGCCGAGTCCCTGGATCATCGCGCCGTTCACCTGACTCCTCCATGTGAGCGGGTTCAGGACCAGGCCGCTGTCCTGGCAACAGACCATCTTCAGGACGCGGACGCGCCCGGTCATGAGATCGACGCGCACGCGCGCCGCCTGGGCCCCGTGCACGCCGCTCCCCTGGAGCTTCGCGTCCCACGCACCGTGTCCGCCGATCCCGGTCTTCGGCAGGGTGCGACAGGCCTCTTCCCAGGTGAGTCCGCGCCCCGGCGTATCGGCATCGAAGACCCGCCGCGCTTGGAAGCGCACGCGCTCGCTCGGGCAATCGAGGATCGAGGCCAGGTGCTCGGCGAAGGCCTTGCGCGCGTTGTAGCTCGCGATCTTGACCGGTGGAGAGATGCTGCCGGTGGTCACGCTGCCGCCCGAGCCGACACCCGGCGGCAGGATCGTGTCGCCGATGCGCGGCTCCACGTCTTCCGCGCGTAGCCCGAGCTCTTCCGCGGCGATCATCGCGACGAGCGTCCGCACGCCGGTCCCGAGGTCCTGGATCCCGATCATCGCCGCGACTCCGCCGTCGGGGCGGATGCTCACGCTCGCCTCGGCTCCCCGGTGCCCGCCTCCGCCCCACGCGGAGATCGCGAAGCCGATCCCCTCGGCGATCCAGCCGTCGCCGCGCCCCGGCGCGCTGCGATGGGGATGGTCGTGCCACCCGATCTCCGCCGCAACGCGGTCGAGCTGACGGTGCCAGACCGGATCGGAGAGGTTGGCCTTGCGGAACGCGACGAGGTCCACGCCGACGCGGTAGGCGAGCTCGTCGATCGCGGACTCGCTCGCGAACGCCGCCTGCGGATGGCCGGGCGCGCGCATCGCGCGGCTCGAATCGGTGTGGGTGTGAATCGCCCGCTCCTCGAAGTAGCTCGCGCCCGGCTCGTAGTGGTACGGACGCGGTCCCCCCGCGCCGCGACCGATGCCGCCGAGCTTCTCGCACTCGATCCGGAGCGCGGTGAGCTTACCGTCCTCGTTCGCCCCCGCGCGCACGCGCCGGATCGATCCGGAGCGATTGCCCGCGGCCCGGAACTCGTCGGTGCGCGTGTTCAGGAGCTGCACGGGACGCCCGGCCTGCTTCGCGAGCAGGCACGCCGCGCGTCCCGGCGTGTCGAGCGAGAACTTGGACCCGAACCCTCCGCCCATGTGCTCGACGATGCAGCGCACGTTCTTCTCGTCGAGGCCCAAGACCTCCGCGGCCGCGCCCGGGATGCCGAAGGCCATCTGGGTCGAAGCGTAGATCGTGGCCTCGTCGCCCCCGCGGTAATCACAGAGCACCCCATGGGTCTCGAGGCAGACGTGGTGCTGGACCGGAACGCGATAGGTGACGTCGATCACCGCGTCGGATGCGGCGAGTGCCTCCTCGGTCGCCGCTTCGTCCCCCTTCGGGCGCACCTTGCTGTGGTTGCCGCCGCGGCGCACTTGCGGCGCGCCCTCGGCGAGGGCTTGGTCGGGCGTGATCGCGAACGGGAGTTCTCGGAAGGTGAGCTTCACCGCACGCGCCCCATCCTCGGCGAGCTCCGGCGTCTCGGCGGCGACCGCGGCGACGGCCTGGCCGAGGAACTGCGTCTCCCCCTCGCGCAGCTTCACCGCGGCGACGACGCCGTCGATCGCGAGGGCGGGCGCGAGGTCGACTTCGAATTCGGCGCGCGGCACCGGAACCGAGACGAGGCGCCCGTAGAGCATCCCCGGCACGCGCCGGTCGTGGCTGTAGAGCGCGGCCCCACGCACCTTGTCCTTCGCCGAGCGTCTCGGCGTGTCGTGGTGGAGGACCTGGAGCGTATCTCTCTCCGGCCAGGCGGGGCCGTCCGTCCTTCGCGCGCCCTTCATCGGATCTCCTCCGTCAACTCGCGGCTCACGCGTTCGGCCGCGCGGAACAGGTGGGGATAGGTCCCGCAGCGGCAAAGGTTCCCGCGGCAGGCCTCGCGCAACTCCTGGGCGCTCGCGGCCGGGTTGCGCTCCACGCAGGCGGTCATCGACATCACGAAGCCGGGCGTGCAGAAGCCGCACATCGTGCCGTCCTCGGCGGCGATGGCACGCTGGACGGGGGTGAGTTCCCCATTCACGGCGAGGCCCTCCACGGTCCGGACCGCGCGTCCGTGGACGAGGACCGCGAGGGTCATGCAGGCGCAGACCGGCTCGTCGTCGAGGAGCACCGTGCATGCGCCGCAGCTCCCCTGGTCGCAGACCTCCTTCGCGGCGGTGTGTGGGATCGCGAGGTGCGAGCGAAGCGCGCTGAGCAACGTCGTCCGCGGCTCCACCTCGACTTCGGTCTTCGCGCCGTTGAGCGTGAACTCGATGGTCGTCGCCCCGTCGATCGTCCGGCTAGGGCTCGCCGCCTCGGCCGCGACCTCCTGGATCAGCGCGCCGCCGGCCGCAACCGACCCGGCTCCCTTCAAAAACGCCCGCCGACTCAGGCCGGCGTCTCTTTCCCTGCCCTCGGCCACATCGCGTGACCTCTTCCGTCCAGCCATACCGCCTCCGTTGGGGTTCGCGACGTCCTGGTCCCCGGCCAGTCTAGGGGGGCGCACCCCAGGAGAGAACCAGGGCCGTGGGCGGGCACGGTAAGGCTCCGGTCAGGGCGGGCTGTCCAGCGGCTCGGAAAGTCCCAACGCCTGTCGCCATCCACCCAGATGCCGCCTTTCTGGATCAGCACGTGGTTGCCGGGGACGAGGCCGTCGAAGCGTGCCTCGCCGAGGCGGATCTCGCCGTCGATGAACTCGAACGCCAGGCCGTTCACGGTCGTCTCGTGGACATCTTCTTCCCCGGTCCGCGAGATCCTCCGGGATCGATAGGAAACCTCGGGGCCGAACTCGATCGTGATCCCCTGTCCCGCGAGGGTGACGCCCGTCCCCGTGTCGGAGTCGATGAAGCTGGCGGTCGTGCTCGCCTCCTTCCGGGGGCCGCATCCCCCCGCGAGGAAGCTGAGCGCCAAGAGGGCCCCGCCCGCGGTCCATCGGGTGGACCGGCGCGCGGAGCCCTCGGATCCGCCGTGTCGACTCAGCACTGACTGAAGCCGCACTGGTGGCACTTCGCGCATCCCTCTTCGAACGCGAGGGTGCCGGTGCAGCTCGGGCACTTCAGCTTGTAGCGCGATCCCGTCGCCGCGCGCGTCGGGAGGTTCGCCTTCTTGGTCGGGTCGGCGTGGTCGGAGCTCACGCGCCCGAGCAAGAGGGCCTCGAGTCCGTGCTCCTTCTTGACCGCGAGGTAGCGGTGGAGCGCGCGCGCGAGCCCGTCGGCGAGGGACATGATGCGACCGTCGCGCGTCGGGACGGTCAGGCTGGAGCCGATGCCGTTGAGCTGGCGCAGCGCTTCTTCGAGGCTGCCGTTCACGCGCAGCCAGAGCGAGAGCATGCGGCAGATCGCCTCGAGGTCGGAGTTCGCCACGTCACCGCCCTTGCCGAGCTGGGCGAAGACCTCGCGTTCGAGGCCCGCCACCGGGTCGACGGACACCTTCACGTGCATGTTGCCGAAGGGCGTCATCTGTCGGATGCGCAGGGACGGCATGATCTCCGGGAGCCGAATCGGTTTGACGGTCGCGCCCTCGGGGAGCGGCGCGGCTGCGGGCTCGGCGGCCGCTTCGGTGGAACTCTTGAGCGCCATCGGCTGCATCTCGCGGCATCCGTCCCGGTAGACGGTCAGGCCCTTCACCCCGCTCTCGATTGCGAGCTCGTAGATGCTGCGCACGTCGCCGACCGTCGCTTCGTGGGGGAAGTTGATGGTCTTGGAGATCGCCGCATCGCAGTGGCGCTGGAAGGCGGCCTGCATACGCACGTGCCAGGGGGGCGTGATGTCGTGGGCGGTGACGAAGACGCGCTTTGCGTCCTCGGGCACGTCCTCGCGGTGCTGCAGAGTGCCCTGCTCGCAGATGTCGTCGACGAGCTCGTCGCTCCAGTACCCGGCGCGCCTCGCCTCCGTCTCGAAGACGTGGTTGACCTCCTTGAGAATCGTCGGGACACCGTTCGTGTCCTTCATCACCTGGCGCAGGAAGGCCAGCGAGAACATCGGCTCGATGCCGCCGGAGCAGCCCGCCAGGATCGAGATCGTGCCCGTCGGCGCGACGGTGGTCGTGTAGGAGTTGCGCATCCGCCGGCCCTGCTTCTGCCAGTCGGAGCCGTCCCAGGCGGGGAAGGTCCCGCGCTCTTCGGCCAGCGCCTCGGAGGCGAGGTGCGACTCGTCGTTCAGCGTCTGCATGATGCGCTCGCCGAACTCGCACCCCTCTTCGGAGTCGTAGGGGATCCCGAGCGCATAGAGCGCGTCGGCGAAGCCCATCACCCCGAGCCCGATCCGCCGCGTCGTCTTCGACATCTGGTCGATCTGCGGGAGCGGGTAGCGGTTGACCTCGATCACGTTGTCGAGGAAGCGCGTCGACGCGTGGACGACGGCCTTGAATTCATCCCAGTCGAAGGACGCCTCGGCACCCTCCCCCTTCACGAAGCGGCCCAGGTTCACCGAGCCGAGGTTGCACGAATCGTAGGGGTGCAGCGGCTGTTCGCCGCAGGGGTTGGTGGCCTCGATCAGGCCAACGTTCTTGATCGGGTTCGTCGCGTTGATGCGGTCGATGAAGACGAGGCCCGGTTCGCCGGTGCGCCAGGCGTGCTCGATGATCAGGTCCCACAGCTCGCCGACGGTCCAGTCTTCCCCCGTCGGCTCTCCGTTCTCGTCGACGTGCGGGGTCGTGGACCACGCGAGCGTGCGCGGGTTCTGCACCTGGTGCGGCGTGTCGCGGTCGGCCTCGAGCTCCTCCAGGAACTTGTCGGTGATCGCGACCGACACGTTGTAGTTCTGGATCTTCGTGAGGTCGTCCTTGAACGAGATGAAGCGGACGATGTCGGGGTGATCCACGCGCAGGATCCCCATGTTCGCGCCGCGTCGGAACGCGCCCTGCTGGATCGCGTCGGTGGCCTTCGAGAAGACCTGGATGAACGAGAGCGGTCCCTCGGTCGTGCCGCCCGAGGACTGGACGATGTCGCCCGACGGGCGCAGGCGCGAGAAGCTGAAGCCGGTTCCCCCGCCCGCCTTCTGGATCAGCGCGGTGGCCTTGATCGAGTCGAAGATGCCTTCGATCGAATCCTCGACCGGCAGCACGAAGCAGGCCGAGAGCATCCCCATCTCGCGGCCGGCATTCATCAGCGTGGGGCTGTTCGGCATGAACTCCCGGCGCGCCATCAGGCCGTAGAACTCCTCGGCGACGGCGAGCGCCATCTCTCCCGTCCCGCCTTCGAACTCTAGTTCCGCCTTCGCGATGTGGGCCGCGACACGCCAGAAGCACTGGCGCGGGGTCTCGACGACCTTCCCCTCCCCGTCCTTCTTCAGGTAGCGACGCTCGAGCACCGCCTTCGCGTTCTCACTCAGATCGGGATCGGGAAGGTGCGCGGGCGGATCGAGCGCCTCGAGGGCCGCTGCCGCCTCGGTCTCGACCCCTTCCACGGCCTCGCCCCCTTCGACTTGGCCCGCTCCCAGTCCCATCCCCTCACGCGTCAGATTGATCGTCGCCACGAAGTCTCGCTCCTCTTTGGTTCCAGCGGTTGGTCGTCCCCTCGAGCCCCACCAGGACACCTAATTCCTTTCAGGCAAAGGAATTAGGGCCGTCTTGGGCCTGACTCGGGATCGACGAGTGTAAACCCCACCGCCCCACCACCGCAAGCGTACTCCCCACCGACCGATCCAACATCCTGTGGTGGCTCCCCATCCACCAGCCCCAAGGTCTTGTGGTTTCCCGACTAAGGACCCCCTTGAGTCAGATCAATCTCGCTCTCGGAGTCCCGGGAACGGGCATGGAAGGGGCCCCGGGTAGGGCCGGCCCAGGCAGTTCCCCGACTTCTGCCCCGCAGCCCCCCGCACCTCCTCCGAACGACCCTGCTCCACGTCCGGCCCCGCCCCACCCTCCCGCGCCCCGCTCCATTGACGGGATTCCGCCCCCTCAATATCCTCACTTTCCCTGAGAGAGAAGGAGCCTCCGCCATCGCCCCCACGCCTCGCAAGGACCCCCCGCCGCCCCCGAGAGAGGGCCCAGCGCACCGGCCAGACCGGGCACGGCCTGGGGTTCTCATCCCCCACGCGCCGACCGACGAATCGGAGGGGGCAAAGGCAGCCGCGTTCCTCGAGTCCCTGCTCGGCCTGAGCGAAGCAGAGGCCGTGCACCGCATCGCCAGCAGCGATCCGCTCGCTCTCGGTCCCCGCTCGATCGCCCTTCTGCGCCGCGAAGGCCTGCTCGTCGACCCCCAGCGCCTCTACGAGGGGGCGATCATCGAGGTCGCCTGCGAAATGAGCCTCGAGGACAGGGCCCCGCGGCCCGAGGAGGTTGACGGCTGGCTGGCAGGCCGCCTCGAACGCACGCTCGCACGGATCCTCAATCGAGACGCCGAATGGGTTCGCAACGGTGGTGGAGACGACCCTGCCCAGGCCCCCGGAGCGTTCCTCGCCCGCACGCTTCGCCTCGACCCTGCGCGGATGGACGAGCCGACCGTGCGCTTCCACAACCTTTCGAAGCGTACCCGCCGCCGTTTCTTCGCACTCGTTCTCGACGGCTGGACTCTCACAAAGACCGCCGAGTGGTTCGGCGGCGACGCCCGCGAAATCGCGGACGATCTCTGGGAGGCCCTCTTCCTCCTCGGCCTGGCCCGTGAAGAACATCGCGAGGGGATGCTGGACGAACTCCTCCGACGCGAGAGTACCTTGGAGAACCAACCATGACCTACACGATCGCTCCCGAGGTCCGCGCGTTGCTCGAGGTCGCCCTCGCGGATGACTCCACGACGCTGCATCACCTCGCGAGCCTCCCCGTCCGACGCGCCTACGAGGAGCCTCTCTCCGCCGGCGCCCCATTTCTCTCGAAGGAAGAGCGTCACCTCCTCCGCCACCACCGCGAAGAGGTCGCCTTCCTCCTCTACCAGGGCTGCCTCCTCACCCTGCAGGGCCCCGTGGAGAAGACACGTACGATCCTTCAGGGCGAGCCGGTCGAGGAAACGGACTGGCGACGGCGCAGCACTCTGGCAGCTTCCGCCAGGGGAGTGCACTGGCCGGAGGAACGAAAATGGCTTCTCGACACCCCACGCGGAGGGCTAGGTTCCGAGGCTGCGCGAATCGCGTTGAGGCTGTCGCCTTCGGACGATGTTCGGCACGTTCTTGCCAGCCTGTGCTGCATCGAGGGGCAGATCCAGGAAAGCTTGGACGTTGCTGGTGAACTCGCCCACCGGAGCCCGAGCCCGGGACATCGCGCGGCGGCATGGACCGTCGTCGGGACCTGCCACCACATAGTGGGCGACCACGCCTCGTCCCTCGAGCACAACCGAACGGCGGCGCGAATCGACGAACGTGTCCTACCGGCCGCCGCGAACTGGTTCCTGCAGTCGCTTCTCGTCGGGAACGTCGACCAGGCCCTTGCCGCAGCGGAACAATTGAGCGAACTCGAAGAGGCGCTCGCTCCGATTCGTGAGCGGTACTTGCTGGCGATTCAGGCGGATCGCAACGCGGCCCACTGGAACTTGCCGCACCCCATGAAGGAAAGAGTCAGGAACGAACGTCTCGGAACAGTCGCCAGGAGTCTATTCGATGCATTGGTTTAGAAGACCCCGCGGTATTTCGGTCCGGATGGTGCTTGCGGTCCTTGTCTTTTGTGCTCCTTTTCTGGTGATCGAGCCGTCGCATGCCCAGGTGATCGGCGGCCCCCCACACGCACACGCACCGGGCCGCGCGGTTGACCGAAACGTTTTCTTCAGCCTCTAGCGTTCCGCTCTGGGAGCGCACGCACGCCACCGGATGAGACCGTCGAGAATCCTCGTCCTCGTCGTGGGCGTCCTGATCGCCGCGCTCCTGTGGACGACCCGAAACAAGTTCCCGAACGGGGGACGCCGCGCCGTCCTCGAGACGCCTGGTCCCGCGCAAGAAGCGCATGCCCCTGAACTCAGGTCCGATTCCCGGGTCATCGAAGAGGCTGCCCCCGCTGCGCAGGCGCAGGCCCACTCCGCCACCAGGAGAGAGGAGGTTTCTTCCCCCGTCGTGACGGGCTGGGTCGTGGACAGCGCCGGCGATCCGGTTGCGGGGTGCCTGGTCGAGATGACGGTTCTCACGCGACGAGACCTCGAGTGGGAGCCCGCCTGGAAAGAGGGAGAATGGGGGCCGACGGACTCCCCCTCGCAGCGGACCTGGACGGGTTCGGATGGACGCTTTTCCTTCGAGCGCTGGCTTGGAGAGGAGGAGACCGGGCGGTTCGTGCTCTCGGCGAGCGACGTGGAGCGAGGACGAGCCTCGGGAACGTTTTCCTATCCGCCCGGCGAAGAGGGTGCGATCCGACTGGTGCTTCCGGACTCCGATCCGCTCGTCGTCGCGGTCGTCCGCTCCGACGGGTCGCCTGCGCCCGGGGCGATGGTCGAACAGTTCGGGATCGCGCCCCGCGTGGGGGAATCCGCGCCGCAAGCGATCGGGCCCGAGGACATCTCGGCCCGCCACGTCCACGCAACCGCTGTCGCCGACGAAGTAGGCATCGCCACCATCCCCCGTTTCGACGGCGAACAGGCGCTGGTCGCGACCCTGGAGAACGCTGTCTCCCTTCCCTGGCGGGGGAGGCCACAGGGACGCATCACGCTGCGACTCCTCGACAGCTTCGAGCTCTCCGGCACCGTGATCCTGCCCGACTGGTCCGACCTCCACTACGAAGGAGAGCGGCGCATGCGCATCGCGCTCCTTCAGGGATCGATGGAGCGCAACCTCACCATCCTGCGCCACATCGAGGCCGGAGACTGGGGTCCGATCCGGCTTCCGCGGGTCGAAGGAGCCGTCTACCGCGTCTACCTCGAGGGCTCGCCGATCATTCCCGTGCAGGAGGACTTTGCCGCACCCGCGACCGGCGCTCACATCTACCTGGAGCTGCGAGCCGAGCGCGGGCGCAACATCTGGATCACCGCGGTGAACCGTGAGGGCGAGATCATCCACGGCTCCGAAGCGACCTTGCGGTGGGAGGAAGACGGGACCGAACACTCGGTGACGCGCGGAGCACGCCCCGACGGCAACATCAACATCTGGTCCTTTCCCGACGAGGTGTCGTCCGCGATCGACGTGCACATCGAGGCTCCCGGATACATCAGCAACGACTATCCGGACCAGGACTTCTCGATCGGCGTCAACGAAGAGGGTCTGACCATTCCGCTCGACCGGGCCGGCAGGATCACGGGAACCGTTTCGTCCCACGGTGAGCCCGTCTCCGACTTCCGTGTCCTGGCGATTTCCGAGGGACACCCCTGGGTGTACGCGGCGGAGGATTTCTGGGGCCGTGAGGACGGTTCCTTCGAATTGGACGGGGTCGCGCCGGGAGCGGCCCTCGTGATCGCGTCCTCCCCGGAGCACCCGCCTGGAAACCCCACGAGCGTCACGGTCCGCGAAGGCGAGGACAGTCCTGTCGAACTCGAGCTCGCGGATGGCGGCAAGCGCGGCGGTGTCGTCCTCGCCGCCGATACCGGAAGGCCGATCGTCGGTGCGCGGATCCGCCAGCGCGTCTCGACGGCACTGGGCCCGGCCGCCTTCTGGGGTCCCGCGGTCGTGACCGATGAAACCGGCGCGTTCGAAATCGACGGCATGAAGCGCGGCGTCACGCTCCTGCGGGTCTCGGCGGACGACTACTCCGATGACCTCGTGCGCGTGACGGATTCCCTTCGGGACGATGCACCGCCGATCCGCATCGACCTCTCCCCCCTGCAGAGCTTCGACGTGACGCTTCACGGCCCGGGGAACTACGCCTCGTTCCACGCGTACAGCCAGGTGACGGGGATGGAGTTGCCACTGACGCCTTTCGATGCGGGTGGACGAGCGCATTTCGAGGGCGTCGCCGCGGGGCGACACGTTCTGAAGATCGCGGGTGGCTGGGACGACGAGGATGAAGAGTCGATCCTGGTCGTCTTCGAGCTGACGCCCGGCAAGAGGCGCAATCTCGACGTCGCGATCGGGGGAGCCAACCATCTCTTGGTGCACTTCGAACCCAAAGACCCGGCGGTCCTCCCCGCGGACAAGCGCGTCGGAGTCGAAGTGCGCTACCGCTCCTCCAAGGGTCTGGAGGCGTACCGATTCGGCATGCTCGACGAAGACGGCCGCTTCGAAGCGGATTGCTTCGACGCGCCGATCGTCTGGGTGCGCCTCGTCTCGATGGAGGGGACGATCCTGGCGGCGGCCCAGGGCGTCTTCCGGGACGGCGAACTCGTCCTCGACCTGGACGACTCGGAGGAGCCCTTCCGGCTCCGGGTCGTCGACCCCGAGAAGCACCCCGTAGCCGGAGTCGAAGTCCGCGCTCTGGATCCGGTGAGCACGATCCTGGGCCCCCACTACCGCACCGATGCCGAGGGTTTCGCCGAACTCTACGGCCTCCCCAGCCATCCCGTCCGCATCGAGCTCTTCCATGATTCGCGCGGCATGCGGCTCGGGGTCGACCTGGATCCCTCCCGGCCCGATCCGACGCTCACCCTCGCAGCCAATGCGGCGATCCAGCTCGTCGCCTCCTCCCCCGCGGGCCCAGTCCCCTCCGCCGAGGCGGTGTTCCTGGACGGGAAGACCAGGTACACGCCATCCCGGCGCCGCGCGGACTCGACCGGGACCCTGACCTGGTCCCTGCTCAGCCCGGGAACCTACCGCGTCCGCGTCAGCGCGCCGTCCCACTGGCCCGAGACCCTCGAGGTCCGCGCCTCCCCAAACCCCACTCCACTCCCCGTTCCCCTGCGCCGCCTCGGCGACCTCACCCTTCACTTCGTCGACGACTCCGGCCTTCCCCTTTCCGGCGTCCCGATCGACCTCATCGACACGATGACCGGCAAGAGCGTGGCGACCTGGGCCGCGAACGGCCTCGTGGACGCGAGCCCCAAGACCGACAACGGCGGCACCGCGACCTACCACCGCCTCCCCGAAGGAGACTACATCGCGCGAAACCCTCAGGGCCTCGAACTCGCCCACCCCCACGTCACGGGAGCCGAAACCACCGAGATCACGATCCGCGTACCATGAGGAGCGCACCACCCCTTTCCCTGCCCCGACCTCCGTTACTCGGGAATGTCAAAGTCGTCGTGGTGGCCGACGGATGCGAACTCGACGGTAGGCTCCTGTGAACCAGAAGTGGCCCACCAGTGCAGCCTCCGCGCCCCAGGGGTGTGCGTCTGAAGAGCACACCGCCAGGCCTGTGCGCCGTCGGACTTCCTCGTTCTCGACCGAGATCCAGCGGGCCCGGCGCGGAGTTGGTGGACCTCTCTCCCAGCGATCGTGTGCGCGATACCAGACGCGACCTGGGCGCAGACCTCGAGCACTTTCGAAAGCTCGACTCCCTGGAGGTCACGGAGGCATTCCATGAAGGAGTGCCCCACTCGCATTCTTCCGAGGGGATACTGGTGTCTCGTGCCTTCATCATGGGTGCGCGCATAGGCAAGGCGCACCCCCAGGAGAAAGTCCGTCCCGGACCGCAAGGGATCGTCCTCCTGGCCGCTGCTGCTCTCGAGCCGGCCCTTCACGCTTTTCAGCTTTTTCCGAAGCTCCGCAACCTTCTTCCTCAGCTTCTCATTCTCCTCCAGAGCTCTCTTCCGATCGGCAGACATGCTGTTGAGCTCATCCTCGAGTTCTTCGACCGCTCGATCTGAAGGCCCACCCTCGCGCCCGTCCCGCCGCTTGGGCTCAAGAGGAGCGGCCGTAGCGACCTGGAGGGAGCTCACGAGCTCCTCGGAGAGCTCCGCAGACTCACCCAGGATGCTCTTCACGATCTTCCGAGCTGCGCGCTTCGCATCTCCCTCCCCGTAGACGAAGATCAGCTCGTGCTCGTAGGGGTCGGACGCTCGATGGAGGCCCGGCCACCAGATGCGCAGTGCCCCTCCGTACACATCGAGGCGATCGGGGAGAGCCTCGGCGAGCGCCCAGGTGGCCTTGCCGGTCTGGAGGAGGACGACATCGGCTGCCCCCTCGAGGGACGCCTCCAACAGCTCAGGATCCATCCAGGGATCCCGTCTCTTCGGAGGTGTAGTGACGGCAACAACTGGCTTGTCTCTCTCCGGACTCAGCAAAACGTCACGTACCCAGCCGGGGACGCTGCCTGGCCTGATGCGGTTCATTGGTGCTCTCCTGTGCGAGCTGGCTGGTGACCTACCGATGACTTATCGCGAGTCGGGCGTGCGCTGTTTCGGCACTCTACGGTTTCTCGAGCCCAACTCGAACTGGGAGTCGATACGAAAGCCCGAAGCCGCGACTTCGCCCCATCGCTACCCGCCCGCGTACTCGCTGGAGTACGGAGTACCGCGATCGCTCAACCACACACGCTCCAGGCCGACGAGGTGGCGCAGGGAGGAGACGCGTTCGTCCTGGAACGCATTGAGGAGTGGCTCTGTGGACTGAGTTCGGTGCGAGCCCTCCGCGATCACCGCCTCGGGGTCGATCGGGGGCCAGGGGGTGTCGGGGTGGTGGAGAGTGAGGTCGAGGCGGGGACGGAAGTCGTAGCGGTCCTCGTCGAGGAGGTGGGCGGGGACAGAGGTGGGCCCACAAGCGGCGCCAGTTGACCCGGGGTTTTCGTTGTGCCGTCGGGCATGCGAGTCGAGGTCTTGGTTGGGTTGGTTAGGGGTTCAGGGGTGCTCGGCTTCCTAGGGCCACAGGTCCTTCCAGGGATGAGACGACGACATCGAGATCACGATCCGGCGGACGCTCTCGGTGATGGTCGCGCCGATCTTGAGCAGGCGCAGCCTGATCGTCGCCACCATGGCGCGGTGGAGTTCCGTTCCCCCAGGGACCGCTCGCAGCTCTTGGTAGAGCACGTAGGCGACGGCCGTCAACAGGACGCGCACCTGGTTCGCGAGGAAGCTCGAGTCCGGTCCGGTATGGAGCCAGGACGGACTCCGTTCCTACCGATTTCTATCTCCTGTGACGTTCCGGGCACTCCCTGGCGAGGGCTACGAGGCGGTCCGTGGGGCCGTAGATGACCCGGCGGCCTTCGCGGCGGAGTTCGTGGAGGAGACCGGCACGGATCAGGGAGGTGATGTCCTTGTAGGCGGTGGGTTGGGAGACGCCGTGGAAGCGCCTGTGTTCGGGGACGGAGAACTCGGCTGTGGGGTGCGCGAGGGCGTACTCGAGGAGGGCGAGCTGGCGGTCGTTCAGGGTGGCCTCGATTTCGTGCTTCGAGCGCAGCCAGGCGGCGGTGCGGACTCGGGACTCCAAGAAGCTG
>DRLC01000052.1 GCA_011053145.1 Planctomycetota bacterium | reverse complement strand
GGGGGGGGGGGGGGGGGGGGGGGGGGGGGGGGGGCCCGCAATCCACCCTCAAGGGAATCCGGAGGCGTGCCGACACCTCCATGGAGCGACTCCTCGGTGTCCTTCGGGCGCGGGACCCCGGTTGCGTATGCTTGCCCTCGGCCCCAGCGGCCGGACCCCCGATGACCACCGCCACCGTCAACTTCAGCGAGACCGACGACGGCCTCTTCACCCCGGAGGAGATCCGGCAGTTGATGCGCCTCGAGTACGACCGGGCGCGTCGCTATCGCTACCCGGCCTCCCTCCTCCTCGTGGCGGTGGACCGGTTGGAGTCCCTGCAGGATCTGTACGGGTGGGAGTCCAAGGAGGAGATCCTGCAAGCGGTGATCAAGGCCCTGCGGGCGACGACGCGGGACTCCGACTTCCTCGGGTGCATGCACGACGGGCGCATCCTGACCGTCTTTCCCCACACCGACGAGAAGGCGATCACCTCGATTGCGACGCGGCTGCTCGGAATCTGTCGAGCGCTCGACTTTCGGACCGACGGCAGGGCCCTGCGCGCGACGGTCTCGATCGGCGCGGCGATCCTGGTCGAGGACAGCGAGCTCGAGTTCGAGCACTTCGTCGAGATCGCCGAGGAAGCAGTGACGTTCGCCCTCGCGAGCGGAGGCGATCGCTTCGTGCGGCGCGAGGCGGCCGATGACGTGATCGATCGGCTGCGCGACGAGATCGACGCGGAGGCGGATCGACTCGTTCAGGACCGCATCCGAATCCAGGAGGCGGCTGAGCGCGAGACTTCTGCGCCGGAGATCGCCTCCCCCCTGACCCCGCCCATTCTCGGGACGCGCCCGCACTCGGGAGATGCGGCCGATTCCGAACTCGCCAAGGCGATCGCGGCGGTCTTTCGGGACGGGAGCGCCGACCCGTTTGCACTCGAGGCGGACATCCTCGCGATCGCCGAAGAACACGTGCGCCGCGAGCGCGAGGCCGCCGTCTCGGCAGCCCTGGCGGAACACGGAAAGCAGGTGGACCTGCTCGAGAGGCGCGTCCGCAAGCTCAAGGGGCTGCTCGATGAGACCGGGGCCGAGCTCTCACGGATCGCGACCCTGAAGGGCCTGGATTCCGGCATCGCCTCGATCTATCGGACGGTCCAGGGCCTCTCGCCCGACGAAGATCGCCTCCAGGAAAAGCGCGAAATGCTGACGTTGATCTTCGAAGCGAACCTCGATCTCCAGAAGAAGAAGCGCCGGTCTTGACAGGCGCCTCGGGGCCTCCAAGCTGGTCCCCCCTCCTCAGAAATGCCTGATAGCCCCCGACCGGAAGACCCGGCTCCGGACGGGCTCTCCTCAACCCTCCCGGATTCGCGATGACAGACGAAGAGAACAAGGACCACGGTGTCCTCTACCTGGGGATCGACCTGGGAACGTCCCGCACCTCGGTTTCCGCCAGCAACGGCGTGCGTGAGACCGTGGCGTCCTACGTCGGTTACCCGAAGGACGTCGTTGCGCAGAAACTCCTCAAGCGCGACGTGCTCTTCGGTGCGGATGCGGTCAAGCATCGATTGTCGCTGAACTTCTACCGGCCACTTCAGCACGGCGTCCTGAAGGCGAGCAGCAAGGAGGACGACTACGAGGGCAATCTCAGGGCGGCTCGCGACCTGATCGCCGAGGCGATTCGCATGGCGCAGCCGCGCAAGGACGAGCTCGTCTACGCGGTCATCGGCGCACCGGCCCAGGCGCAGATCAACAACAAGGAAGCCATCATCGATGCAGCCCGCGAGACGGTCGACTCCGTCATGCTCTGCTCGGAACCCTTCGCCGTCGCCTACGGCCTCGACTGGCTCGACGATGTGCTCGTGATCGACATCGGTGCCGGCACCGTCGACCTGTGCAGGATGCACGGCACGATGCCCGAGGACACCGACCAGATCACGCTCACCACCGCAGGGGACTTCGTCGACGAGGAGTTCGGGAAACTCGTCGCCGCGGCGCATCCCGAGGCGCAGTTCACGGTCCAGATGATCCGTGGGATCAAGGAGCGCTTCGCGTCGGTCGCCGACGAGATGGAGCGAGCCGTCGCCGAGCTTCCCGTGAAGGGCAAGCCCACCGAGTTCGATCTCACCGATCCCCTGCGTGAGGCCTGCCGGAAGATCGTTCCCCCGATCGTCGAAGGACTCGGAGAGCTCGTTTCGACCTTCGATCCCGAGTTCCAGTCGCGACTCAAGAACCGCGTTCTGCTCGCCGGCGGCGGCAGCATGATCAAGGGGCTCGACAACGCGATCCAGCAGGAGATGCACCGCACCCTCGGCGAGGGCAAGGTGGTCCGCATCGAAGAGCCGATCTACGGCGGTGCGAACGGCGCGCTGAAGATCGCCCACGACATGCCCGAGGAATACTGGGAGCAGCTGAAGTAGAGCACTCTCCAGAGGACCGTGTGGAGGCGGGCGCCTCCACGGGCAGGCATGCGCTCGGGCTCCTCGCCCTCGCGCTCGTCGTCCTGATCGCCGGTGTCGCGCGCGCGCGCACCGTCCTCGCTTCTCCGAGCTTCGCCGGCGAGCCCCCCGAAGCGCTCCTGCGCAGCGACCCGGGACTGCTGCTCTACATCACCGACCGCATCGTCGCAGGGGGCGGCCTTCCGCCCGCGGACTTTCGCGCCGACCCGCGCGTGCAAGCTCCCGAGGGCACCGACCTCGCAGCCGAGTTCACGGTGGGGCAGGAGTTCCTCGTGGCATGGGCCGCGAAGTGGTGTGCCCCCGGCGTTTCGCTCCACATCGTCGCGCTCTGGGTGAGTTCTCTGCTCGCCTCGGCCGCCGCTGTCGGGGTCTACCTCCTGGTGGTGAGTCGCACGCGAAGCCCGGGGTGGGCGTTGCTGGCCGCGCTCCTCTTTTCCGTGTTGCCGGCGAACTCCCGCACGCTCGGGTTCGTGCTGATGCGTGAGGACCTCGCGATCCCGCTCTTCGCGCTGCACCTCGGGCTGCTCGGGTGGGCGGAGCGGCGGCGCGATGCGCGCGCATTCCTCCTCGCCGGACTCGCGGCGGGGGCGGCGCTCGCGACGTGGTTCGCGATGGGATTCGTATTCGCCCTCGAACTCGGTTGCCTGGGGCTGTGGTTTCTGCGCGGCAACCGCAGTCCCTTCGAGGCCCGCGGCGCCTGGGCGGCCCTGGTCGGGCCGGTGCTCGTTGCGACCCTCGTCCCCGCCCTGCGGGCGACCGGTTTCTTGGTCTCGATCCCGATGCTGGTCGCGTTTTCGCTCCTCGGGGTGGGGCTCGCGCGCGGGATGGGGCGGCTGCGGTCCAGGGCGGCGGGCGCGTTCGTGTCGATCGTCGCGCCGTTCGTCTTGCTGTGTGTCGTGACGCTCCTGGATCCGGGGCGGTCGAGCCGCCGGCATGTGTTCGAACTCCTGCTCGCGAAGGTCCGCCTGGGCGGGCGGCGGCCCGTCGATCCGACCGCGATCCCCTTCGATGCGCGCCTGCTCTGGCAGGGTCCCTTCGAGACCCTCGCGCCGTCCGACCTCTACCGTTGGATCGGCGCGCTCGGATGGGTCCTGGCCCTCGTGTTCTGCGTCCTCGCGGTGCGGTCGCGGAGGAAGCTTGGGGGATTCGATGCGCTGCTCGCCGCGTTGCTCCTCGTTTCCCTGCCCGCGGCCTGGGCCGTGGGAAGGCTCGTCGTCCTCGTGGGGCTCTTTCTGCCGATGCTCGCCGGCCTCGCGAGGCTCGGGCCGGATCGGCGTCGCGTGCTACCGCTCGTCCTGGTCTTGCTTCTCGCCCGCGTCAGCGGCTATCGCTCCGAGCTCGCCGGGTGGTCCTTCCCCTGGTACGGCAGCGCGGAGTCGCGCCGGGAACAGGCGGAACTCGTGGCCTGGGTCGGCGATCATGTTCCACCGGACGAGGTCGTCGCCGCGGACTTCGTCACCTCGACCCCCCTGCTGCTCTTCGACGGCAGCAGGATCGTGCTCCAGCCGAAGTACGACACCGAGCGCAGTCGGCGCAGGATCGAGGAGTACCTGCGTGTGTTCGCGGGGCCTTCCGCGAAGGAACTGGCTCGTGTGCTCGGCGATCGCTTCCGCAGCACGCTTCTGGTCACCGACGACGCGCTGCGGGCGGACCTCGAGTGGACCGCTGGGATCGTGCCCACGGCCGAGGCGAAGGCGGTGGGGTATGACGCCGCCGCGCTCGAGGCAGCGGGCTTCGAGTCCCTCTATCGGAGTCCGCGCTATCGGGTCTGGCGCGTACCCCGGGAACGCTGACGGGACGCCGCGTTCACTCCTCCCCGTACCACTCCTCGGTCTCGCGCGCGATTCGCTCCACCTCCGCGGCCGGGGTCAACGGCCCCTTGCCGATCCCCGGGCAACATTCGGTCACCGCCCCCTCCCAGGTGGCGCGCTCGAGGTTCTCCTCCCAAAAGGGCCAGGTGGCGCACTGCTTCGGGCGCACCGGGTAGATCGCGCAGCGGTTGTCCTCCTGGAGAAAGGCGCAGGCGGGGGCATCCATCCGGAGGGTGACCCAGCCGTCCTCGAGGAGGCAGTACTGGTCGACGAAGCGGCGCGGCGGCAGGCCGAGGTAGTCCGCGATCCGCACCACGTCGAGGGGGGCCAGGTAGACGTAACTGTACTCCCCGTGGTTGCGGCAGCAGTTTCCACAGGTGGTGCACTGGAAACGCAACCCCTTGGAATACCAAGGCTTAGAGGGTCGGGAGCGATTTGACATCTGGGGTGTGCGGTAACCGAACAGGGTTCGCGGTATACGAAACGGCGATGTGCGTTTTCACACACCAACAGGAGGAGGGGGTGGCCCGGGCGCGTAGCGCCAGCGCGCGGCTCGGCCGCCGCCCATTGTGGCAGGAGACGGCGGGAGGGAGCAGGTGAAACTCGTGGTCGTGGAGGACGGCACGCGCTCGAACCTCGAGTTCGACCGCGGGGTCATTCGGATCGGGCGGGCGATCGACAACGACATCCGACTTTCGGGACCGCTGACCTCGCGGCACCACTGCCGGATCGACATCCACGACGATTGGGCCGAGCTCGTGGATCTCGCCTCCGCGAACGGGACGCGGCGCAACGGAAGGATCGTCGACCGCGCCGCGCTCTTCGTCGGGGACGTGATCGCGGTGGGGGGGGCGCGACTCCATGTGGAGGAACTTTCGCTCACGCCGACCCGCGGCGGGGAGACCCAACGCATCGACGCCTCGGCCGACGAGCCCGCGGAGGACCAGGAGGGGGTCGCGTCCGGACTCGCGACCCTATCGGACGCCGCCCGCGCGGAGCACACGACCCTCAAGGTCTTCGCCCGCATCACCCACGATCTCGTCGGGGAGACGGACCTCGCCGTGCTGCTGCGTCGCATCGTCGATGCGGCCGTGCATCTGGTCGGCGGCGAGCGCGGCTTCCTCCTGCTCGACACCCAGAACACCGGGAGGGAGCCCAAGGACTGGAAGGTGCGCGTCGCTCGCAACTTCGACCATTCCGACATCCCAGTGCCTTCCTCGCGCCTCTCGATGGGGATTGCGAAGCGTGTGCTCGAGGAGGGCAACGCGCTGCTCTCGGTGGACGCGGGACGCGACGAGCGCCTCAGTGCGATGGCGAGCGTCGAGGACCTGCGCCTGCGCTCGGTCATGTGTCTGCCCGTGGGGACGGACGAAGAGGTCTTGGGATTGCTCTATGTGGACAACCGCCTCCAGGAGGGCGCCTTCACCCAGGACGACCTCGACCTGGCGGAGCTCTTCGCGGATCAGGCGGCGATCGCGATCAAGAATGCACGACTCGTGCAGGAACTCCGGGCGCGCAATGAGAAGCTCGTGCGCTCGAGCGAGCAGATCCGGTCCCTCAACGAGCGGCTCGGGCGCAAGGTGCAGGATCGCGACCGCGAACTCAGCGTCGTCCGGCGTGAACTCGATCGCGAGCGCGGGCGCTATGACTACTCCGCGATCGTGGGGGCGTCGGATGAGATGAAGCGTGTCTTCCGCGAGCTCGATCGAATCATCGAGACCTCGCTGCCCGTGCTCGTCCAGGGCGAGAGCGGCACCGGCAAGGAGTTGATCGCGCGCGCGATCCACTTCAACGGCGCGCGCAAGGAGCGTCCCTTCGTCGCGGAGAACTGCGCGGCGCTGCCCGACACGCTGCTCGAATCGGAACTCTTCGGCCACGTCCGCGGAGCCTTCACCGGAGCGGACCGCTCGAAGAAGGGGCTGCTCGAGCAGGCCGACGGCGGCACGCTCTTCCTCGATGAGATCGGCGACATGAGCCAGGAGATGCAGAAGAAGCTCCTGCGCGTCCTGCAGGAGGGCGAGGTGCGGCCCGTCGGCTCGAGCGTGACCAGCAAGGTGGACGTGCGCCTGCTCGCGGCCAGTCACCGGGACCTCGAGGAGCTCGTGCGTCGCGGCGAGTTTCGCGAGGATCTCTTCTACCGGATCAATGTCCTCACCCTCAGGCTGCCTCCGCTGCGTGAACGGAGGGAGGACATTCCACTCCTCGCCGAGGCCCTGCTCGCGCGCGCGGCCCGGGAGGCCGGCTGCCAGCCGCCCCATCTTTCCCATGAGGTCCTCACGACCCTGTGCGCCCACGACTGGCCGGGGAACGTGCGGGAGCTCGAGAACGAGATGCGGCGGGCCCTGCTCCTGGCCGAGGAGTCCGTGCTCCTCGAGCACCTCTCCCCCGGTATCCGCGAGGCGGAGTCCAAGGGCTCCGAACCGTCCACGCCGGTCATCGTCGGGGACCTGCGGGCGGCGGTGACCAGGTTCGAGCGGGGCGCGATCCGGGGGGCCCTCGAGCGCAACGAGTGGAACAAGAGCCGTGCGGCGCGCGAGCTGGGGATCTCTCGCTTCGCGCTGCAACGCAAGCTCGAGAAATACGGTATCGATCGTCCCGAGGACGCCGATACCGTGCCTGGAGAGGCCTGACGCCCACCTTCGATGAACCGCCCCGCCGATCACTCCGGAACCATGGACAAGAGCGGGCCGCGGCCCGTCCCTGCGCCCCCGTCGATTCCCGGCTATGAACTGGGCGAGGTGCTCGGACGTGGGGCCACGGGAGTCGTCTACCGCGCGCGCCAGTTGACCGTCGATCGCGAGGTGGCGATCAAGGTTCTGCACCCGGAGTTGACCGGAAACGTTCGTCTCGTTCGGCGCTTGCAGCGCGAGGCGAAGACCACTGCACGCCTCGCTCACCCGAACGTCGTCAGTGCGATCGACATGGGTCGATCGGGGGGGACGTGGTGGTACGCGATGGAGTTCGTGGACGGACCATCCCTCGCGGAGCGTCTTCGCAACGACGGGCCGCTGCGGGAGCGCGAGGCCCTGCGCCTCTTCATTCCGCTTTGCGACGCGCTCGAGCACCTGCGCGAGCAGGGCGTCGTGCATCGAGACGTCAAACCGGCGAACATCCTGCTCGACCGCAGCGGTGCACGGCTCGCCGACCTCGGGCTCGCCTTCATCGGGGACGACCCCGCTTTCACCACCTCGGGCGGCACCCTCGGTACTCCCCACTACATCAGCCCGGAGCAGGCGGTGGACGCATCGACAGCGGACATTCGCAGCGACATCTGGTCGGTCGGAGCCACGCTCTTTCACGCGGTGTGCGGTCGCCCGCCCTTCTCCGGGGGAAGCGCGGCCGAGATCCTTTCGGCGGTTCTCTACGGTCGCATCCCCGATCCGCGATCTCTCGCGCCGAGCGTCTCGCGCGGACTCGCACTCGTGCTCCGCAAGTGCCTCTCCAGGGATCCGGAGGACCGCTACCAAACGCCGCTGGAGCTGGCCGAGGACCTCGAGCGCGTGCGGGAGAGGCGTTCCCCGAACGTGCGTCGCAGTCGCCTCGATCCGGTGGCAGGTGCGCGCAGGACCAGGACCATCGCGATCGTTGCGGCCGCGGTCGTGCTCGAGCTTGCCGCGTTCGCGTTGTGGTCCTTCCTTTCGAGCGATGGCGAGGCGTCGATCGTTCCCGCAAACGCATCGAGCGCTGCTTCGGTCGCGGCTCCCGATCCGGAGCTGGAGGAACTCGCCGCCCGCATCGCACGGGAGCCGAGCCATGCGGCCCAGCAGCTCGAAGAGTTGGCGGCGCTGCGCGCCGGACTCGCGCCCGAACTCGAGGAACGCTGGGGGCAGGTGAAGCGCGAACTGCTCGGACGCGTGCGCGCGACCGTACGCGACGAGGAGGCGCGCATCGACGCGAGGCTCGCGGAAGCATGTGCCGCGGGGGATTTCGTGCGCGCGAATGCCCTGCTCGAGCGCGAGTTCCCCGGGCGCATTCACGATCGCACGGGGTTCGGGGTGGGCGAGCTCGAAGCGGCCGGCGTCCCGGTCGAGACCTGGCGAGAGAAGCAGCGCCAGCTCGTGTCCGAACGCCTCGCGGAGGTGAGTGGGGAGCTGGGCCGGGGCTTGCGGGCTTGGAGCCTCAAACGGGCGGAAGAAGCCGCGCGGCTCGCGGAACTCCATCGCTGGCGCGAGGCTTTTGCACAGCTCACCTTGGATCCGGAGGAGATCACCGCGCTGCCCGGTTTCGGTGAGGTTCGTCTTCCCGAGGCCGAGCGCGACGGCCTGATCGACGGTGGGGTGGGGGCCGTGCTCCTCGAGAAGCGGCTCGAACTCGTGCTGCGCTGGCGAGAGCTCGACGATGAACTCTCGCGTCGCGTGCGGCAGCGCGCGGACACCCTGGAGGAGGAGCTCCTTGCCGGTCCGCCGCGCCCGCGCGCCGCCGAGGCCCTCGAACGCTGGTTCGCTCTCGAACTCGAGGCACGCGGCATGGCGCGCGAGACCCTGCCCGAGCCGGGCGGGAGCGTGGCGGTCGCGTGTCTGGACGTCCTGGAACAGCGCAGGGGTGAGTTGGCGAGCCGTGAGGGGGAATTGCTCGAGTCCGATGCGCGCGCCGAGTTCGAGAAGACCAAACGGCTCGCTCGCGCGTCCTGGTCGCGTCGCCTACCGGCAGGCGTCGCCGATCTCTGGCGCGAGTATCGTGCGTCGCTCGTTCCCCTCGAGGAACGTGTTTCGGGCGGGTGGCTGAGCGACCTGCGTGAACTCGCCCTGCGCCGAGAGCGCGAGGCCGATCTCGTTCGCGGCCTCCTGGTGCGAGCCTCCGATCGTGTGCGTGCGCTCGATGGCCGCGAGCTCCACGAATTGAGGGTCGGTCACATCTGGTACAGCGATGTTCGCGTGCACGCGGGGGTCGATCCGCTCGAGGACGGCTTCCACATCGAAGGCCGCGAGCGCGCCCTCGATCTGCGCGAGCTCGATGCGGACCAGGTGCTCACGCTCGCAGGCATCGGCCGCGTCGAGGAACTCCCCACCGCAGACCGCCTCGCTGTTGCGGCCTTCCTCTTCCACGAGGGAGACTTCGAGGCGGCGCGCGAGGCGCTGCGACCGGAGGGCGAACGCGGGGAGGAGCTGGCCATGCTCGAAGCGGATCTCGAACGGAGGGTGTTCGACGCGATCGAGGCGGAACAGGCCGAAAGGGAGAAGCGGAGGGAGGAAGCGAGCGAGTACCTCGAAGACGTGTTCGACAAGGAGCAGCAGGCGCGTTCGCCGAACAACGTGGTCCACCGCATCGACCTCCTGCTCGACGGTTACTCCGATGTGACCGAGGTCGTGCTGCGCCGGTCCGAGCTCCGGGCCCTCCGGGATCGTCTCCGCAGTCGGCCGGACCCCACCCCGCTCGAGCGCATCCGCTCGATCTTCCAGCCCACCGAACTCGAAGAGGTCGGGCAGCGACGGGTGCGGCTCGGATTCGACTTCGATGCAGAGAGCGTCGGGGCCTGGAAGGGACGTGACTGGGTGTTCGACGGTGCGGGCTGGATCCTCGATCACGAAACGCCGGACTGGCGAAGTCTTCGAGCCCAGGTCGGCCCGGAGCTGCGGCTCGAGGCTCCGCTGGACGGCGAGCGCGTCGTGCTCGACCTCGTCATCGATACCCGACCGGGCCCGGCGCAGCTCTTGGTGGTCCACGCCGCGGGATTCCATGTGGCCCTCGTCGGGGCGGGTCTCCCGGGCGGGGAACGGACGCCGCGCTTGCTCGTCGGCACCGAAACACGCGAGTCCTTCCTCGATCGCGTGCAGTCGGGGGAGGGACGAGCCCTCGAGGAAGGGCTCGCTGCCGAGGAGACGCAGCGGCTTCGGATCACGACGAATCGACGCGGGGGGAGCTGGCGTGTCGAACTCGAGGGCCGACTCCTCGGCGAGGGGCGGATGCGCGCTCCGCGGGTCGACGAGCCGCGTGTCGGCTTCGAGTCCTGGGAGCCGATTCGCATCCGCCGCGTCGTGCTCGAGACCGGGCGCGCTGCGAAGGGGCAATGAGCGACCCGCCCCAGGCCCGCCGCGGGCCGCGTTGGCCCAGGTGATTCAATAGCCTGCACGCCAGACTTCGCAAACGACCGCCTTCGGCGGTCTCTCGTCTCCTGAGGGCACTTTGCGATTCCTGCCGTCCCCGTCGACCCGTCAAGGGTCGACTCCGGGGTCAGGAACCGCAAAGCGCCATCAGGAAACGAGTTGCTGTGTCTGGTGCACAGGCTCATGAATCACCCGGGTTAGAGGAAGCGTTCCAGGACCCGGAGTGCGCGCCGCATCGCGTCGGCGTCGATCAGGTCCTCGACGGCTCGGATTGCGGCTTCGACCTCCGCCGGCGTGGCGCCGCAGTGCACCGCTCCGCGGGCGTGGGATGCGAGCTGTCGGTCCTGGGCGAGGGCGGCGAGCGTTGCGACGGCGCACAGCTCGCGCGTGGCCGCGTCGAGCCCGGGGCGGGAGAGGACGCGTCCGTAGGCGTGTCCTTCGATCCATCGCTCGAGCGTGGGGTGGTAGTCCTTGAGGACCGAACGGACCGCGTCCGCCTTGGAGGCGTAGATCCGTTCGAACAACTCCCGGCCGGCCTCGAAGCGGTCGCCCTGGGGGAGCGTTTCCTCCGCGCTCGCTTCGCCGATTCCCCCCTCGGAGCGGAGCACCTCACACGCCTCGACCACGCGCGGGAAGCCGCAGAAGAGGTGGCTCTGCAGCACCACTTCGCGCCAAGCGCGATCCGGCTCCCCCTCGGGTGCCGCCCGCCGCTGGCGCCGGAGTTCGTCCCAGTCGCCCGCGGCGATGCCGACCGAAAGGCGAATCAGCCGCAGACGTTTCGGCGGGAGCGCGCTCATAGCGGACTGCCCACGGCGAGGGTCCCGATCCGCTCTCCCAGCCGGAGGCGGGTCCCGAGCGCGAGGCGCGGATCCGGCTCCACCGTCCCAGCCGGAAACACGAGGACCACGGTGGAGCCCATCTCGAAGCGGGCGAGCTCCTCGCCCTTCGCGAACGAGCGCCGCTTCCGCGGCGTCGCGCCCGGCTCCACGCCGACGACCCGGATGCGACCCACATTGAGGGCGCCGACCATCACGAGGTAGAACGGTCCGGCGGGACCGCTGAGGCGCAGGACCGCGCGCTCGTTCGTCGAGAAGACGCGGTCGATCCGGTCGACGACTCCCGCGGCCACCGAACGGCGATCGCCCGGGATCCAGCGCACCTCGTCGAGGTCCGCGTCGACGGGGGAGTGCACGCGATGGTAGTCGCTCGGCCCGAGGTAGATCGTGATCGCGAGCGCACCCTCGAGAGCCTCCTTCCCCGGCTGGGACCCGAGGAGTTCCGCCAGGCGGTAGGGGCGTCCCTTTGCCTGCAAGATCGAGCCGGCGCTCACCCTGTCGATGGCCTGGACGCGCCCGTCGCACGGGGATGCGACCGAAGCGGGATCGGGGTCGATCGTGCGCGCCCCGACCTCGAGGCGTCGGACGAAGAACGCCCCCAGGCTCGCATAGCCCCGGGGGCCCATCTGGGCCTCGGCGATGTTCGCCCCGGTGAAGCGGGCGAAGGTGCGGTACACGGGTCCTCGGAGGGGGGTGGGGACGCGCCGGTCGGCCAGCCAGCCCACCAGGAGGGAGACGCGCATGCGGAGGAACGGGCCCATCGGCGCGCATGGTAGCGGCGGCCCAGCGGCCCCCGGGCGCGTTTTCTCGGGAACGCGGGGCCGTTCGCCGGGGGCCGCGCGTCGGCCGGGGCTGGACAGCGGAGCGCGATCGCCATAAAACGGGCCGCCCATTTTCTCGTTCGAGCGTGGTCCGATGCCCCGACCTCGGGTTCCGGGCCCCGAACTCGCCGCCGCCGCCTCCCCAGCCCCCGCTTCTTCCCGTGGCCACTCCCGCCACCGTCGTCGTCCTCGCCGCAGGCCAAGGGACCCGCATGCGGACCCCCGGTCCGAAGGTGCTCGCCCCCCTTTGCGGTCGGCCGATGCTCGGGTACGTGCTCGACCAGGCCCTCGCCCTCGAGCCCGAGCGCGTGCTCCTCGTGACCGGGGCGGGCGGGGAAGCGGTCGAAGACTTTGTCCGCGGGGCCTTTCCGGAAGCGCCGATCGGATTCGTCCGCCAAGCCGAGCAGCGCGGCACGGGGCACGCCGTGATGGTGTGCGCGGACGAGTTGAAGCGGGCCTCCGGCGCGGTCGTCGTGCTCTACGGCGACATGCCCCTGCTCAGGGCCGAGCACGTCGCCAAGCTGTGCGAACTCCGGGCCGACGCCGGGGCGGCCGTGATGACGGCCACCGCGGAGAACCCGCGCGGGTTCGGGCGCATCCTGCGGGATGGGGATGGAAGGCTCCTGGGTGTCGTCGAGGAAAAGGATGCCGACGAGGCGCAGCGCGCGATCCGGGAGGTCAACGTCGGGGTCTATTGCTTCGACCGCGAGCGGCTGCTCGAGCGCCTGCCCCGCCTCTCGACCGAGAACGCACAGGGCGAGTACTACCTCACGGACATCGTGGGGATGCTGGTGGAGGAGGGCGAGGCGCTGCCGAGCCTGCGCCTCGAGGACGAGCGCGAGACGATCGGGGTCAACACGATCGAGCACCTCTCCGAGGCTCGGGTCGGGATCCAGATGCGGATCCTCTCCGAACACATGGCGCGCGGCGTCGTGATCGAGGATCCGGCGACGGCCTACATCGATTTCGGGGTCGAGATCGGGGCCGGAACCCACATCCTGCCCTGCACCGTGATCCGGGGCGGAGTGCGCATCGGCGAGGGCTGCGAGGTCGGCCCTTTCACGCACCTCAGGGTTGGAACCGAACTCGCCGACGGGGCGGAGGTGGGCAACTTCACCGAGGCCAAGAAGGCTTTCGTCGGGGAGGGCACCAAGGCCAAGCACCTCACCTACCTCGGCGACGTCTCGATCGGCAAGGGCGCGAACATCGGGGCGGGGACGATCGTGGCCAACTATGACGGGACGAACAAGCACCACACCGACATCGGGGACCGTGCATTCATCGGTTCCGGGTCGATCCTGATCGCTCCTTCGAAGGTGGGGGAGGGGGCGCTCACCGGAGCGGGCGCGGTCCTCACGAGGGGGTCCGAGATCCCTGCCGGAGCGTCCTGGGTCGGCGTCCCCGCTCACCCGATCGGCGCTCCGAAGAAGGATTCCAAGGGGTGAGCGGCGTGGTACAAGTCTCACCCGTCGAGGGAGGCCAGCTCCGGCTCGCCGACCCCATCTCTCCCGTGCGCGCCCGTGATCCCCGCGCGTTCTCCCAAGACCTTTAGAGGACAAGAGTCCCGTGCGCTACAGCGACAAGCTTCTGCTCATCTCCGGCACCGCCCATACGGAGCTCTCGCGCAAGATCTCCGAGGAGCTCGACATCCCGCTGTGCGACGCGCACGTGGGGCGTTTTCCGGACGGGGAGATCGACATCAAGATCAACGACGACATTCGCGGCGGCGACTGCTTCGTCCTCCAGCCCCTGTGTCCCCCGGTCAACGAGAACTGGGTCGAACTCCTGCTCCTGCTGGACTGCCTGAAGCGCGCCTCGGCGGGTCGCATCACCGCGGTGATGCCCTACTACGGCTATGCTCGCAAGGACCGCAAGGACGAGGGCCGGGTCCCGATCAGCGCGAAAGTCGTCGCGAACACGCTCTCGCGCAGCGGGGCGGATCGCGTCCTGACGCTCGACATGCACGCCGCCCAGATCCAGGGCTTCTATGACATCCCTGTCGATCACCTCTACGCGAAGCCCGTGCTCCTGGACGCGATTCGCGGGCTGGACATCGAGGATCCGGTGATCGTCTCGCCCGACGTCGGGGGGATCAAGATGGCGCGCTCCTACGCAAAAGCCCTCGGGGAAGGAGCCGACCTCGCGATCGTCGACAAGCGGCGCATCTCGGGGTCCGAGATCGAGGTGGAGCACATGATCGGCGAGGTGGACGGGCGCAACGTCATCATCGTCGACGACATGATCTCCACCGGCGGCTCGATCTCGGAGGCGGCGAGGATTTGCAAGGAGAACGGAGCGAAGAGCGTGATGCTCGCCGTTTCCCACGCGGTCCTGTGCGGCCCGGCCATCCAGCGCTTGGATGCTTGCCCGGCCGACCGCATCCTCGTCACCGACACGATCCCGCGCCACGGCGCCTCACCGAAGAAGCTGGAGCTCGTCACCGTGGCCCCGCTCTTCGCGAAGGCGATCCGGAACCTGCACGAATCCAAGTCCCTCAGCGTCCTCTTCGATTCCCTGGACGACTGAGCCGTCTACCCAATGAACACCGCATCCTCCAGGATGCGGCTCCGCGGATCTCGCGGTCCGACCCGATCGCCGATCCATCTCCCATCCCCAGTCGTTCGAACCATCCTGGGAACCAATCATGAGTACGACCCTCCAAGGCACCGTCCGAGAGAAGCTCGGCAGCCGCAACGCACGCCGTCTCCGGCACCAGAACAAGATCCCCGCCAGCATCCAGGGCGAGGGCAAGCCGAACGTCGACATCGCGATCGATGCGAACGAGTTCGCCGTCGCGCGCCGCCGCCACGACCACCTGTTCGACATCTCTCTCGGCGAAAAGACCGAGACGGTGATGATCCGAGAGCTCCAGTGGAGCAGTCTCGACCGCAGCATCCTGCACGTCGAGTTCCGGCGCGTCGTCCGCGGCCAGAAGACCGAGGTCGAGGTCGGGCTCGAATTCACGGGGCACCCGAAGGGCGGCGTCCTCAACCACCTCTTCACCCACATTCCCGTCCTCTGCCTGCCGTCGAAGATCCCCGACACGATCGAAGTGCGGGTGGATGAGCTGGAGGCGGGTCACCCCCTCTTGGCGAAGGACATCGACCTGCCCGAGGGGGTCGAGCTCGGGATGGACCCCGACACCCAGATCGCGCTCGTCGTCGCCGTCCGCGCCGCCGAAACCGCCTCCGAGGAGGGCGAAGAGGACGAGGAGGGCACCGCTGCCGTCCCGGCCTCTCCGGAGGGAGGCCCCGACGAGGGGTAAGCCCCGGCAGGCGCCGGGGTCGAGGCTTGCGCCCGGCCCCGGCGCTCCTATCATGTTTCGCCCCGAACGTCGAAGGGGGGAGGCGCACCACGCCCGCCCCCTGGAGCGTTCGGCCTGATTCCCCTGCTTCGGGCGATGGACGAGCCGAGACGACTGGTGGTCGGCCTGGGAAACCCAGGTGCGCGCTACCGGGGGACCCGACACAACGTCGGCTTCCGCGTACTCGACTTCCTGGCCCGCCGCGAGGGATTGTTCTTTGAGCCATCCACACAGCTCGACGGCTTCTCGGGGGCCGCGGATTTTTCATGGGCACGTTCGTTCGATCCGGACGGGATGCTCGTGAAGCCGCTGACCTTCATGAATGCGTCGGGCGATGCCGTCGGTCCGCTCCTCGAGTGGGCTGGACTCGGTCCTCGGGACTTGCTCGTCGTTTATGACGACATGGACCTCGAGGTCGGAGTGCTGCGCGTCCGCCCCAAGGGCGGCGACGGCGGGCAGCGTGGGATGGCTTCCATCATCGAGACCCTCCGGACGGATCGTTTCGCACGCCTGCGCGTGGGAATCGGGAGGTCCGGGACCGACGCGGCGCGTCATGTGCTCTCCGAGTTCACGCCGTCCGAACGGGAGAGGATCGACCAAGCGGTGGCCGAGGCCGCCGATGCGGTCTTCTCCTGGCTGACGGACGGGAACGTCGAGCGCGTCATGACGCGGTTCCATAGCCGCTGGAAATCGAGTGCCGAGAGCGCCTCCGAAAGCCGGGCGCCAAGTGCTCCCACCAAGCAAGACGAATGACACGAACCTATGAATGCATGTTCCTGATCGACAACGATGTCGTTCGGGCCGGATGGAAGGAAGCCAAGGCGACCGTCGCGGAACTCATCGAAAAGCACGGGGGCACCGTGGTGACCGCAAGGCGCTGGGCGGAGCGACGGCTCGCCTACCCGATCCGGCACAAGAACCGCGCCACCTACCTGCTCTCCTACTGCGACTGCGACCCGACCCAGCTCGGAGCGCTGCGCCGTGACCTCGACATCTCCGAGACGGTGATGCGCTATCTGATCCTCGCCGTGGATGAGATCCCGGCGGAGGAGCACGATCTGTCCGCGGCCGAGAACGGCGAGGACTTCGTCTTGCCGGAGCCGCCGCCCGACGATGCGATCGACGAGCCCGAGCCGGAACCCACCGAGGAGGAGGCTGCCCCCGAAGTGGAAGCAGCAGCCGAGACCGAGGCCCTCCCGGAGGACGAAGAGAAGGCCGGAGAGGAGCTGCCCACCGCCCCCGTGGCGGTCGAAGAGGGGCCCGTGACGACCAAGACCGAAGGCGAGGAGGCCTGATCCCATGGCAAAGAAGAAAAAGGGCGGTGCCCGTCGCGGAGCCGGCCGCAAGATCCCGAAGGTGCGTCTCGACCTGCGCCGTGACGCCCCGATCGATTACAAGGACCTGGTCCTGATGGAGAAGTGTGTCGGGGCCCAGGGGCAAATCCTGTCCCGACGTCGCACGGGCCTGCGCGCCCAGCGCCAGCGCCAGATCAAGCAGGCGGTCAAGCGAGCCCGCCACCTGGCACTCCTTCCCTTCGTCAACTGACCCCGCGAGGCATCCGATGAAACAAGTCACAGTCCTCCTGCGGGAGATGGTCCAGGATCTGGGAGGCGTCGGCGACGTCGTCCGGGTCGCGCCCGGGTATGCCCGCAACTACCTGCTTCCCTACAAGCTGGCGGTCGAGGCCACGCCCGAGAACGTGAAGATGCTGGAGCGCCGTCGCGCTCGCCTGGAGGAGGAGCTCCAGCAGCGCGAGGCGGAGACCAGCGCCAAGATCGAGTCGCTCGGCCGGCTCAAGCTCTCCACCGCCGAAAAGGCCGACGAGACCGGGACGCTGTACGGCTCGGTGGGCGCGGCGCGCATCGCCGAGCTCCTCACCGCGGCCGGCCATGCGACCGAGGAGAAGGACGTCCGGCTCGACGAGCCGATCAAGTCCGTGGGCACCCACGAGGTCCCGATCCACGTGTTCGGAGAGCACTACGCGGCCATCCAGGTGGTCGTCGAGTCCGCCGAATAGCGACCCCACGCGCCCCGGCATCTGTCGGGGCCACGGATTCTCAACGGGAAGGGAGCGGCTGCTTGCTCGCTCCCTTCCCCGCGTTAAGCTCGGCCCCCGATGCAGGAGCGAGCCCAGAGGACCCTTCCGAACTCGGAGGAAGCCGAGCGAGCGCTCCTCGGGGCGCTCATCCTCGATGGGGAACGGATCGCCGATGTTGCGGAGATCGTCTCGGCCGAGGACTTCTACATCCGACGCAATGAGCAGGTCTTCGCGGCGCTGAATGCGCTTTCCGAAGCCGGTGCTCCCGTCGATTTCGTCACGATCGGAGAGCGGCTCAAGGCCGACGGCACCTTCCAGGAGGTGGGAGGTGCCGAGTACCTGATCGAGCTCAGCGCAGCGGTGACCACGTCGGCCCACGCGGTCTACCACGCAAAGCTCGTCGCGGACACGGCGACCCAAAGACGCCTGATCCGCGAGTGCACGGAGCTCGTCACCGAGGCCTACGAGACGCGGCCGGACGGGGATGCCGTGCAGATGCTCCTCGACGGTGCCGAGCAGCGCATGTTCCGCATCTCCCGCCGCGAGGAAGGCCGGGGCGCGGAGCCGATCACCACCGCGATCGCCGAGACCTTCAAGCGCATCGATGCGGCTTCGCACCGCAGCGGCCTGACCGGGCTTACGACCGGGTTCATGGATCTCGACCAGCTCCTGTGCGGTCTGAACGCGGGCGACCTCCTGATCCTCGCCGCGCGCCCGTCGATGGGCAAGACTGCCTTCGCCCTGAACATCGTCGAGCACGCCGCCCTTTCGCAGCCCGAGTGGCTGGACGGACCTCCGACCGTGTTGATGTTCAGCCTCGAGATGGGGCGTCAGCAGCTCGTCAGTCGAATGCTCTGCACGCGCGCACGCGTCGACGCGCACCGCCTGCGCTCGGGCCGCATTCCTGGCGAGGATCGAGCGGAACTCACCGCCGCGGCGGACGAACTGCAGCGCGCGAAGATCTTCATCGACGATACCTCGAGCATTTCGATGATGGCCCTGCGCAGCCGCGCGCGCCGCATCAAGGCGAAGCACGGGCTCCATCTCGTCGTCGTCGACTACCTCCAGCTCCTGACGTTCCCGCGTTCGGAGAGCCGCCAGCAGGAGATCTCGAACATCTCCCGCATGCTCAAGGGCCTCGCGCGGGAACTCGAGATTCCTGTCCTCGCGCTGGCCCAGCTCTCGCGCCAGGTGGAGCTGCGTGACCCGCCGCGCCCTCAGCTCTCGGACCTGCGCGAATCGGGTTCGATCGAGCAGGATGCGGATGTGGTGATGATGCTCTATCGACCGGAGTACTACGCGAAGTACCGCGACGAGGAGAACATCGGATTGGCCGAAGTCATCTGCGCGAAGCAGCGCAACGGTCCGACGGGAACCGTGCGGCTCCAGTTCTTCGACTCGACGATGCGCTTCGAGAACCGCGCCCCATCGGTCACCGAGCCCATCACGCTCTGAGAAGGCCTTGCAGCTCTCCGCCCTCCTCCTTTCGTTCTTGCTCGGGGTCTGGGGAGGTCCCGGGGCCGGTGCGGCGGCACGCTGCGTCCAAGAGGGCGAGGAGGCCGGCGCCGTCGAGCAGGGCGAGGTCGTCCGGAACATCGAGGTGGTCGGGAACCAGCGCTACACCGCCCGACAGATGATCTCGGCCCTCGGCGTACAGGTGGGGCAGCCCCTCGACCCCGAGGAAGTCGACCGCGGAATCCGGAGCCTCTTCGAGACGTTCCATGTGCGTGCCGAGTTGCAGCAGAGACCCTCGACGGATCCGAGCGGTGGGGTGGATCTGCGGTTGGTGGTCGAGGAGTTGCCGTTCGACTTGCGGCCCAGGTTCATCGGGAACGTCGACATCTCCGATTCGGACCTCCTCGAATGGGCTGGACTGCGCGAGGAGGAGGAGCTGTTCCTGTTCCAGGCTCCCAGGATTCGCTCGAGGCTGCTGAGCAAGTACCGCGCGAAGGGGTACTACTTCGTCGAGGTGAACATCGTGGAGCGCGAGGCGGGTGTCGACGAAGCCACGGGTCGGGCCTTGGCGCCGGATGTGATCTTCGAGATCAAGGAGGGTCCCAAGGTGCGCGTCCGGGCGGTCAAGGTGCACGGCAACGAGACGCTTCCCGACCGCCGCTTCATGCTTTTCTTCCGCCGCGGACTGAGGAAGTTGGCGCAGACCAAACTCGGCGCCCCCGGCCTGTTCGGCCTCTTCCCCGATGCCTTCGTCCAGGAGGACCTCGACGCCGATGTGATCGCGATGCGTGAGGTCTACCGTGACCTCGGGTATCTCGACGCGATCGTGGAGGTCTCTCGACTCGAGTTCTCGCGGGACCGATCCTGGGTGACGATCCACATCGCGGTGGACGAGGGGGGACGCTACACGGTGGGCTCGATCGAGATCGAAGGCATCGAGCGCTTCCGCGCCGGAGACGGCAGTCTCCAGGAGCGCCCGGCGGATCTGATCGTCTCCGAGGAGAAACTGCGCAGTTTGCTCGAGCTGAAGGTGGGGGGGATCTACGAGCGCCGGCTGCACCGTGACGACGAGAAGACCCTGCGGCGCTTCTACGGAGACCGGGGCTACCTCGACGAGCCTTCCCTCGGTGAGGAAGATCGATGGAGTTTCCTGACCCCCGAGCTGACCTTCGAGGCGGATCGCCCAGTCGTCCACGTCACCTACCGCATCGCCCAGGGGCACCGGATCTTCATCCGCGAGATCCCGATCATCGGAAACCTGCACACCCAGGATCGCGTGATCCGGCGCCTGATCACGGTGAAGCCCGGCCAACAGGCGGACTCGGCGGAGATCGAGAAGTCCCGACAGCGGATCCAGTCCACGGGCTGGTTCTCGGATCAGTTCGACATCAACCACCGCGAGCCCAGCTATCGCTTCGTCGACACCGGCGACCCGAACTGGAAGGACCTCGAGTTCACGATCGAAGAGGGCCAGGTCCTGACCTTCAACCTCGCCGGTGGCGTGAGCAGCAACACCGGCGCGTTCGGGACGATCGGGCTGACGATGGACAACTTCGACGTCTCGAACCTGCCGACTTCGTTCTGGACGACCCTCGAGGACGTCGCTGCCCGGCGTGCGTTCCACGGCGCGGGCCAGACCCTGCGGATTCGGGCCTCCCCGGGTACACAGCGGTCCTTCTTCGACATCTCGTTCTCCGAGCCGGATCTCTTCGCCGACCACGAGAACCGGATCAGCCTCGGTCTGAATGCCCGTAAGACCATCCGGATCTATCGCAGCCACGACGAGGAGCGCCGCCAGTACGGCTTCCGACTCGGCCGTTCCCTCTCCCAGGAGGCCGCGATCTTCGGCGGCTTCCAGACCGGCAGCGTGGATGTCAGCGACATCGACGGAGGAGGCGAGCCGGGCTTCAACTCGCCTCTCTCCGTTCCCGAGGATCTGAAGGCCCAAGAGGGCAAGACGGATCTCGTCCATGTCCTGCTCGGCTATCGCTACACCTCGATCGACGATCGGCTGAACACGCGCAACGGGATCGAGTTCAACTTCGAGAACCAGATCTACGACGAGTCGCTCGGGAGCGACGTCAACTTCGTCAAGTCCCAGGTCAGCTTCGATTGGTGGAACGAGCTGGACGACGACCCGACCTCGGTCTCGCCCTTCTACCACCTCCAGATCGCGGCGGGGGTTGCGACTCCCTATGGCGGGACCGACGAGGTCCCCTACACCGAGCGCTTCTTCCTGGGCGGGTTGCGGACCCTTCGAGGGTACCGGTTCCGGGGGGTCGGCCCGAACGAAGCGGACTTCCCGATCGGCGGTCAGACGATGTTGCACGGCACCCTCGAGTACCGCTTTCCGGTCGTGAAGCAGATTCAGCCGGGCACCTACCGCGAATACGAGTCGATCCAAGCAGGGGCATTCTTCGACTGGGGTGTGCTGGACCCCGAGGACTTCCGGGTCGACACCGGAGAGCTCCGCGCGACCGCAGGGTTCCTCTTCGGGATCACCAAGCCCCTCCCGATCACCTTCAGTTTCGGCTGGCCGGTGATCACCGGGGAGGGGGACGCCGAGCGGGTGTTCGCCTTCAACATCGGGCTGCGCTGACCCCGGTCTTCCGCCGGGCTCCCCGGAGGCTCCTGGCGGATCGATGCACGGGTTCGGCCGTGAAACGGCGGCGCGATTGACTTCGCCGGGAGCGGTCGGTAGACCAGGACCTGTGCATTTCGGTGTTTTGGGGGTCAGTCCGCGCAGTAGGAAGACCTGAAGAGGAGCCCATCGTGAGGCTCCAGTCCCATGATTGTTCACACCGCCTCTGAACTGGCAGAACTCTGCGGAGCGGCGCTCGAGGGCGACGGCTCCAAGCCGATCGTCGGTCCCGCTTCCCTTTCGGACGCGACCGAGGACGAGGTCTCGTTCCTCGGATCCCCGCGCTTCCTTCCGCTTTTGGCCGAGACGCGGGCGGGGTGCGTGCTCGTCGAGCCCGGGCTCGAGGTCGGCCGCGACGACCTGACCCTGCTGCGCACCGAGGACCCGAGCCGTGCCTTTTCGCGGGTCGTGGCCGCGTTCCGCCCGACCGAGGAGTTGGTCGGGCCCGGTATCCATGCGACCGCGGTCGTCGAGGAGGATGTCGAACTCGGCGCGGACGTTCGCCTCGGGGCCGGGGCCTTCGTCGGCCGCGGCAGCCGTCTCGGAGACGGCGTCGTGTTGCACCCGAACGCAACGGTCGGTCGCAGCTGCCGCGTCGGTGCCGGGACGCGCATCCACTCGGCCGCGGTCCTCTGTCAGGGAACGGTCGTGGGCGAGCGCTGCACGATCCACGCGGGAGCGGTGCTGGGCTCGGATGGCTTCGGCTTCGAACCGAACCTCGACGGCGGGGGGGGATGGGACAAGATTCCGCAGTGTGGGCACGTCCTCGTGGAGGACGACGTGGAGATCGGCGCGAACGTCGCGGTCGATCGCGCACGCTTCGGCGCCACGCGGATCCTGCGTGGGACCAAGATCGACAACCTCGTGCACGTGGCCCACAACGTCACCGTCGGCCCCGGTGCGCTGCTCGTCGCCCAGGTGGGGGTGGCGGGGTCGTCCACGGTTGGACGCGGCGCGATCCTCGCCGGCCAGGTGGGCGTGGCGGGGCACATCACGATCGGCGACCACGCCCGCGTCGGAGGCGCCTCGAAGGTTTTCCAAGACCTCGAGGGCGGTAAGGAATACTGGGGCTACCCGCCCCTCGAGAAGGGGCGCCAGATCCGGGCCGTGCGCGAGTTCGCGCGATTGCCGGAGCTGGTCAAGCGCCTCAAGAGCCTCGAGAAGAGGCTCGAAGCCCTGGAAGGAGGAGACTGACCATGGTGCGATTGCAGCGAACACTGAGGACGGCCGTCGAGTTCGAGGGCAAGGGCCTGCACTCCGGCGAGCGCGTTTCGGTGCGCGTCCTCCCGGCCCCCCAGGACACCGGCGTCGAGTTCGTCCGGACGGACCTCGCGGACTCGCTCCCGATTCCGGCGAACATCCGCTTCCATTCGAGCCGTGACCGGCGCACGCACCTCGAGCGCGGCGGCGCCGAGGTCGACACCGTCGAGCACCTCCTGGCCGTGTGCTACGGCCTGGGGGTGGACAACCTCCGGGTCGAGATGTCCGGGCGTGAGATGCCGGGGCTCGACGGGAGCGCCGCGATGCTCGTGGACCTCTTCCAGCAAGCGGGCACGGTCGAGCAACGTTCCCAGCGCCAGGTCTTTCGAATCGAGGAGCCCGTCTACGTGCGCGATGGTTCGGCAACCCTGGTGGCCCTTCCGTCCGACAACGGGCACCTGACCCTGCAGTATGTTGCGTCTTTCTCCGATCCCGAGGTGGACGGGGGGTCCTTCCAGATCGACGTCTCTCCCGAAGCCTTCTCCAAGGAGATTGCGCCGGCCCGAACCTTCTGCCTCGCCTCGGAGGTGGAGGCTCTGCAGGCAGCGGGGCTCGGGCGCGGAGCGACCCGCGAGAACACCGTCGTCCTGGGCGACCCCGCCACGGTTCTGCGGATGCCGGGCGAGCCCGTGCGCCACAAGCTGCTCGACCTCCTCGGGGATCTGCACCTGCTCGGGGCGGACCTCAACGCCCACGTGATCGCGACGCGTTCGGGGCACCGCACGAACGCTCAACTCGTCCGCCAGCTCCTGGACGTCATGGAAGCCGAGGAGACCGGTGGGCTGATCCGGCGCGACACCGGCCTCGACATTCGGGAAGTCATGCGGATCATGCCGCACCGCTACCCGTTCCTGTTGCTCGACCGCGTGCTCGAGATCGACGGCTACCAGCGCGCCGTAGCGATCAAGAACGTCTCGATCAACGAGCCCTTCTTCCAGGGTCACTTCCCCGTGCGCCCGCTGATGCCGGGCGTGTTGCAGCTCGAGGCGATGGCCCAGCTCTCGGGCGTCTTGCTTCTGCGCAAACTCGAGCACACCGGCAAGCTCGCGGTCCTTTGGTCGATCGACAAGGTCAAGCTGCGCGCTCCGGTCGAACCTGGAGACCAGTTGCGCATCGAGGTGGAGACCACGCGCATGAAGGGCGAACTCGCCCAGGTCAAGGGAAAGGGGACCGTGGCCGGCAGGACGGTTTGCGAGGCGATCCTCACCTTCACGATGGTGGAGCCTTGAGAGAGCGCGGCTCCACGACCCAGAACACCAGTGGGTGACACCTGTTCATCCCGGACGCACCACTTCCGACGAGATCCATCCCATGGGGACCAACATCCATCCCACCGCGGTCATCGCTGACGGCGCCGAACTCGGCGTCGACGTGAGCGTAGGCCCCTACAGCGTGATCGGCCCGAACGTCCGGGTCGGCGATGGGAGCCGTATCGGCCCCCAGGTCGTGATCGACGGGGTCACGACCATCGGGAAGGAGAATCGCTTCCTGGGGCAGGCGAACGTCGGGGGAGCGCCCCAGGACCTCAGCTACGAGGACGAGCCCACCCACCTCGAGATCGGTGACCGCAACACGATCCGAGAATTCGTGACCGTGAACCGGGGGACCGTGAAAGGGGGAGCGCTCACGAAGATCGGGAACGACTGCTTGCTGATGGCCTGTTGCCACGTGGCCCATGACTGCGTGCTCGGAAACCACGTCATGCTCGGGAACAACGTCCTGCTGGCCGGGCACGTCGAGGTCGGCGACGACGCGATCGTGAACGGCGGGGCGGCGGCGCACCAGTTCGTCACCGTCGGGCGCAACGCCTACGTCGGCGGCCTGACCCGGGTGATCCAGGACGTTCCCCCGTTCATGATCCTCGAGGGGCATCCCGCGAAGATTCGCAAGGTGAACATCATCGGGCTCGAGCGCGCCGGGTTCGGACCCGAGGCCGTGGCCGAACTGCGGGCGGCGTTTCGACGTCTCTATCGCTCCGGAGAGCCACGGGGGCCGGTGGTCCGCGAGCTGGCCGAGTCCTCCCCGGGACCCCATGTGCAGGAGTTGATCGACGCGCTGCGCCGCACCGAGCTGGGCTCCAAGGGCCGTTATCGCGAGACCTTGCGCGAGGAGTTTCGTCGCCTCGGACTCGAGCGGGTGCTGGCCGGGGCCCGCGCGTCGTGAGCGGCACGAGGGTTCGGGTCGCGGTGGTCGGGGTCGGTCATCTCGGCCGGATCCACGCGCGCATCTATGCCCAGAATCCGAGGGCGGAGCTCGTGGGGGTCGTGGATGCCGATGTCGAGCGCGCGCGCGAGGTGGGCGAGGAGTGCGGCGTGCCGGCTTTCACGAGCGTGGAAGAGCTCGGGCACGACTTCGAGGCGGCGAGCATCGCCGTTCCCACGGTGGCGCACGAAGCAGCGTCGGTGCCGTTGCTCGAGCGTGGAATCGCGTGCCTGATCGAGAAGCCGATTGCGCCGCATGTGGAAGAGGCGGACCGCATCCTCGCGGCCGCGGAGCGCGGTGGGGCGATGGTGGCCGTCGGGCACGTGGAGCGCTTCCAACCCGGGATCCGGCGCCTGCGCGAACTCGGCCTCGATCCCCGCTACATCGAGTGCCATCGCCTGACCGAGTTCAGCTTTCGCTCCCTCGACGTCGGCGTCGTGCACGACCTGATGATCCACGATCTCGACCTCGTGCTGCATATGGTCGGCTCCGATGTGGAGTCGCTCGACGCGGCGGGGGAAGGATCCTGACCGAACACGAGGACATGGCGTCGGTGCGGCTGGTGTTCCGGAACGGTGCTCGCGCGAACGTGACCGCGAGCCGCGTGTCGCTCTCGCCGATGCGCCGGTTCCGGATCTTCTCGTCCACCGGGTACGTCGGGCTCGACTTCGCGGCC
>DRLC01000051.1 GCA_011053145.1 Planctomycetota bacterium | reverse complement strand
GGATCCAAATCGTCGCGACGAGCGGTACGACGAACAGCAGGCCGCGGATGAAGTAGCGGACGAAGAAACGCAACGGACCAGACTTCGGGGGAGCGGAGCCGGTCCTCTTCAGCTTTCTCTTTTTCTTGGGAGCCATCGTGGGATTGGGCGCGGTGGATTCCATGGTTGCAAGAATGGGCCGCGTGACTTCGGGCACGGTACGAGGAACAGGGGCCGGTTGCACGCCACTTCTCTCGGGCTGACGCGAGGGAGACGCTGCGCCTTGTCCCAGATGGGGGAGCGCCGCGGGGATTCACGTACAGGCCCGATCGGGACCGGGTCGATCACGGACAAGAGTCCTCGTGCAACGGAAGGATCCCATGAGCACCCAATTCACAAGACCGCGGCCCACGGGCCGAGAGAGAACCTTCGGCACCGACGAAATCATCGTCAGCAAGACAGACACCAAGGGCGTCATCACCTACGCCAACACCGTGTTTCAGCGGGTGGCGGGGTACACCGAAGAGGAACTCTTGGGCCAGCCGCACAACATCGTCCGGCATCCGGACATGCCCCGGTGTGTGTTCAAGCTTCTGTGGGACACGCTGGAGCGAGGAGAGGAGATCTTCGCCTACGTGGTGAACCTCGCGAAGAACGGAGACCACTACTGGGTGCTGGCCCACGTTACGCCGACCTTCGACGATAC
The DNA here is from genome assembly GCA_011053145.1 of Planctomycetota bacterium. Taxonomy (GTDB): domain Bacteria; phylum Planctomycetota; class UBA1135; order UBA1135; genus DRLC01. The sequence continues at coordinate 9,402 of DRLC01000051.1, read as the reverse complement.
CGGCAACATCATCGGGTACCACTCGAGCCGACGCTCCCCGTCGCGGGCCGCGATCGACGCCATCCAGCCGGTCTACGCCGCGCTCCTCGCCGAGGAAGCGAAACACGAGAGCAAGAAGCAGGGGATGCAGGCCGGCGCCGACCTGCTCGCCGCGGTCCTCCAGGAACAAGGAAAGGAGTACGATGAATTCGCATTCTCTCTCTGATTCGGGCACCGACACCGCGGCGGCCATGGGAGCGCAGGACGCCGCTGAGCTGGCCCTGTACAGGCACTGGATCCCGAAGATCAAGGATTTCTGCCGGGAAGCCGCCGCCGGGAACCTCGAACCCCGGCTCCTGCATACCGATGTCGGCGGAGACCTCGGGGACACCTTGAGGTCCCTCAATCACCTCCTCGACCTGACGGACAACTTCGTTCGAGAAGCGAAGGCTTCCCTGCAATATGCGAGCAGGGACAAGTACTTCCGCAAGGTGCTCGAGGCCGGGATGCTCGGAACCTTTCGCCAGGGGGCCGAGGTCATCAATGAGGCCTCGGATGCGATGAAGGTCAAGAACGACAATCTCATCGCGGCGCGCCAGCGTCTGCTCGACCTCGCGGACGAGTTCGAATCCAGGATCCAACAGATGGTCCAGGACGTGGCGAGCACGGCCGAGGAACTCGAGGGGATGGCCCAGACCCTGTCGGCGGCGGCCGAAGAGACCACCGCCCAGGCGGACAGCGTTCAGGAGCTCATGGGGGTGGCGACGAACGGTCTCGACGCGATCACCCGGGTGACCGAGGACCTTTCCAATGTGATCGGGGAAATCGCCAAGCAGGTCAGCGACGCCTCGTCGATCACCCACGACGCGCTCGACCAGTCGAGTGGTGCCCTGGGGCGTGCGTCCGAGTTGGCCGCGTCCTCCGAGCGCATCGGCAGCGTGCTTGAACTGATCCGGCAGGTCTCGCAGCAGACGAACCTTCTCGCCCTGAACGCGACGATCGAGGCAGCGCGGGCGGGCGACGCGGGCAAGGGATTCGCGGTCGTCGCCTCGGAGGTCAAGGATCTCTCGGGGAAGACGCGCACCGCCACCGAGGAGATCGAGGAGCAGGTCGAGCAGATCCGGCAGGAGTCCAGCGAAATGGTGACCTCGATGCAGGGCGTCGGGGAGATCCTCGACCGCCTGGGGGAGATCTCCTCGACGATCGCGGTCGGGATGGAGGAGCAGGACGCGGTCACTTCGGAGGTGAGCAGCAACACCCTTTCCGTGCTGGACAATGCGAAACAAGTCCTCGAGACGATGCTCGGGGTCAAGGAGGCCTCGGTGGACACGAGCAAGAGCTCGGTCGGCTTGGTCGAATCCGCTGGGGCACTCTCGTCCGTCGCGAAGACCCTGAAGGAGCAGGTGAGCGGATTCCTCGAAGAGCTCAGGCGGTAGCCGAGGACGAGGGGTACGCGGGGTCGGGTCCGCGTCGACGGAAGCCCGGCCTCTCGAAGGAGTCGCCGCGGGATCCCTCCTTTGGGGATCACAGAGCGGCAGAGCGAGCTGGGTTCCGTCGTGAACGATCCGGAGCGCAGGGGCAAAGGCCTTCCATCGACGCGTCGGGTTGGGAAGGGTCACGTCCCGGGCACGGGAAAGGCGGAGGGATTCCCATACGAAGTCCCGCATGTGGGCGAGGGCCTTTGGAAGATCTCAAGAGCCGACATACCGGCACCGATAGACGTAGTCCCCCCGGGCCTCCGTAGCAAACCCCACGATTCCTGCTACCTCAGCGAGAGGCACCATGTCCGAGATCGACGACCTCCTCCACGAGTTTCTTGTCGAGAGTTACGAGAGCCTGGACCGCCTAGATGGCGAGTTCGTGGCGCTGGAAGAGGACCCCTCGAACACCGAGACCCTCTCGAGCATCTTTCGAACGATCCACACGATCAAGGGGGCATCCGGGTTCCTGGACCTGACGAGGCTCGAGCGGATCACGCACGCGGGTGAAAACCTCCTGAGTGCGCTGCGAGAGGAAAAGCTCGAGCTGCGGGACGAGATCACCACGGCGCTTCTGAACCTGGTCGATGCCGTGCGCGAGAACCTCGAGCACATCGAGAAGACGGGCAAGGAGAGCGATGCGGACCACGAAGACCTCCTCGCCTCCTTGGTCGCATTCTTGGCGGAGGACGGGACGGCAGTCCCCGGGGAAAAGGGAGAGGCCAGCGCGCAGGTCGATGGCGCGGGGCATGGGGAGAGCCCGGAGCTCGCGGAATGGGAGCGGAGCAATCCGGGAGGCGGGGACGCGCCTGAAGAGAGTCGACCGGAGGGGGACGAGCAGACCTCGGAGGCGAAAGAGCCGGAGGTCAGGGAGGCCAAGCCCAAGCAGGACAGTCCCTTGACCGGGTCGAACATCCGCGTCCAGGTCGAACAACTCGACAAGCTGATGAACCTGGCGGGGGAGCTCGTCCTGGTGCGAAACCAAATCCTCCAGAGCGCAGCGACGTCCCATGACGCAGGCAACATCGCCTCGGCTCAACGCTTGAACCTGATCACGACAGAACTCCAGGAGCGGATCATGAAGGTCCGCATGCAGCCGGTTGGGTCGCTCTGGCACAAGTACCCGCGAATCGTGCGGGATCTTTCGAAACAGCTCGGGAAGTCCGTGCGCTTCCAGATGCACGGCAAGGAGACGGAACTCGACAAGACACTGCTCGAGGCCATCAAGGATCCCCTCACTCACCTCGTTCGGAATGCGGTCGATCACGGAATCGAAACGCCGGAAGAACGCGTGGCAAAGGGCAAGGACCCCGAAGGCGTGCTCCTGCTGGACGCATACCATGAGAGTGGACTGGTCCACATCGAGATCGTGGATGACGGGAGCGGCCTGGATTCCGCGGCGATCAAAGAGAAGGCGGTGGCCCGCGGCCTGATCACGCAAGAAGAGGCGGCACAGCTCAGCGATCGCCAGGCCAATGCGCTGATCTTCCACCCCGGCCTCTCCACAGCCAAGGAGGTGACGAAAGTCTCCGGCCGGGGCGTGGGCATGGATGTCGTGAAGACGAAGATCGATGAGATCGGAGGCACGGTCGAGGTGGTCAGCATCCTCGGAAAGGGAACGACCGTGCGCATCAAGATCCCGCTCACGCTCGCGATCATTCCCGCGCTGATCGTCACTTCCGCGGGGGACAAATACGCGATTCCACAGGTGAGCCTGGTCGAGCTCGTCCGCCTGGATGGCGAAGAGGCGATGCAGGGGATCGAAGACCTACACGGCAGTCCGGTCTATCGATTGCGTGGGGAACTCCTGCCGCTGCTCTTCCTCGACGAACAGCTCGGAAAGCCGGGTGTCGACGAGGAGCAGGCGGAGGAGGCTTGCCGCAACATCGTGGTGGTCCGCGCGGGAGATGAACTCTTCGGGCTGGTCGTGGGGACGATCGAGGACACTGAGGAAATCGTCGTCAAGCCCCTCGCGCAGCAGACCAAGTCGGTGCCGGTCTTCGGCGGGACGACGATTCTCGGGGACGGTCGGGTCGCACTGATTCTCGATACCCTCGGACTCGCCACGCGGGCGGGGGTGATCAGCGAGGAAGCGGGTGATCGCCTGCTCGAGGTTCTCGATGAAGAGGAGACCAGGTCGGAGGATCGCAAGACCTACGTTGTCGTGAAGGCCGCCGGCGACCGGGATATGGCGATCGAACTCTCCGATGTCGATCGATTGGAGGAGTTTCCTGCGAGCAGGATCGAGCGGACGGGGGATCTGGAGGTCATCCAATACCGCGGAGAGATCATGCCCCTCGTGCGGGTGGATAGTGTCCTCGGCACGGAGCCCTGTGAAGACGACGATTTCGTCCGCGTCGTCGTGCACGCTCGTGACTGTCACCGGATGGGGATCATCGTCGAGCACATCTCGGACATCGTGGAAACCGTGGACGCGGTCATGCGGCCGTCGGACACCCCGGGAATCCAAGAGGCGATTGTGATCGACGGGGTGGTCATGAGTCACATCGATCTCGAAGAGCTCATCACGAGGGCGGGCGTCGATTCGGGGCAGTGCAGCGGTACCGATCAGAACCGGACCGAGACGCGCAAGGATTCTTCCGTCAAGCAATTCTGCACCTTCTACCTGGACGACCTCATGTTCGGTGTCGATGTGATGCAGGTGCAGGAGGTGCTGCGGTTCCATCCCATGACTGGTGTGCCCCTCACGAGCAACGTCGTCAGTGGCCTCATCAACCTGCGGGGGCAGACCGTCACCGCCCTCGACATGCGGGTCCGAATCGGGCTCGAGCCGTACGAAATCGACGACCTGCAGGACATCGAGAGCAGGGATCAGGAGGACATGCCGACGATCATCGTCCTGCGCACCGGCGAAGGGAACGTGAGCATCCTCGTCGACCGTATTGGCGATGTGCTCTCGGTGGAGGAGGACTGTCGGGCGCCGATTCCGAACACGGTCTCCTCGGGAATCAAGGAACTCCTGACCGGCGTGTACAAGCTGGAGGAAGCACTCCTGCTGCCGCTCGACGTGGACCGGCTCGCCGCGGTCAGCGCCCATGAGACGACGGAAGTGTGAGCGCGAAGCGGAGCAACCCAGGGCCACGGCCTGAGCAGGGAGTATTCACGTGAGCACAAGCGAGAAGTCCATTTTTGAACAACTCGGAGGCCGTCGTGCCATCGAGTCCGTGATCGAGAGCCTCTACGAGAGAATCCTCGCCGACCCAGAGCTTGCCCACCACTTCGGAACCACCGAGATGGCGTCGCTCAAGGAGAGTCAGGCTGTGTTCTTCTCGGAAGTGACGGGCGGTCCCGAGAAGTATCGGGGTCGTTCGATGAAGGAGGTCCACCGAGGGCTGGAGATCACCCAGCGTGAATTCGAACTCGTGGCCGGGCATCTCGTGGATGCGATGGTCGCGCACAATCTTTCCGAAGAGATCATCGGGTCCGTCGTGGCCCTGGTCGCCCCACTTGCAGAAGACATCATCACCCGACAGGAGTCTCCCATGACCGTGAAGGAACCCACAGGCCAGGTCGAGCGGATCGCACTCGAGAAGGACGCGGCTGCCCTCTTCTCGATGCTCGACACGATGCCCATCAACGTGATGGTCGCCGATCTCGACTTCAACATCACCTATGTGAACACGACGTCGATGAACACGCTTGCGTCCCTGGCCCATCTCCTCCCGATTCCGGTGGACCAGATCAAGGGGAGCAGCATCGATGTGTTCCACCGGAATCCGGCCCACCAGCGCCGTCTCCTGTCCGACCCCTCGAATCTGCCCCATCAGGCCCAATTCGCTCTCGGGGACGAGGTCCTTTCGCTCCTCGCAAGTAGCGTGCGGGATGGGTCCGGGAAGCACGTTGCAATCATGGTGACGTGGTCCGTGATCACCGACCAGGTGCGGAAGGACCAGGAACTCGAGGACATGATGGAGCGAGACCGGCGTAAGGCGGAGGACATGCAACAGCGTGTCGATATGATCCTCGAAATCGTCAACAGAGCTGCTGAGGGCGATCTACTTGCGGACATTCCCGACTGCGGGGAGGACGCCTGCGGAATGCTCGCCAAGGGCCTCGACCGACTTCTCACCAGCCTGCGTAAGAGCATCATCGGGATCACCGAGAACGCGACCAATCTTGCCAGTGCCGCGGAAGAGCTGACAGCGACCGCCCAGCAGATGGCGGCGGGGGCCGAAGAGACCTCTGCCCAGGCCGGGGTCGTCTCGAACGCTGCTGGTACGGTTTCCGAAAACGTCCAAGCGGTGGCTTCCGGCACGACCGAGCTTTCCACCAGTATCGCGGAGATATCGCAGAACGCCGCCCGGGCCGCTGGGATCGCCAATGAGGCCGTGACGATGACGGACGAGACGAGCGACATCATGAACCGGCTCGGAACCTCCAGCCAGGAGATCGGTCAGGTGATCAAGGTCATCACCTCGATCGCCCAGCAGACGAACCTCCTCGCGCTGAATGCGACGATCGAGGCAGCCCGGGCTGGTGACGCGGGCAAGGGCTTCGCCGTCGTTGCGAACGAAGTGAAGGAGCTCGCGAAGGAGACGGCCAAGGCCACCGAAGACATCGGGAACCAGATCGAGGCCATTCAATCCGACACGACCGCGTCGGTCGCCGCGATCGAGAAGATCAAGGGGATCATCGGTCAAATCAATGAGGCTCAGGGCACGATTGCGAGCGCCGTCGAGGAGCAGGCGGCGACGACGAACGAGATGTCCAGGAGCGCAACGCAGGCCAACGACAGCACCCAGGAAATCGCCCAGAACGTGTCCGGCGTCGCTGAAGCGGCGGAGGAATCCGCACGCGGTGCGACCGGGGTCGAGACTGCTGCCGCGGAGCTCTCTCACATGGCTAGCGAACTCCACAAACTGGTCGGTCGCTTCAAGGCGGAACGCCGGTCCGCGAGCTGACCCTCGACCGTTCTCCTGTCGAAATGGGTTTTCGATGACTGCATGGACGAAATCGCGCCCGTCCCACCCGGCTAGCCCGGGCATGGGGCGGGATGCGTGTCTCGCGCGATCGTCGTCGCAGTGCCCCATGCGAGGCGTGCATCAAGGGACCAGTCTACGTTTCGGAGTTCCTCGAGATGTCCCGAAGATGGCGCCTGCGATTCGAGTCCATGCCACCTCGGTACGTCGCGTCGTCCCATTTGCCGCTGGGTAGAATGTCCCGAGGACAGCGAATGGGAATACGCGGCGCAATCGTCGTGAAAACAGTCTCTTGTTGCAGTCGGGGGCAAGGCTGCGCCGAAGGAAGGGCATCGGAAGTCCCGACTGACCCATGTCTCTCCCGTTCATGGTCATCTCGGGCGGCAGAGCTCATGGAACACCCCAGCCCCTCCCCCAAGACCCGGGTCATCGTCGTGGACGATTCGCTCGTTTCCCGGAGTTTCGTCCGGGGCGCGCTCGAAGATCACGGCGAGATCCAGGTCGTTGCGACCGCGCCCAACGGTCGAAAAGCACTCGAAGTGTGCTCTTCGCTCCAGCCGGACCTTGTCGTAATGGATGTTGAGATGCCCGTCATGGATGGGATCACCGCTCTGCAGAAGCTGCGCGAAGAGCGGCCTGACCTGCCGGCCATCATCTTTACGTCCACGAACGATGGGCATGCCACATCGGTCATGAAGGTTCTCGGGATGGCGAAGACGATGTGGCTCAGTAAGCCGGGGAGCGGGGACGGCGAAGAGGGACGCCGGCAGGTGCGAAGAGCATTGTGCGATGGTGTGATGCAGTTGACGGGCAGGGTGGGCTCGAGTGTCGCGGGCGCGAAGGCATCGAAGCGCCATACATCCAAGGATCTCACGCCGCGAGAATGCAAGGAGGGTCCTCCGTTCGCGATCCTCGCCATCGGGTCGTCCACCGGTGGGCCGAACGCGTTGGCGGAGGTCGTGGGCAATCTGCCCGGCGACCTGGGTGTCCCGGTGGTGATCGTCCAGCACATGCCGAAGGAGTTCACCAAACACCTTGCGAGTCGACTCGACGGTCTAACCGAGCTCACGGTCACCCAAGGGGTCGACGGAGAGGAGCTTCTCGAGGGCCATGTCTACATTGCACCGGGTGGATACCACATGCAGGTGGTTCGCGCGGACGGAGGGTTCCGGCTCGAGATGAACACGGACCCCCCCGAACATTCCTGCCGCCCGGCCGTCGACCCTCTCTTGCGATCGGTGGTGCAGGAGTTCGGTGGCGCCGTCCTCGGAGTCGTACTGACCGGGATGGGGTGCGACGGCGCCGCTGGATGCGAGTCGATCCGGCAGGCGGGTGGGTGGGTCATCGTCCAGGACGAGGCCACGTCGGTCGTCTGGGGGATGCCCGGGGAGGTCTGTCGCATCGGCGCGGCGGACGAGACCCGGGCCCTGGACCGCGTGGCCCCGGCCATCTGTCGCGCACTCGAGGCGCGTGGCATCCGCTCCCTAGCGTCTTCGGTCCGCCAGGGCCGCCGCAGGGCAGGTTGAATCAAGGAGAAGGGAAACTTCGAAGCCAGCAACCCATGGATACGCAGCATTATCAAGTCATTCGGGATCTCGTCCGCGAGAGGGCGGGCATCGTTCTCGGAGAGGACAAGCAATACCTCGTGGATTCTCGCATGCGTTCGGTTTGCCGCGAGTTCGGGTGCAAGGGCATTCCTGAACTGATTGCGGCGATCCGCGCTCGCAAGTCCGGGATCGAGGTCGCGGTCGTCGAGGCCCTGACGACGAACGAAACCCAGTTCTTTCGTGATGTGCATCCCTTCGAAGCCCTCGTGAAGGAGGTCGTCCCAGGAATGATGACGCGCAACGCGGATCGCAAGAAGCTGCGCTTCTGGTGTGCTGCGTGCTCGAGCGGTCAGGAACCCGTCAGCCTGGCGATCGCCTTGCTCGAGAGCGGCCTGCCGCTACACGGCTGGGATTGGAGCATCCGCGCGACCGACATCAACAAGAAGATGATCGAGCGATGCCAGGCCGGTTTCTATAGCCACCTCGAGATCGGTCGTGGATTCCCTGAGGACAAGCTCGAGACCTACTTCCGTTCCGACGCGAAGGGCTGGACGCTGCGACCGAAGATCCTCGACTTGCTCGACTACAGCACCCTCAACCTGACCCAGGAGTGGCGCATCCCTGAGCCGATCGACATCGTTCTTCTGCGCAACGTACTGATCTACTTCTCCCCGGAGACCAAGGCGAAGATCCTGAACCGGGTCTACCGCAGCATGCCTCCCGGCGGGGTCCTGCTCCTCGGAACCGCGGAGTCGACGCTCGGGCTCTGCGATGGATTCGTACCGGAGGTCGTCGGTCGGACGACGATCTTCCGGCGTGCGGGAGCGATGGCCCGATCGGCCTGAGCTCGGAGCGTCATCCCGGAAACGGAGCGACGTCGGAGGTCCTTCGTTCTACCCTTCTGATTCGGGCGAGACGCAGTTCCCGAGGGCGTGGTCGGCGACCTCGAGGAGGTCCTTTCGACTCGCCCCGTCCGCGGCGAGCTGGGAGAGGCCGCGCATCACGCCGACGAGGTACTTTGCGAGGATGCGGGGCGAAGCGGCGAGGGCTTCGTTTCGGGAAGCCCGGGTCAGGAGGTCGCGTAGCCCCTTCTCGAGGCTGCACCGGAACTCCTTCGCGATGAGGCCGCCCTCGGAATCGGTCGAACCTCCGGAACCGCCGGCCTGGAGCATGGCGCAGCCGGGGGGGAGCCCCTTGGTTGTGTAGAGGCTCACGGCGCGGTGCAGGAGTTCCCGCAGGGACTCCTCGATCGGCCGTCCGTCGGAGGAGTGAACGACGTCTCGAACGAAGGCGGCGTGTGTCCCCGCGTAGTGCTCGATGGTACGGCGGAAGAGTTCGGCCTTGCTCCCGAAGGCGTTGTAGATGCTCGAGGGGCCGACCCCGAGCGCCTCTCCGATGTCCGAGACAGAGGTGCGGTCGTACCCCTTCTCCCAGAACAGACGCAGCGCGCGTTCCAGG
>DRLC01000050.1 GCA_011053145.1 Planctomycetota bacterium | reverse complement strand
GTACAGGGGAAGTGCGCGGGAGAAGACGCCCTGATCGACCTTCATCCCGAACTCCTCGCTCGTCGGGGGCGGCTGCACGGCGAGGGGCTCCATCGGCGCGCCACGCAGCGAGGCGAGGAGTTCGGTTCCATCGCGCCAGTCGAAGGCCCCCGCGGCGCCGACGAGCCGCACGCGCAGGCCGGACTCTCCCGGGGCCCCGAACCCGCACCAGAGATCCGCCCGCGAGCCGTCCTCGAAGCGCAGGGTGACCGATGCCAGGGTGTCGGCCGTCACGGGACGCGCGTCGCCCGAGCCGTCGCGGCGCTCGTGCACGAAACGGTCGAGGTCGGCGCGCACCGAGCGCACATCGCCGAGGAGAAAACGCATGAGATCGATGAGGTGCGACCCGATCGCCCCGAGCATGCCACCTCCGCGCGCGGCATCGAACCACCACGAGTAGGGGCGGCCGACGAGCGCCTCGTGGGGCAGGACGAGGCTCGCGCGCGCGTGCCGCGGCGTCCCGAGTTCGCCGATGCGAGCGTGGATCGCGCGCACGTGGGGATGGAAGCGGAGCTGGTGATCGAGGAAGGCGGGCCGGCCTCGGGCTGCGCGTTCCATCTCCCGGGCCTCGTTCCGATCGAGGGCCATCGGCTTCTCGCACAGGACGGCCCCGTTCTCCCCCAGCGCATCGAGGGTCGCGAGGACCATCGGCCGGTGCAGGTGGACCGGTGTCGAGACCAGGACGAGGTCGGGCTCGAGCGCGAGGAGGTCTTGCCAACGATCGGTCGCGTGCTCGATTCCGAATCGCTCGGCCGTGGCCCGGGCCTTGGCGAGGTCCCGACCCGCGATTCCGAGGATGCGGTTCCCACCCGCCCAGGAGAGGGCGGGGATTTGGACGGCGGAGGCGAAGCTGTTGCCGAACAGGACGACCGACAGCGGATCCGAGGCGTGGGACATGCCAGGAGCGTACCCATGGGGGCCGGGCGTGGAAGGATGCACGGGGTCTGCGTATCCTCCTGCGGTGGAATCGGAGACCAGGACCGACGGAGGGACCCGGCCCGCGGAGTTTTGGATCGGGGAGGTTGACCGCGACCCCGCGCTCCAGGAAGAGCTCCTTCGGGCGGTCCCGGATCGCCCGCGCTACGTGCGCGCCCGGGGCCTGTTGCTGCGCGGCCGCTGCCGGGTCGTACTCGGTCCCGAGGGTCGGCGCGGCGCCGGCTTCTTCATCGGCGATCCCGAACGACCGGGGGTCTGCCAGGCGATCCATCGCCCGGTGGCGGGACTCGTCGCCGGCCTCCTGCACGAGTGCTCGACCTGCCTCCAGATCCTGACGGACCGGGAGAACGCGGAGCACTTCGCATCGCTGCTCCCGGGTTGGGAACCGCGACCCGCGACGGTCCACGTTCACCCGAACCCGACAGAAGTTCCGGCCCCTGACGGCGACGCGCGCCTGATCGAGGGCGCGGAGTTCGGGGACGACGAGGTGCTTTCGGAGTTTGCGCGGGAGGAGCGCGCCGATCTCGAATTCGCGGCCTCGCGCGGACCGGTCGCCACCGTCTGGGAGAACGACCGCATCGTGTCGTTCTGCTGGGCCGTGTATGAAACGGAGAGCTGGTGGGACCTCGATGGAGCGACCGCCCCCGCCCACAGGCGCCGCGGCCATGGGCGGTCCGCGGCAGCACTGCTCATCGCCCACCTCCTGAAGGCCGGCAAGCGTCCGGTCTGGTCCGCACTCGACGCGAACGAAGCGTCGCGGCGCATGGCCCTCACCTCCGGGTTCCGCGCGGTCGACCGGATGATCGTTCTGACCCCACCCGAGGGGTTCGTGCGCGGACCCGGTTGCGCATGAGGATCCCAAGAGGGCTGCGGGTCACGCTTCCGGCGTGCGTTGCCGTCTGGGCGGTTTCCTCTCCGATCCTGTCGGGGCGCGGAGGCGACCCCAAGCCGGGGAGCGAGGCTTCCGGGGTCGCGCGGATGGGGGATGAGGTCCTCTTCGTCGACGACAACGTCCCCGGCGTCGTGTTCCACTCGACGATCGTCGAAGCCTGGGGGGAGACGGCTCTCTCGGACACGGACCTGCGCAGGGACGCGTTCGCCGGCGCCTCCCTCGCGAGCGATCTCGAGTCGCTCGTCGTGATCGACGGCGACGTCCTGATCCTCTCCGAAGACCTGCACCAGGTGCTCGACCGAAACGGCCCGCGTTACACCTACGCCGCGCGCTACGGCGAAGTCGGCAATCGTGGCATGGAGGGGCTTGCGGTGCGCACGGGCGCGCAGGGGACGCTGCGGGCGGCCGCGCTCTGGGAGGGCGGGTACCTGCGCCTTCGAGATCTCCCGCCCGAGCTGCGCCCGCTGCTCGCCGAGGTGCCCCTCGCCCCCGAGGTCGTGCTCCACGTGATGCCGCCGGCGGGCTCGAGCGTGGAGCAGAAACACGATGAGAGCGCGCGCAGTTTCGCGCTCTTGGTCGGGGAGATCGAAGGGGGACCGCCGCTTCCCGACCCCGAGCGCTATCGCGGGAGCGACCTGGTCTGGAACCAGGGCCCGGACGGGAACTTCGAGCTCATCGTGCTCCTGAGTTCGCTCTCGCCTTACGGTCGCGGGGAGCGCACGTTCACGAACGTGATCCTGCAGCGCTTCGACCTCCAGGGGCATCCGCGCGGCGCGCCGTTCGACGTGCGCGGCTGGCTGCGCGCGAATCGACTCGCCTCGATCGCGGACGCGAACTGGGAGGGGCTTTGCTGGTGGGACCCGGGCAAGTCCCTGTGCCTGGTCAACGACGCGGGGGGGGAGGGGCGCACGAGCTTCGTCTTCGTTCCGGTTCCGGAGAACTGGTGCAAGTGAGCCCACGAACACGGGCCGCCCGGGGAGCTTTCTGCCCCCGGACGGCCCGTGCGGATGGGTGACGGTCCAAGGTCTAGTACCGGTAGTGCGTCGGCTTGTAGGGGCCTTCCTTCGGCACGTTGATGTAGGCGGCCTGCTCGTCGGTCAGGACCGTCAGGTGCGCCCCGAGCTTGTCGAGGTGGAGGCGCGCGACCTTCTCGTCGAGGTGCTTGGGCAGCACGTAGACCTGGTTGTCGTAGTTCTCCGCGTTTTGGAAGAGCTCGATCTGGGCGATGACCTGGTTCGTGAAGCTGTTCGACATCACGAAGCTCGGGTGGCCCGTCGCGCATCCGAGGTTCAACAGCCGTCCTTCCGCGAGGACCAGGACTCCGTGTCCGTCGGGGAAGACCCAGCGATCGACCTGGGGCTTGATGTTGTCACGGCGAATCCCGGCGATCTTTTGGAGCCCGGCCATGTCGATCTCGTTGTCGAAGTGGCCGATGTTGCCGACGATCGCGTTGTTCTTCATCTTCGCCATGTGGTCGGCGGTGATGATGTTGAAGTTGCCGGTCGTCGTGACGAACAGGTCCGCGGTTTCGACGACGTCTTCGACCGTCTTGACCTCGAATCCCTCCATCAAGGCTTGGAGCGCACAGATCGGGTCGATCTCGGTCACGATCACGCGAGCGCCCTGGCCGCGCAGCGACTGGGCGCAGCCCTTGCCGACGTCGCCGTACCCGCAGACCACGGCGACCTTGCCGGAGAGCATGACGTCGGTGGCGCGCATGATGCCGTCGACGAGGGAGTGGCGGCAGCCGTACACGTTGTCGAACTTGCTCTTTGTGACCGAGTCGTTCACGTTCATCGCCGGGAACGGAAGGCTTCCCTCCTCGGCGAGCTGGTAGAGCCGGTGCACCCCGGTGGTCGTCTCTTCGCTGACGCCGCGGATCGAGGAGCGGATCGCGGTCCACTTCTCACCGCCGCCTTTCATCGCCGCACGCAGCGTGGAGAGGAGCTCGACCCAATCCTCGGGATCGTCGGCGTTCGTCTCGGGAACGGCGCCGGCGGCTTCGAACTCGGCGCCCTTGAGCACCATCATCGTCGCGTCGCCCCCGTCATCGAGGATCATGTTCGGGAGCTTGCCGTCGGGCCAGGTGAGGGCGCGTTCGGTGCATTCCCAGTACTCCTTGAGGGACTCGCCCTTCCAGGCGAAGACCGGGATCCCCGCGGGAGCGTCGACCGTGCCGTTCGGACCGACCGCCACCGCGGCGGCTGCGTGGTCCTGGGTCGAAAAGATGTTGCACGAGCACCAGCGCACTTCGGCGCCGAGGGCCGTCAGGGTCTCGATCAGGACGGCGGTCTGGATCGTCATGTGGAGCGAGCCGGTGATGCGGGCCCCCGCGAGGGGACTCTTGCCGGCGTACTCCTCACGCAGCGACATCAGGCCGGGCATCTCCACCTGGGCGAGTTCGATCTCCTTGCGGCCCCACTCGGCGAGGCCGAGGTCGGCAACCTGGAAATCCGGGGCGGTCTGGGTTTGGGTCATCGGACTGAGGTTTCAGGGTGTGGCCCGCGGACGTCGGCCGCGGACGAGGTAGAGCGAGAGAGAAACGCGTGCATCGTCGGCGCCCGCGGGTGCGGAAGTCTCCGAGCGTGGGGCACGACGTGGACAGTATTGATCCTCGACCGGATCGAGGACGAGATCCTCGAAGCCGGCCCGGTCCATCGCGGCGAGGACGTCCTCCGCGGGAAGGCCGAGGTGCAGGTCACCGAGTTCCGCACGCATCCAGGTCTCGTGATGGGGCGCGAGCTCGAGGATGCTCGCGGTGCCGCCGGGGCGCAGGACACGGTGCATCTCGCGCAGGACGGGGTCGAGATTCGGAACGTGGTGCAGGACCATGCCGGCCACACAGCCGTCGAGCTCCGCATCCTCGATCGGGAGGTCGTCGAGGGTGCCGCGGCGAAAGTCGAGCCTGCAGCCGGAGGCGCGGCGCTCGAGGCGCGTGCGCGCTTCGGCGAGCATCGCTTCCGAGCGATCGACGAGGATGAGGTGCGATGTACACGCGAGCAGCGCTTCGGCCATCGTGCCCGCGCCGCATCCGAGGTCCGCGACGGTGAACGGGCGAGGGAGCAGGTGGGAGGCGGCGCGCTCGCGTGCGCGCCCGGTGGAAAACGCCCCCGCGAACTTGTCCCACTGGCCGGCGAGGCGGTCGAAGAGTTCCTCAT
>DRLC01000049.1 GCA_011053145.1 Planctomycetota bacterium | reverse complement strand
GGTCTCCTCGACGCGCCCCTCCGCGCCTGGGAACCAGAGGCTGATCTGCGTCCCGAGGCCCGGCTCGCTCTCGACGTGGACGCGCCCGCCGCTCTGCGTCACGAACCCATAGACCATCGAGAGCCCGAGTCCGGTGCCTTCTCCCTCCACCTTGGTCGTGAAAAAGGGTTCGAACACCTTGGCCTGGACCTCGGCATCCATTCCGCAGCCGGTGTCCCGCATGCGGATGACCGCCCATCGGGCGGGTGAGTCCCCTTCTTCGGAACCCCGGTCTTCGGCGGAGCGCGGCATCGATTCCGTTTCGATCGAGAGGGAACCTCCATCCGGCATCGCGTCCCGCGCGTTGATCGCCAGGTTCAGCAGGGCCTGGTCGAGCTGGGAGCGGTCGACGCACACGTGTCCCGCGTTCGGGTTCGTCGTCACTTGGACCCGAATGTGCTCCCCGATGACCCGGTCGATGATGCCGACCGTACGCAGCACCACCTCGTTCAGGGAGACGGGCTTGGGATCCATGTGTTTGCGTCTGCCGACGGCGAGCAGCTGGTCGGTCAGTCGCGCGGCGCGCTCCACGGACTCCTGGATGTCCTCGAGGTGCCGGTACTCGGGGCGTGTGGGTTCGATCCTGTTCCGCAGCACCTCGTTCGATCCGTGGATGACCTGGAGCAGGTTGTTGAAGTCATGCGCAATCCCGCCGGCGAGTCGTCCGATCGATTCCATACGGCGAGATCGTTGGATCCTGCGAGCTACCTCCTCGCGTTCCGATTCGAGCCGCTCGTTTTCCTTCTCGAGGGCGCGGTGATGCAGGAAGGAGAGGCCGGCCAGAAGGGGCAACATCACGAGCATCACGAGTTCGCGTTCGTCCCTCAGCAAGAGGTCGGACCAGTCCAGCGCGTAGGATCCGAAGTGCAGGATCGGTACGACGACCGCGTAGAAGAGCGGCTGCGTGATCAGGAACGGGATGCGCGCGACCTGAGAGGTTCGTTCCGGCTCATCGTCCTCCTCGGTCCGCGACAGGGTGCGGCGTCGGGCCGCGATCAGGAGGGGTAGGTACGGAAAGCACCAGATGATGTCCGCCGCACTGCCGAACGGAAACACGATCTCGCCGACGTAGTGGGAGAGCTCGAGGAAGTCGAGCCCCATCCAGATTCCGAAGGAGGCGAGGATGAACCAATAGGTCTCGCGCCAGGGGCCCGGCTTGCTCGTCGCCAGCAGCCCGATGATTCGTACGACGATGTGCAGGTCGAGGACGACGTAGAGAAAGAACGAGGGGACCCACGAATCGTAGATCTCACGGTCGAGGAAGCCCGGCAGAGCGACGTAATAGATGAAGAGCCCGATGACGAAGACGGCCGTTCCGGCCATGCGCACGACGCGCACGCCGCGATAGGTCCCGAGCCGCGATCCCGAGAGGCGTAGCTCCAGGGCCAGGGTGATCATCAGGTAGTACCCACAGAGCATCAGCTCCTGGACGAGATCCAGGCGCCAGGTCGGGAATTCGGTCTGTCCGATGCCGAGCAGGTGCACGGGCAGGGCGAAGCCGAAGGCGACCGCGAGCAGGGTCCAGCTCGCTCGCTCCACGCTGTCGCGCGTCCGCATCCGCGCGAGCAGGAGGGCCGCGATCGTGAGCCCGGCGAGGGGCAGATCCGCGAACGAGATCACATAGCTGATCACGTCCGGGCTCTTCACGAGCGGGGAGAGTGCGACCAGGAGCGTGAGGAGCAGAATCGCCCCATAGGACAGCAGGATCGGATCGGCCGGGCTCAGGCCTCCCAACAAGCGGGTGCGAGTGGACGAGCGAGCCATCCGATCAGTTCGACTGGGCCGGGACGAACCGGACGAGGTGGTCCGCGACCCGAGACGCGCACCAGGAGTGCGGCTTGACGCGAACCTCGAAACCGAAGCCGCGGACCATCCCCGCGAGGGCGTGCACGTACCGGGACGAACGGTGACGCTCGTCGCTGTTCGCGTCGACGTGAACGACGATGCGGCGACCGACGCGGTGCTCGAGGAGGCGCGCGGCATGGATCGACAGTTCGGCCTCGCGGAAGAGCCGCTGCGCGAGCGCCGGCATCCGTGCCCCGAGCTCCCGCCGATAGAGGAGCCGTCCGCCCGCGCCGGGAGTGATGACGGCCAGGGCGGTCGCGAAGTGGACCCGATCGCCTCTCACCTGGGAGTCGGTCCCCACGTGCACGACGCAGTCGCGCCTCCGCATCAGGCCACGAACAGTCTGGACGAGGTCCACGACCGGTTCACCGGAGAGAGTCTTCCACATGGCCCGGACCATTGTGGGGGCGGCTCTTCTGGATCGGAAGGGCCGCCGTCAGGGTTCTCGGATCAAGAGGTTGCGCAGCTCGACGACGGATCCGTCGTGGTGCTGTTTGAAGGCGAGATGGCCCACCGGGTGCGACCCGAGTGGATCGATGAAATCGTTTACGAGGATGCCGTTGACCCGAATCCGAATGTGCGCGGCTCCATCTTCTTCCGTGCGGCAGGAGATGTCGTAGTCGAACCATGTGTCCGGGGCGATGAGATGCGTCTTGACCGGGGCGAGTCCGAGCAGGCTGCCCGTCTTCTGCGTGTCGGCGAAGCTGGAATTGATCTCCGCCACATAGCCCTTCGGCCAGCCGACCGGCTGCATCGGGGCGCGCAGCACGATGCCGGAGTCTCCCCCGTCGGAGATCTTCGCCTCGACGTGCAGGTCGAAGTCGGCGTAGTCGTTCCTCGGACTGAAGAGGTGGCTGCGAGGCCCCTCGCCGATCAGGATCTCGTCCTCGACGTACCAATAGCCTTCCTCGGTGATCGTCCAGTCGGCGAGCGGGTCGTCCGCGGCGAGGTCGATCAGGGCCGTGTAACCGTCCCGGCCGGCCTCGGGTCGAGGGACGTGCTGCGGGCGCACGCGGATGTTTCCGATCGCGAGCTGGCCGCCCGTCCCGAGGAGGACGAGCGGGCCGGTCGCGGCCTCGGTCTTGAGCGGGGCGCTCGCGGAGGGGCCGGGAAGTTCCAGATTCTCGTGGAGGAGAACGTCATCCATCAGGACGCGCACGAACCTCGCATTCGAGAGCTTGTTGCCCTCTGCATCGAAGCGCGGCGCGACGAATTCGACGTCGAGGCCGTGACGCTCGCCGGCCCCGCGGTAGGCGTCCTGGGCCGGCGGAACGTCCGGCCCGCCGTTCGTTCCCAGGACCGTCCCGGTGGAGTCCGGGGTCGCAGGCGACCGCCTCGGCCCGTCCGCGAGGAGCAGGCCGTAGCGCCCGGCCACGAAGAGCGCGGACTCGGTCCCCTCCGCGAGCGTGAACTCGATGTGGATCTTGGCGTCGCCGAAGACGGACTTGCTGACGTAGTTCGAAGGGGTCGGGGAGGCCGTGTTCGTGAGGTGTGTGTTCCCCGGCCGGGTGGAGAAGCGGGTCGGATCGTCGGGGTCGAGTTCGGCTTCGACGAGTTCCCAACCACCGTGGTACCAGGCGTCCGTGGCGTCGCCGTAGGTGAGCCGCAGCCAGCCCTCTTCGCCCGTCTCGCGCGCGGGGGGAGGGGGCACGATGCGGGCGATCGGCGGCCCTTCGGGAAGGCCGGGGATGCGGTTCATCGTGTAGGCGAACTCCTCGTGCAGGAGCGTAGATCCGTCGGTGGCGGTGAGGCCCTTCAAGCGAACCCGGACCACATAACCCGGTTCGAGGCCCGCCGAGCGCACGCGCAGGACGCCGTTCTCGAAGGAACACTCCGTCGCTTCGGGGTGCGTCGTGCTCCGTTCGGGGCTCCCGTACTCCCACCAGTAATCGTAGTCGTAGCGCGTCAGTACGAAGGCCTGCGCCGGATCCGCGACCGCGCGCGCCACCCAGTCGGGGTCGGGCTCCTTTGTCAGTTCGATCGCGAAACCGGGCGCGGCGTGGCTCTCGTCCACACCGAGCAGCGAGACTCCGCGGATCTCGAACGGGAGCTTGCCCGAGTAGCGCAGGCGGGCGAGTCCGTCCGCGGGGGCGAGCCCTCCCCATCCGCGATTCGTGAGGCCGCACAACAGCGTGCCGTCTTCGGCAAGGAGAAGACGCACCACCGAACCCACGTTGCGGCGGAACGGGATCACCCACCCCTGGGTCACCCCGTCGACCTCTTCGAAGTCACCGCGCAGGATCATGCCGTTCGTGAGCTCCGCGAGGAAAAACTGCCCGGAGAAGGGTCCGAAGGCTCCCTCCGTCGTATCCCAGACCATGTTGCCCGGGGAGCGCGACCATCCGTAGGGCAGCCATACCGCAGCCGGTTCCCGATCCGTGGCCGCCCGGGCAGGTGGGATCGTGTCGCTCGCTTGCGTCTGCGTGGAGCGGTACTCCTCGGTCCAGTTCAGGGAAACCGGGTGTCCGTAGAAGCCTCCTTCGCGGACGTGGAAGATCGGAGATGCGGGCATCCAATCGCCCTGGTTGTCGGTGATGAAGAGTTCGCCGTTCGGATCGACCGAGACACCGCATGGACTGCGGAATCCACACGCGATCGGGGTCGTTTTCCCGTTCAGATCGACCTTCAGCGCCCAGCCGCGGTACGGCACCGTCGATTGGCCGAGCCACCACTTCGGGCTGAAGAAGCTGACGTTGAGCGACAGGTACAGGTTGCCGTCCGCATCCTCCGGGAGCCCGTACGCGAACTCGTGGTAGTTCCCGGAGAGGCCCCATTCGTCGGACACGCAGACCACGTCGTCGCAGCGGCCGTCGCCGTCGGCGTCCACGAGGCGCGACAGCTCCCCGCGCTGGATCACGTAGATGAAGCGGTCGAGTACGTTCAGGCCCAGGCCTTCGTCGAGCCCTTCGCAGAACAGAGAGAAACGAGCATCGGCGGGATCGTCGGCGAGGGAGTTCTCGACCAGCCAGACCTGACCCCGGCGCGTGCTGACCGCGAGCCGACCGTCGCGCAGGTAATCCATGCCCCCGACCTCGAGGACCGCGCCGTCGGGGGGAGTGAACGCGTCGAGGCGATAGAAGATGTCTTCCTCCGCCGGGACCGGGATGGGGGCGGGATCCGCTGTGGCGGGTTCCTGGGGGGCGAGGAAGCCTGCGATCAGGATGGGGAGGATCACGGGAACGGCACCTCCCTCAGCCCGCGTCGGACTTCCTCGTTCCACTCCGGAACGAGGACGGTGACGACGTACAGGTGAACCGTCGAGCCCGCGGGAAGCGCGAATTCGAGGTGCCCTCCGACACCCTCCGGGAACGCTCCGTCGAGCACCGCCCCGACGCATTCGACGGGACCCTCCGGTCGCCGGACGATCTTCCAGGATCGCGCCGGATAGACGCCGTCGGGATCGACCGTGAAGAAGGTGCCCAGTTTCTCGCCGTCCCCCGTCCGGGGAACCTCGATCGCGAGCCGGCATGCTTCCCGCACCTCTCCGAGGATGAAGTGGCGGCGAAAACCCGAGCCGATCCTCGACCCGTAGCCGTCGACTCCCTCTTCGACACGCAGGAGCGGCGGGTCGTCCCGCGTCTCGAAGAGGCGATAGGCGAGTCCGGCGTGCCCGTTGCGGATCCATGAGCGTTCGAAACGAGCGATGAGTGGCACCGCGTTTCCGTCGTGCACGGAACGGAACAGGGCGGGCGGATTGCCGCCCTCGTTCAGGTAGACGACCTTGCCGAGCGGCTTGAGCGGGGTCCCGCCGCGGCCGGTCCAGTCGGTGCGCTCGACGAACTCCCCCTGGCGGATTCCGAGCAGCCGCACGTCATCGATCCGGTATTCGAAGGAGAGGCCACTCGTCGTACCGATCAGGAGCCCGCGCGGGTGGGCCTCGGCCCGTGGCGAGATCGGGCCCAGCAGCCCGAAGGCCACCGCCGGACGGTCCTCGACCACGAGGACCGTCTCCTCGGTGCGGACCTCGCGTCGGGCGGGCCCGAGGGTGGTCACGTAGTTCGCCAGGGCGCGGCGCTCCGCCTCGCTGAGGCTCGTGTCGAAGCCCGGCATCGGGGTGCCCGGGATGCCGCCGGTGATCGTCCGGAACAGGGCTTCGGGGGTGTTCCCGTAGGAAAACCCCCCGTCGCGGAAGCTGCGGGCCGGGCGGTCGAGCTTGGTCGTGCCGTGGCCGTCGCCGTTCTCGCCGTGGCAGGGGGCGCAATTGGCGAGGAACAGGCCTGGGGCATCGGGCTCCTGGGCGGTGGGGGCCGAGGAGAGGAGGAGGACAGCGAGGAGCAACCCCTGGGACCGCGAGGGGCTCCCGGAAGCGGTCCCAGTTCGGAGGGGGTGGGAGAGAGGCATTCTCATCGCGCCAGTGTATCGGGTGCCATGGGGGGCCAGGAGCCCATCCCCGGAGCACTCGAGGCGGGCGCCCTCCCTCGGCTTCGCTGGTCCACTCTTTGCATGGTTCCATGGAGCTGGAACCCTCCGGACTGGTCCGTAGAATCCTCGCCCCGCCGGCGGCCCCCCCAGTCCCAATCGCTCGGCTCCCACGTCTTCAGCTCGCCCTGGAATCGGTGCATCCGCAGCCGGAGGAGCACGAGATCGATCGCGTGGTGGGACCGTCCGCCATCCCTGTTCGAGCGTGCGTTCCGGTGAGCCGGAACCACACCTTCATCTCCCCAATACCACCGTCCCCAGAGGACCCAATCGTCTCATGTTCCAACTTGCCCTTCTCCCCCTCGCGCTGCCTCTGCTCTCCGGGCCGCAGCCCACTCCCGTCACGGCCGAGAACGCGCCGGACTCCCTCGCGCCCGCTTCGACTCCCGTGATCCAGGACGAGGCCGAAGCCGAGGCTCCGAAGTGGACCGGCTCGCTCCTCCTCGGCATGACCCAGACCTCGGGCAACACCGACAACTTCACCTCCGCGATCGTGTTCGACGCGAAGCATGAGACCAAGGACGACCGGTACACGGTCTTCGCCTACAACAACTACTCGACCCAGGACGGCTCGCTCAGCGAGCGCAAGTCGGGCCTCGGGGGCCAGTACGACTTCCTGGCGGGAGAGGACTACTTCTACTTCCTCAACCTCGGCGCGGAGAAGGACGACCTCGCCAACCTGGATCTGCGTTGGTACGGCGGTGGCGGCTTCGGATGTGATTTCATCCAGACCGAGAAAGTCTCCTGGTCGGGCCAGCTCGGACTCAACTACTTCTCCGAGTCCTTCGCGGACGGTACCGACAACACGAGCCTCAGCGGGAACCTCGGCTATGACCTCGAGTACCGCATGAACGAGCGCACCAAGTTCAATCAGTACTTCAAGGCCTTCCCCGCCACCGACGACGTCGAGGATGTGTTCCTGCGCCTCGATTCTCGCCTTTCGACCAACCTGACCGACAGCATGCTCGGTTCCATCCAGTACGTGCTGGATTGGGACAACACGCCCGCCGCGGGTGCCGAGCGGACCGATCAGCGCCTCGTCATCAGCATCGGCTGGAGCTTCGGCCGTTGAGCAGGTCGCGCACGACCGCCCGCGCTCGGGCGGTCGTGCGCGCGTATTCAAGACCGCGGACTCGCTTCCCCTCCCACCCCACTTAGGAGACCACCTAATGATTTCTCTCTTAGCCCCCCTGATGCCCGCGCTCCTCCTCGTCCCCGAGGAAGAGAAGGGCATGCTCGACAACCTGAACTGGGAAAAGATCCAGGGCTATCTGATGCCCCTGGTGATGGCCCTCGTCATCTTCATCGTCGGCCGCTGGGTCGCGAAGATGGTCAAGGGACTCCTCCACAAGGTCCTGACGGCACGCGGTGTCGACTCGACCTTGACCGGCTTCCTCGAGAGCATCGCCTACATGCTCTTGATGACGATGGTCGTGATCGCGGCCGTCAGCAAGCTGGGTGTCGACACGACATCCTTCGCAGCCATCCTCGCCGCCGCCGGTTTCGCGATCGGCATGGCGCTGCAGGGCTCCCTCGGGAACTTTGCCGCCGGCGTGATGATCATCCTGTTCCGGCCCTTCAAGGCCGGTGACTTCGTCGAGATCGCCGGCCAGGCCGGGGTCGTCCTCGAGGTCCAGGTCTTCGCAACGATGCTGAAGACCGGTGACAACAAGAAGGTCATCATTCCGAACGGAGCGATCACCGGTGGAAACATCGTCAACTACTCCGCGCACGACACGCGTCGCGTGGACATGGTCTTCGGATGCGGCTACGGCGACGACATCCTGAAGGCGAAGGCGATCCTGATGGATATCCTCGAGAAGGACGAGCGGGTTCTGAAGGACCCGGCTCCCAGTGTTGCGCTCTGCGAACTCGCGGACTCGAGCGTGAACTTCAACGTTCGCCCCTGGGTGAAGTCGGCGGACTACTGGGACGTGCGTGCCGCGGTGCACGAGCAAGTGAAGCTCCGCTTCGACGCGGAGGGTCTCGAGATTCCGTATCCGCAGCGTGACGTGCACATGCACCAGGCGAGCTGAATCGCGAATCGCCCCGAGAATGAGAGAAGCGCGGGCTCGCCTTCGGCGGGCCCGCGCTCTTCGCATTCCCGAGGAGAGCGAGGAATCAGTTCTCCGAGTCGGTGGATTCCTCCTTCTCGGGGGCCGCGTCGGCGGCGCGTCGAAGCGTGCGCGAATCGAGGCATCGGCGGAACAGCACCGCGTCCGGGTTGTCCAGTTCCAGGCGCGCGCTGAAGAGTTCGAGCTCGCTCTTGGGCACGTGGGTGACGACCTTCGTCCCCGGGCGGATCATGTCGTCGAGGATGTGAATCCCGTCTTCGCTCGTGAAGAACCAGAACGGGACGATTGCGACGTCGACCTCGGGACCGGGGAAGCCGAGTGCCGAAAACACCTCCGGCGATGCTTCCGCGTCTCCGACGTGCAAGATCTTGAAGCCGCCCAGGTCGATGATGTGGCCGTAGTTCGGCGAGGCCAGTTCGCCGACATGCGGCATCTGCATGAACGCGATCCGAAAGCCCGTTGCGAGGTCGAGCACTCGAACGCGCCCCGGATCCACCGGCATCGCGCGGACGCGTCCCTTGATCTTCGTGAAGTCCTTCGCCTCTTCCTGGAGCCGCGCGACGACCCGCGGGCCCGAGATCAGCGACGCGCGCTCGTTGTGGTCGAGGAATTGTTCGAGGAGGCGGGCCTGGAAGTGGTCCGGGTGGGGATGGCTCACGAGGCAGAAGACACGTCCCCGGAAGGGCTTCTGGCCCGCGGCGAGTCGCTTGGCGACGCGCTCGGGGAGGGCGGGGTAATCGTCGACCTTCTTGGCGACGAAGCCGTCGATCAGAACGGAATAGGGACCTGCCTCGAGGAGGAATCCGTCGTTCGCGAGGTAGGTGATTTCGAGTTCGTCGATCTTCAGCTCCTGGCCCGCCTGCGCCCGGGTCTCTTGGGCCTGTGCGGGGATGACGATCGGGAGCAGGGCGAGGACGAGGTGGATCATGGTTGGTCGAGGGGGGAGGGGGGGGGACCGCCGGATACGCGCGGGGGGCTGCGAGGGTTGGAGCCGCTGGGCAGGACGAGCCCCCGGACCGGATTCCTGGGGCGCGGAGGAGGCCGAGGATGGGTCCCCCCCCCTTTCTCGGCCCCCTGGGCGGGAGGAGGAGAGGCGATGGCTTCCCGAGAGAAGGATTCGGCCCCTTTTGCGTCAACTGGGGTATGTTTCCCCTATAGCAGGGCACCCGCGCGGGGCCCGCGGCCCAAGCGGCTCGCGTCTCTCACCCTGAGGAATCACCCTGTTTTCGCTCGCCCTTTTCGCTCGATCTCTGTCATGAAGATTCAACGGTCTGCATCCCGCCCGTGGAACGCCCTCCTCGTCGCCCTGGCCACGCTGCCCTTCGTCGCTTGTGGTGGAGGTGGCGGCGGAGGCGGCGCCCCAGGTCCCAGTCCGGCCCAGTCGAGCATCAGCGTCGGCACCTCCTTCGGGACTCCGGCCGACGGCACCTCGGCGGTTCCCGTTTCGATCCTCATCGCCGACAAGACCGGGAAAGTCCTTCCGGGCGTACCCGTCGAGTTGCGCGCGGGCGGGTACGGCACCGTCCTCACCCAGCCCGTGGTCACCGATGCCCAGGGCCGGACGAGCGGCTCGATCGCTTCCTCCGCTCCCGAGACCAAGTCGATCCAGGTCGTCGTGAACCCGGGGACGTCCAAGGAACAGATCCTCGCGACCGTCCAGACCACCTTCGTCGAAATCCTTCCGAACGCGCGCTACGTCTCCGAGAGCGGATCCGATGGGAACGACGGACGCACCCCGCTGACCGCCTGGCGCACACTTCCGTTTGCCGCCAGCCAGCTCGGCGCAGGGGAGACGCTCTTCGTCGGGCCGGGCCTCTATGCGCCGTTCTCCCTGAGCCAGTCCGGCACCGTCTCGGCGCCGATCGTGATCCGCGGAGATGTGGACGGCACCTATACCGGTGATGCCGGCGATGTCGTGATCGATGCGGGCGGAGGCGATTTCGGCGTGCAGGTTTCCGGCGCGGACCACGTCATCCTCGATGGTCTCACGATTCGGGGCGCGATGCCTGCGGCGGGAAGCCGGGGCGGCGGTGTGTGGTTCCCGGCGATCGCGAACGAGGGCTGCGCGATCCTGAACTGCAACCTCTATGAGAACGCGCGAGGTGCGGACATCGAGTACGCGAAGGACTTCGTCTTCGAGAACAACCGCGTTTCCCAGAACCGGGGACCGGGCCTCGTTCTCGGGACCACGACCAACGCGCAGATCGCCCAGAGCCTCATCTATGCGAACGACGCGGAGGGGCTCCTCCTCGAGGGGCTTCAGCAGAACCTCTTCGTCGGGCTGACGACCTTCTACCAGAACGGCGGGGATCAGATCCTCGAGATGGCGACGGCCGGAAGCACGGGACGCATCGCCGACAACATCGTTTCCGAGGGTGCGGCGAACGCGCTCTCGTTCCAGCCGTCGAGTCTCATCCTCGCGGAGAACAACATGTCCTGGGGCCACACCGGTTCCGAGGTGCAGCTCGGCGCACCCACTCCGCTCAACATCGTCGCCGACCCGCTCCTCTCCGACCCCGCCGGGCTCGATGGGATCCTCGGCGGAATCGGTGCCGCGGACGACGACTTCCGCCTCCTGGCGGGGAGCCCGGCCTTCGATGCGGGGGACCTGCCGGCGAACCAATCGAGCCTCCGCTACGGCGGGACGATGGTGAACTACACCTCCAGGGTCGACGGGGTCCGGGAAGCGATCGCCCCCGATGGGGCCGTGCTCAACCTCGGCTACCACGATCGCGGAGCCCTGGACGGATTCACCTCCTCCGATCCCGCCGGTGGACGGGTGAGCTATGTCCTCCCGGGGGAAGCGGTGCTGCGTTCGAGCGCGCGCTCGTCGACCGGCAGCTACGCGAGCACCATCCGTGCCCAGGACGTCGGCAGTGAGGTTCGCTGGGTGGTCCAGGCCCTCACGCCCGGCCGGCCCGACGAATGGACCGCGGTCCTTTCGGACACGGGCGCGGGGACGCGCATCGACGTACGGCACTGGAACGGACGGCATTGGTCGGAGGGCTGGGGGTCGCCCGTCGTGAGCCGCATCCTTCCCCAGAATACGGGTGAGCGCGGCTTCGATCTGGCGGTCGAGTCCCTCTCCGGCGATGCACTCCTCGTGCGCTCGGACAACGATTCGAACCCGGTGTTTCGCACCTACAGCGCCGGGACCTGGAGTGACGATGCGCCCGTCTTCTCCCCGAACCTCGGAGCCGGCGTGGTCCTGTGGGTGGAGCTCGTCTCCGATCCCCAGAGCGACCGCATCGCGCTCGTGGCCCTGGACGATCAGCAGTACCTGACGGCCGCCGTCTGGGACGGGTCGGCATGGACCTCTCCGATCGTGCTCGGGACGCAGGCGGTTTCCCTGCGCGAGTTCAAGCCCTTCGATGCAGCGTTCGAGAGCCAGAGCGGCGACCTGCTCGTGATGTGGGGCTTCTCGGTCTTCGCGGAGCAGGCGCGCTTCGCCACCCTCACGCAGGGCGGGAACTGGGCCTTCGGGACGCATACGAGCACCGAGGCCGTCGGTTCGACCGTGAAACTCTCCGCGGATCCGACCACGGATCGCATCGTTGCGATCCTGGGGGAGGGGACGATCGACGACGACGTCGCCGTCGCGCTGTGGGGTGGGAGCGCCTGGACGGACACGCTCGAGGTGACGCTGAACGGGGTCCCCGGGCAGCACGCCCTGGCCGCCGGCTGGATCGGTACGACCGGCCGAGCCGTGGCGGTGTGGCGCGAACCCTCCCAGCCCGGAACCTTGATGACCGCGCGCTTCGACGACTTCTGGAGGATCGAGGGCGCCCAATCGATCTCCGGCGTCGGCTCCGCGCTCGGCGTCGAGCTTCGATCGGTCCCCGGCTCCTCCCAGGCGGAAGCCGTGATCCTCGACGACACCGGCAGCCTCTTCTCCGCCAGCATCGGTTGGAACGGGACGGCCACCACCTGGCAGGTCGGCAACAGCGGCCAGGCGATCGGGGCGGGTCTCGACGGGTCCCTCCCGACGCGGACCTTCGCGTTCGAGCTGCGGCAGCCCTGAAGCCGAGCCCTTCCCGCGAGGCCCCGAGACCCGCAGGTCCCGGGGCCTCGCGTCGTTTCAGGGGTTCTCCTCGAAGGCCAGGGAGATGGACGTGATCTCCGGGGTCAGGTTCGAGACCACGTTGCTGATGAGCGTGTAGCGCATCTGGTAGTAGCGTGACCCGTCGAGGGACGAGGTGTCCTCGCTCCAGGTCTCCGAGCCCGGGTGTAGGTTCGCCGATCCGCGCGTGAGGTTTCCGTACGCGTCGATGTTGTTCGCGTTCATCGGGATGATCTTGAAGGACACGACGAAATCGTCGGCGCCTCGGAACTCGACGATCGTGCGGGTCCCGTTCGGAAGGTCCGACTGCCGCGGCAGGATGATCGGGTCGGTGTAGCGCGGGGAACGGAAGCTCGTATCGAGCCAGACCGAATGCCCTCGGTTGACCCGCGTCACCGTATCGAGCCCGCCGAGATACAGGGAGTTGTCCGCCGCCTGACGGGTGGGTTTCCCCGGCGGCGTCGTCGAGGGGTTGAAGCCGCCGGATGGAAAGATCTCCAGGTCCGGGTCCTTCTCGACGCGTCGGCCGATGCTGTTGATTCCCCCGGTGGAGTAGGCGCGGAAGTTCGGCTGCGCCGAGGTGTTCGTCGCCAGCGCGATGGAAAGCGGATTCAGGCCGATGCCCGAGGCCGTCGGGAAGCAGCGGATCTCGATCAGGAGCGGGAGCCCGATGGAGGGGACCTCACTCGGCTTCGCGAAGTCTCCGCGCTTGTTCTCGAAGTCCAGCGGCGGTGTGGCCTCCACCGAGAGCGGGACGCCGGCACCATCTCGGCCCCCGAGGGCGAGGATGCTCGTGTCGCGCCACGTAAAGAGGTGCCGTGGGCCTCCGCTTCGGTTCATCGGCCACGGCATCAGCCGCGTTCCCGTGAAGGCGACCGTTAGGTCGGTGGGGTTGACCTGGTAACCGAGTTCCTGTTCGTGGACGATCACCTGGGGCCCCTTCGGGTCTTGCAGGATGTTCTCCGCGAAGGGTCGACTCCTGTCGCCGAGGCCCGAGCGGGGGTACTTCGAGCCCGCGAAACGGGACGAGCGGATCTCGTCGGGCAGATGCACCGAGTGCGCGAGGCGCATTTCGAAGCGCGGATAAAAATCCGCCACGACCGATCCCCCGGCGGGGGACCAGTAGAGACCGGTCACGTCCAGGTCGTACTTCGACTCATCCCGGATCTGCCAGCCCACATCGGCATAGCGCCAGACCGCGTGCAGCTTGCTCCCGAGCGGCGAGAGCGGGGTCTGCACCCCCGGAGGAAAGGCGATCATGATCGACGGGACCGGGACGGTTCGGTCCACCGGCCAGAACGCGTGTTCCACCGGCCGCGGGGTCAGGACGCCACGGCTCAGATCGACGAACACATTCCCCCGGATATCCGGCCGCGTCGGGTGCGGGAGCTCCTCGAAGTCGCTGAACCGCTGCGTGAACCCTCCGTTGACCGCATGGGGGTCGCTCGGATCGATGTCGAATTCGATCGGAGGCGGAGCATGGGCCAGCACGTTTCCGGCCAGGTCCGTGAGTCCGCGGGAGGGGCGTCCATTGGGGTCGCTGAAGATGCGGACGTGGAAGGGGGGGCGGTTTCCCTGGTGGGCGAAGGGCAGGCTCGGGGTGAAGCGGGCCGAGAGGAGGTCGCTCGACAGGTCGACGTTGCCGACGACGATCGAGTCGAAGCTCGGCGGCGTCCCGGCGGGACCCCGCACGACCTGGAAGCTCTCCGCCGGATCGAACGAGGTCGGATCCATCGATTCGCTGAACAGGACCGAAATGCTCGATGTGGAGGAAACGTCTCCTGTCGGGTAGACGCGCGCCGAGGGACGAAAGGTCACCCAGCACCCGCCCGGGATGCGCGAGATCGGGTCGAACGGGATGCGGTAGGAGGCGACCCCGAAGAGTTCCGCCCGGTCCACGGCAGTGGTGGAGAGGTTGAGGACCCGCAGGTTCGCTGCGAGGCCGTTCGTGTCGAGCCCGAATCCGCCATCGCGGACCTCCAGGAACTGGTCCCCGACCACGATCACGTCACCCTTCTTCGGGCTGCTGCGGCAGACCGTTCCAAAGCGCAGGTCCAGATCGAACTCGAACCCTTCCCTTCCCGGGACATCGCGCACGTTCTCCACGGTGGCCGGCCAATCCCCCAGGACGCGGGGAGCCTCCGCGTCGAGCAGGAACCCGTTGTTCGTGTCCTCGAAGTTCCCGGACCGCAGAGCC
>DRLC01000048.1 GCA_011053145.1 Planctomycetota bacterium | reverse complement strand
GGCGGCGGCCGCCGCCGTGCTGTTCGTGGCCACGGCCGTCGCGCCGCGTTTCATGAACGGGCACGATACCCCGACCGCGCCGGGCGCCGCGGAGGTGGCTCAGCCCGCACCGGCAGCCGGCGCGGGAGGATTCGTCGCCGATGCCGTCCTTCCCCCGGAGGCCTCCACGATGGGGTTGCGTGTGGGGGAGGTGAAGCTGCAGCCCGTGTTCGGGACGAGTCTCCTCGAGCAGTCCCGGGCATTGCGTGACGAGCCCCTCCTGCTGCCCACCTCCAGTGGCCCGAATGCGCTCGCCGGCTATGGCGGTCCGGGTCGTATCGTGCGCTGAGTCCGAGCGCGACGCGGTCGCAAGGTGGCGGCCGCGGCACGGTGCGGCTCGTCTGCTGCGGGTCCTTTTCGTCGGCCTCTCCGCCCTGCTGCTCCCCGATCCGGTCGACGCACAGGAGGGAGCCGCTGGCGGGGAACGCCCGCTCCAGCGTGAGGAGTCCTTCGGTGCTCCGGCGGAGGATCCGCTCACCGCCCTGCTCGAAGAAGAGTTCCGGCCCAGGCGCTGGCGCGAGCGGCTGCGTGTCCCGGACCTCGCCGTTCGCGAGAGGAACTTCGAGGTTCTCCTGAGTCGCGCGCGTCTCGATCCCATCGCGCGCGCCTTCCTCGAGGAACTCGCCCGGGGGACCGACGAGCTGGCCTGGACCGCTCGCCTCGCCCTGCGCGAGCTCCGGGTCCCCGGCGTGCCCGTGCCGGTGGGGGGCCTCTCGGCCGAGGCCTACCAGCGCCGGTTCGCCGAAGCCTACCGGCGCCTCCTGGGAGAACATCCGGAGTTGCACTTCCAGGTGCCCGATACCCCGAGAGGGAGCGAGGGGCAGCTCCCCGGTGAGGCGCGCGCGGTGGTGCTCCTCGACGTCCACCTCGTCCAGAACGAATCGGGGGCGATGGTGGAGCTCACCGGAGAGGGGCAGAGCGGGCTGATGCGACGGCGGTTCAAGGGCCGGACGCTGATGGACATCTTCGATTCCCAGCCGGAGTTGAAGCGCCAGGTGCGGATCTCGGTGGGTTCCCTCCCGAAGGAGCTGGACCTGCGCTTCATCGCCCCGTTCGTGGTCGGTCCCGCGCAAGAGAGCGGCGGCCGTGGCGTTCCGGCGATGCCCCCGCTCGCGGCCAAGGCCTCACCGGGGGGGGCGGCGCCGCCGGCGGGCGAGGATGTCGAGTCTCACTTCGCTCCGAACAAGTTGGTGCCTGTGCGCACGGACGTGCTCGGGGTCGTCGTCGAGCCCGTTCGCGGCCCGGAGGCGAGTGCGCTCGGGATCGAACAGGGCCTGCGCGTTCTGCGGATCGAACCCGGGACGATCGCGGATCGCATGGGGCTTCGAACGGGGGACATCCTGCTCGAGTTCGATGCTCGACCCCTCCGTCGCCCGCAGGACATCACCGACGCGATGGCGGCGCGGGATCGTTCGGACGAGCTGGTGCTGATCTGGCTGGACGACCTGAACACGCCCATCCGCGGGACTTGGAAGCCGGACCCGCGCTGAGCGCGGGTCCGTCAGGACTGCGCCAGTTGGGCCTGGCACTCGCTGCGAAGCTCGATCGCGCGCTGGATCGAAGGATCCTCGAAGGGCTCGTCGGTCAGGCCCAGGTAGCGATCGAGGTCGCTGAGCGCGCGGTCGAACGCCCCCGTGGACATCAGGAGCTGCGCGCGTCGGCTGTAGGCCTGGGGGAGGTCGGGGTTGGCTTCGATCACCGCGTCGAGGTGGGCGATCGCTTCGGCGTCCCGTCCCAACTGATGGAGGATGGAGGAGGCGAAGAGGTGGGTCTCGGTCTGGAGGCGTTGGGAGATCACCTCGTTGTCACGGTAGAGCTTCTCCTCCTTCTCGGTGAGGTTCACCTGGGTGAGCATGCGGCGCCAGATGTCGAGCTCCTCCGTGGAGCGCGCGAGCAGGCGCTCGCTCCACATCAGGCTTTCCTCGAGCTTGCCCTCGAGCGCATAGACCCGCTGCATCCCGTTCATCGCGGCGGTGGACCCCTCGCCCTCGGTCAGCGTGCTGCTGTACAGCTTCAGGGCCTCGTCCCAATAGCGCCGGGCCTTCTCGCGCATCACGTCGGCGCCGCCCTCGGGCCCCGGCACCTGCTCGCCCTTTTCCATGCGGTCGGCCGCCGCGTCGTAGGCGGAGCCGAGGCGCTCGACCGTCGTCGCGAGCCCGAGTCGGGTGGCCTCGTTCCGGTCGCCGTCACGGATCAGGGAGCGGAAGAAGTCCTCCGCGATCAGGAGGTCTTCGTTCTTGCCCATGCGCAGACGGATCCAGCCGATCATCCTGCGCATCGCCTCGTTCTTGGGGTCGAGTTCGAGCACCTTCACCGCCTGCGCCTGGGCGCGGTCGAGGCTGCCGTCGTCGTAGAGGTAGGTCGCGGTGGTCGAGTAGAGCTCGATCTTCTCCTCCCGCGTCGGTTCGCGCTTCTCCTCGCGGATGTGGCTGGTGTTCATCATGCAGCCGCTCGCGAGGAGGCCGGTCAACAGGAGGGCGGATGCGTGGTTGGAGCGAAGCATGGTCGGACGGTTGGAAGGGGGAGGGATGTGGCGCGGGGGTCCACGGGGATCCTACTCGACCCGGGACTATCCGAGGGGATCGGGCGGGTTACCCGAGCTGGGGCGGAGGGGGCTCGTCCCCGGATCCGGGCCTGGGCTTGCCGCGGGTCGCGAGCAGACGCTCGAGGCGCGCCGGCTCGACCCGGATTCGGCGGGTCTTGCCGCCCGAGAGGGTCACGAGCCCGGCGGGGGCGCGCTTGGGCTTTTGGACCTGCTTGCGGCGCGCGATGTGGACGCCGGCGTGGCGCGCGTCGCGCAGTGGAGAGAAGTGGATCGCGAGGTGCGCCGCGTCGAGGACCTCTTCCGGATCGGGCTCGGAGCCCTTCGGGACGACCAGGATCACATGGCTGCCCGGCGTGTCCGCGGTGTGCAGCCAGAGGTCGTTGCCCCGGGAGTGGTGGAAGGTGAGCTCATCGTTGTCGCGCGCGTTGCGTCCGACCCGGATCTCCGCACCGTGCACGCCGAAGAAGCGGTGGTAGGGGCGCCTCGGCTCGGGGCGTGGGCGGCCGCGCGGCGCGGCCTGGGCGGGAGGGAGCCAGCCTCCCTGCACGGCCTCCTCCTCGATGCGGTCCGGATCGGCCCCCGGGGCGCGGGTGGCTCGGATGCGATCCTCGAGCCCGGCCACCTGGCGGCGTGTCTGCTCCAGTTCATCGGGGAGGGCCTCGCGCGCGCGCACGAGCTTGCGGTGACGGGAGAACAGTCGCTCGACGTTCCTGCGCGGGCTGAGCCCGGGGTCGAGTTCGATCGTGCGCGGGGGACCGTCGGGCTGGAACGCGTCCTCGAGTTCGATCGACGTCATGCCGCGGCGGACCTCGCCGAGGTGGGCGAGGAGCAGTTCCGCGTCCATCCGGATGCGCTCGGCCTGGGCGCAGGCTTCCATGCGGCGCTCGAGGCCCGCGAGCCGATCGCGCGCTCCGCGCAGCCGGCGTTCGAGCCGCTGGGCGAGGGCGCGCAAGCGGCGGTCGTCGAAGCGGGCCTCCGCGCTGCGCCCGAGGCGGGATTCCACGCGCCAGGAAAGGGGGGCGAGGCGGGCGAGGGAGTCCGCGTGCTCGGGG
>DRLC01000047.1 GCA_011053145.1 Planctomycetota bacterium | reverse complement strand
GCCCCTGGTCGTCACGGGCGGGCTCGCCGAGGACGAGGGGCTCTTCGCGGCGCTCGTCGAGACCGCGACCGAACGCGAGATGGACCTCGAGCTCCACACGCACCCCGACTCCATCTACGCGGGAGCGATCGGCGCAGCCCTGTGGGGCGCCTTCCGACGCCGCAAGCTGGATTCGATGCGCGAGGTCGCGGCGACCGTCTGATGCGATGGGAAGGCTGACGCCGAGCTTCACGGGCGAGGTGGCGATCGTCACCGGGGCCGGATCGGGCATCGGGCGCTCGACCGCCTCGGCGCTCGCGGCCTCCGGCGCGTGCGTGCATGGCTTTGACTTGCACTTCCCCGACGACGAGTGCGGCGTGCGGTTTCACGAAGTCGACGTCTCGAACCGCGAAAGCGTCCGGAAGGCGATCGCCGAGGTCGTGGAGGAGGAAGGAAAGCTGGACCACCTCGTGCAGGCCGCCGGCATCGTGCGCGACCGCGCGCTCTGGAAGCTGGAACCCGAGGAGTGGTCCTCCGTCCTCGATGTAAATCTCAGCGGGGCCTTCTGGATGCTGCAGGAGGCGGCGCGCCTCATGCGCGGGGCCGGCGGGGGATCGATCGTCCACGTGGCCTCGATCAACGGGATGCGGGGCAAGTTCGGCCAAGCGAACTACGCGGCGTCGAAGGCCGGGCTGATCGGACTGACCCGAGCGGCAGCCCGGGAACTGGGACCGAAGGGAATCCGCGTGAACGCGGTCGCTCCCGGGATGATCGAGACCGCGATGACCGCCGCGTTGCCGGAAGCCGTACGGGCGAAGGCCGTTGCGGAGACCTCCCTCGGTCGTTTGGGCGGCCCGGAACAGGTCTCGAGCGCGATTCTCTTCCTGCTCTCGGATGCCGCCGCCCACATCACCGGTGAGATCATCCGGGTGGACGGCGGCCAGATGTCCTGAGGCTGGAGGAGGCGGGGCGCCTAGCCGGATGCGGGGGCTTTCGAATTCCACCCCGCGGATCGGTACAGTGGCTCGGGAGAATGAGCTCCGAGAGCACGCCCCCCCCGTTGCCGGCCACCGAGGCCTCGAGTGATGCGGCCGCACAGCTGCATCTGATTCTCGAGGCGCCCAGCATCATCATCTTCTCGCTCGACCGGTCCTTCCGCTACACGAGCTTCAATCGCAACCACGCGAAGGAGATGGAGCGGATCTGGGGATGCCGGATCCGGGTCGGCATGGACATGCTCCATTTGATTCCGGACCCCGCGGACCGAGCGAAGGCCCGCAGGAACTTCGAACGTGCTCTCGCCGGGGACGAGTTCACGCTCGTGGAGTCCTATGGCGATGACGAGTTGACGCGGTGCTTCTACGAGGATCGTTACTGCCCGACCAGGGACGCAGATGGGACGATCGTCGGAGTCACGGTATTCGTCACGGACGTGACCCAGCACATGCGAGAAGCCGAGGAGCGGCTTCGCCTTCAGGAACGTCTCCAGCGCGCTGCAAAGGTGGAGAGCCTCGAGGTGATGGCGGGGGGGATCGCACACGACTTCAACAATCTGCTCGGGGCGATCCTCGGCTTTGCGGAGGTGGCGCGTGAGCATCTGCCGGATGGACACGAGTCCGTGGAGCCGATCGAACTCATCCAGGATGCCGCGGAACGCGCCGGCGGCCTCACGAGGCAGTTGCTCGCGTTCACGGGGCGAGGCCAGGAGACGATCCTCCTGTGCGATCTCGAGGAGACCGTTTCTTCGATGGAGGACCTCCTGCGGGCGGCCGTCCCCAAGGCGGCGGAGCTGCGGTTCGAACTCGAGAGCGGCCTCCGATTCCTGCGCGCGGATCCTGCGCAGCTTCAGCAGGTCGTGACGAATCTCGTGCTCAACGCCGCGCAGGCGCTCGAGCAGGGGAGTGGGACGATCCTGGTCTCGACTCGGCCGTTCGAGGTCTCGGAGGACTTCGCTTGCAAGCAGCCCCTCATCTACCGTGTCGAACCGGGGCCTTTCTGCATCCTGGAAGTCACCGATGATGGGGCGGGGATCGAACCCGAACTGCAGCAGCGCGTCCTCGAGCCCTTCTACTCGACGCGTCCGGACGGCAGGGGTCTCGGCCTGGCCGCTGTGCAAGGAATCGTTCGCTCGCTCGGCGGGTTCCTGGAGATCGAGAGTGAGGTCGGGCGGGGCACGAGTGTGCGTGCCGGCTTCCCTTGCTCCCCCCGTTCGCCGGAGATCATTCCGCACCCGGCGTCGAAGACACCGCGACCGAGGACCTCCTCGACAGGGGAGAGAGAGGCCGGGGATCGGAAACGGAAGGCGCGAATCCTCGCCTCCGACGACGAGGAGAGTGTCCGCACGCTGCTCGCCCGCGCGCTGACCTCCAAGGGGTACGAGGTCGAGCTCGTCCTGAATGGAGAGCAGGCCTTGGAGCGCTTCCGTGCCGATCCCGCGTGCTACGACCTCCTGATTCTCGACCTGACGACCCCGCGACTCTCCGGGCTCGAGGCGCTGCGGCGACTCCGCCCTGAGAACCCGCGGGCACCCGTTCTCCTGATGAGTGGGTACTGGGCAGACGACGTACTCGCCGACCTGGAGAACGACCCCTATGCGGCCTTCATCCACAAGCCCTTTCGTCTGGCGGAGCTCATCGGGCGCATCGAGGAATTGCTGAGCGAGGGGAGGGGGATCTCCCCTGGGTGATGCTCCTCCTTCCCCCCGGCATCCCGGCACCGGGCCGAGCGCTCACAGCCCCGTCCCGAAGATCAGAAGCACCTCGAGCGAGTCGGCGTTCGCCTCGCCGCCCGTGAAGGTCAGCACTCCCGCATCGAGACGTCGCACCTCCACGCCGATGTGATGGAAGCCTGGGAGGCCGAAGAGGATCCCGGCCTTCAGGTAGGTGCCGAGCGTCGTGTCGTCCTCGGTGACACGGCTCGTTCCGCTGTCGCCCGCGAGCTCGGCCCAGATCAGCGAACCACCGGCACCGACGTAGGGCCGCAGTCCCGTTGCTCCGTCCTCGAGATTCCATCGCAGTCCGACGGAACCTTCGTAGACCGTGAGCTCGCTCGTCCCGAACCCCGGCCCGAGGGAGGAGCGGTCGCGACCCCAGTGCATGCCTCCCTCGAGCGCGAAC
This sequence comes from Planctomycetota bacterium, assembly GCA_011053145.1. GTDB lineage: Bacteria > Planctomycetota > UBA1135 > UBA1135 > DRLC01. Next base: position 6,128 of record DRLC01000047.1, on the reverse strand, counting down.
GCCCCGAGGTCGAGCCCGTCTTGGTAGTCGAAGCTCAGCGCGGTCAGGTCCTCGTTCGGAGCCAGGGCGCTGTCCCGCATCGTGCGGATTCCGATTCCGACGTCGACCTGACGCAGATCCGCGGAGCGGGGGGGGTGCACCGCCCAGTGTTCCTGGGAGCGCCGGGAGCTCGCACAAGCCCCGAGCGCGGGGAGGAGCAGGGGCGTGAGGAGGATGCAGGTGCGAAGGGGGCCCATGGGTCTCGGGAGTCTACTTCCGGCTCCGCGAATCGGCGCCCCCGGGGCCGCAACCGAGCGCCTTCACGGATTCGGAACCGGGCCCTGCTGGACAAGTCCCCCTCCCTCCAGGATGCTTCCTGCCCAACCCAAGGAGCTCCAGCCATGAAACTCGCGACAGCCCTCTTCCTCTCCCTCCTCCTCGCCACCCCCACGTCCGCTTGGCAGAAGTCCAAGTCCCAGGAGGACGCCGGCCAAGGAAAGGGCAAGCACCCGACGCCGGTCGATGTGGATCGCGGGTCGGCGAAGGACCTCGAGACCCCGCGCCGGGCCGGCACGGACCGCTCTCGCGGTCGCGACCAGCGCCCCGAGCCCGCGAAGCTCGAGCCGCTCTCCCTCGACGGCGTGCGGCCCCTCACGAAGATCGGCCGCGTGCTTCTCGCCGGTCAGCCCGGCCCCGCGGCGATGGAAGCGCTCATCCAGGGCGGAGTCGACCGCGTCATCGACCTGCGCACGGAGGGAGAGGATCGTGGTTTCGACGAGCCCGCGCGCGTCGAGGCACTCGGCGCCAAGTACGCCTCACTCCCGTTCGGCGGACCGGTCCCGCTGACCGACGCGATCATCGACGACGTACGCAAGGCCCTGCGGCGCTATCGGTCCGAGGGCAAGGGCAAGCTCCTGATCCACTGCGCCTCTTCCAACCGCGTGGGCGGAGTCTGGCTCGCCGCGCGCGTGCTCGATGAGGGCGTTCCGTGGGAGGTCGCGCTGGAACAGGCGAAGAGCGCCGGACTGCGCTCGCAGAAGTACATCGACTACGTCCGGCTCTACGTCCTCGGTGGAGGCAACCACGAGCTCGGCGAGTGGATCGAGAAGATCCGCAAGGAGTATCCCGACGTAAAGGGCATCAGCGTGCGCGAGTTCGCGCGTATCTGGAAGCCCGGAAAGAAGAGCGATGCTTCCAAGCTCCCGCTCCTGATCGACGTCCGCAAGCCCGCCGAGTTCGAAGTCAGCCACATTCGAGGCGCGAAGAACGCCCCGTCCCCCGAGGCGATCAAGGGGCTGCTCCGCGACGTGCCGAAGGATCGCGAAATCGTCGTCTACTGCTCGATCGGCGTGCGCTCCGCGAAGATGGCAAAGGAGCTCGCGTCGATGGGATATCGGAACGTCCGCAACCTCGAAGGCTCGGTTTTCGAGTGGGCGAACACGGGCCACCCGGTCTTCCGAGGCGACAAGCGCGTGCATGAGGTGCACCCCTTCGATGAGGAATGGGGGCGCATGCTGCGCCGCGATCTCTGGGCCGACGCCGCGAAGAAGTGATCTACTGGCACTGGCTCCTCGCCGTTTCCCTGTTCTTCGTCGTCCTCGAGCGGCTCCTGCCGGAACGCCCCCGGCAGGGGCCGCTTCGGCGTCAGCTCCTGAACGATCTCGGCTACCTGGCCTTCAACGGCCACTTCTACGCGCTCCTCGCGGGGGGCATCACGGGCGCGGTCGCGCTCTTCACACGCGAGCACCTCACGCCGCTCCTGCCCTTCGCCACGGAAGGCACGCACCTCGCGAGCCTGCCGTTCGCGGCGCAGTTCGCGATCTATCTCGTCCTCTCCGATTTCCTGCAGTGGTGCGTGCATGTGACCCTGCACCGCGTTCCGTTCCTCTGGAACTTTCACAAGGTGCATCACTCGATCCATGAGATGGACTGGGCGGGCAACTTCCGCTTCCACTGGATGGAACTCGTGGTCTACCGCTCCCTGCTCTACGTCCCGTTGGCCCTGCTCGGGGGGGACGGCGAGCCCCTCTTCTGGGTCGCGGTCTTCGCCACATTCTGGGGACACTTCAACCACGCCAATGTCCGGCTCGACATCGGGCCCCTCGGCTACATCTTCAACAGCCCGCGCATGCACCTGTGGCATCACGACGCATCCGATGAGGGCGGAGTGGCCAAGAACTACGGCATCGTCCTCTCGGTCTGGGACTGGCTCTTCCGCACCGCCTTCTGGCCCCGCGACCGTGCCCCGGAGCGCGTCGGTTATCCCGGCGATGGCGAGATGCCCAGCGACCTCCCGCGCCAGTTCCTGTTTCCTCTCCTGAAGAGGCGCGCGTCGGAGTAGGAGCGACGCGCGGCAGGGGAGCGCCGGCGCTTCAGCTCGGCTTGCCGTGGCACTTCTTGAACTTCAGGCCACTGCCGCAGAAGCAGGGGTCGTTGCGCCCGAGCTTGGGGGCGCGGTGGACGAAGGGTTTGGAGGGAGGAGTCGCCGCGCGCAGCGTGTTCTTGCCGGAGCGGACGAGGTCGAGGAGGGCGGGCAGGGCCGTGTCGAGACAGCGACGGAGCTCGAACTCGTGGGGGACGACCTGGGTTGTGAAGAGGTGGTCGAAATAGGCGTCGAGGAGGCCGGGGAGAGCGTCGACGGCGGAGTCCTTGACGGCGAGTCGGGCGGGGAAGGAAGTTTCGAGGATCGCTCGGAGATCCTCTTCGTCGAGGAAGCGCGGGCTCTTGCCGCAGTCGTCGTAGCAGCACTCGAGGAAGGCGGTGACGAGCCGGAGGATCTCCTCCGTCGGAAGGTTCTCGATGGAGAGGCCCTGGGGAGAGTCCAGGAAGGATACGGCCTCGAGGATGACCTTTCGGGATGCCATGGGACCAAGTGTAGCCGGGCCGGGGGGGAGAGCATCGCGGACGCCGGGGCGAAAGGCGAGCAGGGAGCCCGGGATGTTCGGATTGCGCGAGCGGGATGTCCGGGCGGTGGAACCGTTTCCAAGGGGCCCTTATGCTCCCGCGGTTCGGGTGGCTTTCCAGCTTTCATCCATCCCGACCCCTCGCCCCTCTCCCATGAAGACCCTCTTCCCGGCGCTCCTCTTCTCTCTCCTCGCCCTCGCTTCTTGCGGCTCGGACTCGGGAGGGAAGGCTCCGGCCCTGCGCTTTTGCGCGATCCCGGACCAGAACGCGACCGAACTCGAGGCCAAGTACGGCCAGGTCGCGGACTACCTCGCGCAGGAGCTCGGCGTCGAGGTCGAGTTCGTGCCCACCGCCGATTACGGGGCCTCGGTCGATGCCTTCCGGAACGGCGACGTCCAGCTCGCGTGGTTCGGCGGCCTGACCGGGGTGCGCGCCCGCTCCTATGTCCCCGGCGCCCGCGCGATCGCCCAGGGCAAGGTGGATCCGCTGTTCTATTCCTACTTCATCGCGAACGCGTCCACCCGGATCGAACCCGGCGACGACTTTCCGATGGCGTTGAAGGGGCACACCTTCACCTTCGGTTCCGAATCCTCCACTTCGGGGCGTCTGATGCCGGAGTACTTCATCCGCGAAGCCACCGGGATGAGTCCGACCGAGTTCTTCGCGGGCGAGGAGATGAACTTCTCCGGCAGCCACGACAAGACCGCACTGCTCGTCGCCGAAGGGACGTTCGATGCGGGTGTGCTCAACTACAAGGTCTACGACGCGATGGTCGCCGAGGGGAAGATCGACCCCGAGGTCTGTCGGGTCATCTGGAAGACGCCCACCTACCCGGACTACAACTGGACCGCCCACCCGATCCTCGAGGAGGAGTTCGGAGCGGGATTCACGGACAGGTTGCAGGCCGCGCTGGTGGGGATTCATGATCCCGCACTGCTCGAAGCGCTGCAGCGCCCGGAGGGGATGATCCCGGCCGCGAACGAAGACTTCGCTCCTCTCGCCGAGCTTGCGAAAACCCTCGGTCTTCTGCGTTGACGACGACCTGGCCAGAGGCCGCCCCGGACGCGATTCCCTTTCGCGTGGAGGGGGTATCGGTGAGCTATGGGAGCCAGGTGGCCCTCGATCGGGTGGACCTCGAGATCCGCGCGGGGGAGGCGCTGGCGCTGGTCGGACCGAGCGGGTCCGGCAAGACGACGACGCTGCGCCTCCTGAACGCCACCGTGGAACCGACCGCAGGGCGCGTTCTAGCGCGCGGCGAGGATCTGGCCCTCGTCTCCGATGACCGGCTCCGCCAAGTCCGCTCGGAGATCGGTGTGATCTCCCAGGATCTCGGTCTCGTACCGAACCTGCGGGTCCTGCAGAACGTTCTGGCGGGTCGGCTCGGGCGGCGCGGTTTCTTCGCCTCGTTGCGCCCGCTCCTCTTCCCTCGCCGCGCGGACATGGAGGAGGTCCTGGCGCTGCTCGACCGGCTCGGGATCGGTGACCTGATCTTCCAGCGGGTCGATTCGCTTTCGGGTGGCGAGCGCCAACGCGTCGCCATCGCGCGAGCGCTCTACCAGGGAGCGAAGGCCTTGCTCGCGGACGAACCCTTCTCGGCCCTCGATCCGGCGCGCGCCCGTGAGACGATCGAACTTCTGCTGGGCGTCGCCCGTGAGAACGAGATGACCCTCGTGCTCTCGATGCACGACATCGAACTCGCCCGCGAATACCTGCCGCGCCTCGTCGGCCTGCGCGGGGGTGCCGTCGCGTTCGATCGCGCGGCTTCGGAAGTGGAACGCTCGGAGCTCGAGTCCCTGTACCGCCTGGAGGCGTGATGGAGGCGGCGCAGCTCGGTCGCGTGCCCTTCCCGGTCGGACGCCGGGGTCGCGTCCTGCTCGCGATCCTCGTCGCGGCGGCGCTTTCGTGGTACGCACTCGGCCTCTCGCTCGCGGACGTTTTCGTCGCAGAGAGCGGGCGTGGAGTCCTCGCGCGCTTTCTCGCCGGCGCCGTGCATCCCGCGGTGACCTATGAGGCGGCGAAGGTGCCGGACGGTACGCCGCCGCTGCTCCTTCAGGTGGTGCGCTCGATCGCCGACACGATCGTCCTCGCCGCGGGGGGCATGGGACTCGCCCTGGTGCTCGGGTTCGTGCTCGGCTTCTTCGGGGCCTCCTCTTGGTGGGCGGACGAGGGCGGCTGCGGCCGTGCCCGCTGGGGTCGTTTCGTGCGCTGCCGGGTCCTTCCCGTCATCTATGGAGCCGTGCGCGTCTTGATCGTCCTGATGCGCTCGGTCCACGAGCTGCTCTGGGCGGTGCTGTTTCTCGCCGCGTTCGGACTGAACAGCTTCGGTGCGGTCATTGCGATCGCGATTCCCTACGGCGGAACCCTCGCGAAGGTCTTCTCGGAGATGCTCGACGAGTGCCCGCGCGAGTCCGCACGCAGTCTGCGCGCGATCGGTGCGCGGCCCTTGCAGGTGTTCCTGTTCGGGTTGCTCCCGCGCGCGCTCGGGGACATGAGCGCGTACGCGTTCTATCGCTTCGAGTGCGCGGTGCGTTCGTCGGCCGTGCTCGGGTTCTTCGGGTATCCGACCCTCGGGTACTACCTACGTCAGGCCGCGGACAACTTGCACTACCGCGAGGTGTGGACGTACCTGTACGCGCTGTTCCTCGTCGTGTTGCTGTTCGAGGCGTGGAGCGCGCAGTTGCGCAGAAGGATCGTGCTGCGATGAGCGGCCGTCTCGATCGACTCTACCGCGAGAGACCGCGCAGTCGATTCCTGCGCGCGAGCGCGGTGGCGCTGGGTCTGCTCGCGATCTACCCCTGGATCTCGGGAGCGGTGGACTTCGGGGAGATCTTTTCCGAGCGCCGCCTCCACAACCTACACCGCTTTCTCACGGTGGACATCGTCCCCTTCCCGATGCGGTCCGGTTGGGAAGAGGGTGGCGGGGTGCACGGACTCTGGGAGTGGGCGGCGTCGGTCCTGGCCGGTCGCGGTATTCAGGCGACGGTGAAGACGCTCGCGATCGGCGTCGTCGCGATCTTCCTCGCCGGCTTCGTCTCGTTCCTGCTCGCGCCCCTTGCCGCGCGCAACGTGGCCCGTCGTCGCCCCTTCGAGAGCGGTCCCGGCGGGGCTGCTTGGCGGGTTCTGCGCGGCGCGGTGCGGACCTTGATGGTCGCGTCGCGCGCCGTCCCCGAATACATGCTGGCCTTCCTCCTGCTCGCCGTCCTCGGGCCCGGTCATCCCTGGCCCGCGATCCTCGCTCTCGCGAT
>DRLC01000046.1 GCA_011053145.1 Planctomycetota bacterium | reverse complement strand
GGCCGGGGAGCTCACCCCCGCCGCGACCGCAGCGGTATGGGATGCGCTGCGGGCGCGCTTCCCCGAAGACCCCACACCCGCGCGCGTCCTCGCGGAATGGACGCTCGCGTGCCCCGAGGTCCGCCCCGAGTGGGCGGTCCGCCGGTCCTGGGACATCCTCGACCGCTTCCGCGCCCGCTCCCCAGGGGGCTCGATCGAAAGCCAGCGCGCGGGGGAGGCCAAGCCCTGGTTCGACCTGATCCTGCCGTTCGACCCGGACCGCGCCGAGCGGTTCGTCCGCACGGAACTGGACGAGCACCTCGGATCGGCGCTGCTCTGGGGGCTGTGGTGCGACGCCCTCGCCCGCAGTGGTCGCACCCGGGAGGCCCTCGCGACCTACGACGCGGTGCTCCAGTTGCTGCCCACTTCGGACCTCGAGCGCGGGCGGGCCTTGCTGCGGCTCGATGTGGGTCTCCCGGTCCCCGAGATCCTGAAGGCTTCGCTCGACCCCGAGCAGGAGGCCGAGAGCGACCCCGAGCTGGTCGCCCGGTGCGCGGCGGCTCTCGCGCGAGGCCGCGGCGCTCCGGCTGAACGGGCCCTGGCCGTCGCGACCGACCTGTGGGGCCGCCGCGGCGAACTCGCGATCCCCGCGGTCCCGCTCGGGCGCGAACTCGCCCGCGCCCTCGCCCCGACCGACCCCGAGGGAGCCGCTGCGATCCTCGAGGAGGCAGCGGCGCAGACGCGCCAACCCCTCGAGCTCACGCTGCTGCGCGCCGCCCGGAGCCTGATCCTTTCCCGGTCGCGCGCCGCCGGCTAACCCGGCTCATGCCTCAGCCGGACGAACCGATCCCCAGGCCGCCGTCGATCTCGATCGCCTGCCCGGTGATGTAGCCGGCCTCGTCGGTGAACAGGAACGCGACCAGCGCGGCCACCTCCTGCGCCGTTCCGATCCTGCGCAGGGGAACCTGCCCAGCGACACCTTCGCCGAGCTCGGCGAGCATGTCCGTCTCGATGAAACCGGGAGCGACCGCATTCACCGTGATCGCTCGCTTCGCGAGTTCCTTCGCGAGGGACTTGCTCGCCCCGACGAGCCCCGCCTTCGAGGCCGCGTAGTTCGTCTGTCCGCGATTGCCGTGCAAGCCCGAGTAGCTCGAGAGCGTGACGATGCGCCCGCCGCTGCGCAGGCGCACCATCGGCATCACGAGGGGCGCGAGGACGTGATGGAACCCGTCGAGGTTCGTCCGCAGGACCCGATCCCAGTCCTCGCCCGGAAGGGTCGCGAGCGGAGCGTCGGCGGTGATCCCCGCGTTCAGGACAACCCCCCAGAACGCGCCGTGCTCGGAGACGAAGGCTTCGAGGGCGGCGCGGCAGGCGCCGCGGTCGGAGACGTCGAAGGGGAGCAGAAAGGCCTCGCCGCCCCCGTCCAGGATCTCCGCTCGCAGCGCCTCGGCGGCATCCGCGCTCGCGCGGAAGTTGAGCGCGAGCGAGAATCCGCGCCGGCCGAGCTCGAGGGCGACGGCTCGCCCGATACCGCGACTAGCGCCCGTGACCAGCACGCGCCTTCGTTCCCCGCCTCGGGTGGTCTTCGAAGTGCTCACGCGACGACGAAATTGACGAGCCGTCCGGGGACGACCACGGCACGGCGCACGCTGCGTCCCGCGAGCTGCTCGCTCGCCGCGTCCCGCGCGAGTTCCTCGAGGGTCGAGCGGTCCGCCCCCTTCGGTGCGGAAATGCGGGCGCGCAACTTGCCGTTCACCTGGACGACGAGTTCGAACGTGTCCTCCTCGAGCCACGCCTTCTCGAGCGCGGGCCAGGGAGCGCGGGTGATCGAATCGGCGTGCCCGAGCCGATGCCAGAGTTCCTCGGCGAGGTGCGGCGCGAACGGGGAAAGCGTCAGTAGGAAGCGCTCCGCGGTGGAGCGGGCCAGCTCCTCGCGGCGCTTGGTCGCCTCGTTGACGAAGGTCATCAGGGCCGCGATCGCGGTGTTGAAGTTGAAGTGCTCGAAGGAATCCTCGACCCGCGCGAGGGCACGTTCCATCTCGCGAACGAGCTCGGGGACCTCGCCGTCCGGCGTCGGCTCGGGCCCGAACCGCGCTCTCACCGGTGCATCGGAATCGGGATCGACGAAGAGGCGCCAGACACGCTCGAGGAAGCGCCTCGACCCGGCCACGTCGCGCGGGTTCCAGGGCTTCGACTCGCCGAGCGGGCCCATGAACATCTCGTAGACCCGGAAGGTGTCGACGCCGTATTCCGCGATGACGTCGTCCGGGTTGACGACGTTCTTCAGGGACTTGGACATCTTCGCGATGACCTGCTCCAGCTCCTCGCCGCTTTCCTTCGAGCGCACGACGCCGTCCTCCCCCTCCTCGGTCTCGTCCGCGGGGACGAGACGCCCGGTCGCATCGCGGTACGCGAAGGCCGTCAGCATGCCCTGGTTGAACATGCGCTGGAACGGCTCCTTGGTGTTCACGACGCCTTCGTCATAGAGGACCTTGTGCCAGAAACGGGCGTACAAGAGGTGCAGGACCGCGTGCTCGACGCCCCCCACGTAAAGGTCCACGTTGCCCCAGTAGCGCATCGCCTCCTCCCCGACGGCAGCGGAGTCGTTGTGGGGGTCCATGAACCGCAGGTAGTACCAGCAGGAGCCGGCCCAGCCGGGCATCGTGTCGGTGTCCCGCTCCGCGGGCTCCCCGGTCTCGGGATCGGTGGTGTGGACCCAGTCCTGCGCCCGCGCGAGCGGAGGGGAGCCGTCCTCCGAAGGGGCAAAGTCCTCCATCGGGGGAAGCTCGACCGGGAGATCCTCGTCGCGAACCCGGGTCGTGGATCCGTCCGGGTGGTGCAGCACCGGGAAGGGCTCACCCCAATAGCGTTGGCGTGAGAAGAGCCAGTCCCGGAGGCGGTAGGTCACCGTCGCCTTGCCGATACCCCGCTCTTCGAGCAGGGCGATGGCGCGTGCCTTCGCCTCCGGGGTCGCGAGCCCATCGAACGGCGGCGAGTGGACCGCGGTCCCTTCCCCCGTGAAGCAGACGCCCTGTTCGAGCCCGTCGGTTCCCTCGGGCGGGCGTACCACCTCGAGTACGTTCAGGTTGAAGCAGCGCGCGAATTCGAAGTCGCGTTCGTCGTGGGCGGGAACGCACATGATCGCGCCCGTGCCGTAGGTCGCGAGCACGTAGTCGGCGACGAAGATCGGGATCGGCTCTCCGGTCCCCTCCTCGGCGAGCGGATTGCGCGCATAGCGTCCCGTGAAGACGCCGGTCTTCGTGCGCGCGAGGTCGGTGCGCTCGAGGTCCGACTTGCGAGCCGCCTCTTCGACGTAGGCCCCGACCGCCTCTCGGTTCGATTCGGTCGTGATCTCATCGAGCAGCGGGTGTTCCGGGGCGACGACCATGAAGGTCGCTCCGAAGATCGTGTCCGGCCGCGTCGTGAACACCCGTAGGCTCGCGTCGAGTCCGTCGATCGGGAAGTCGATTTCGGCACCCTCCGATCGACCGATCCATTCCCGTTGCATGCGCTTGACCGACTCGGGCCAGTCCACGTCGTCGAGGTCCTCGAGGAGGCGATCGGCGTAGGCCGTGATGCGCAACATCCACTGCTTCAGCGGCCGGCGCACACAGGGGTGATCCCCACGCTCGGAACGTCCGTTGATCACTTCCTCGTTCGCGAGGACGGTCTTCAGCTCTTCGCACCACCAGACCGGAACCTCGGTCTGGTAGGCGAGCCCCCGATCGAAGAGGCGCGTGAAAATCCACTGGGTCCAGCGGTAGTACTCGGGATCGCAGGTGGCGATCTCCCGGTCCCAGTCGTAGCTCAACCCGATGCTCTGGAGCTGACGCCGGAAGGTCTCGATGTTGGCTCGGGTCGAGACTTCGGGGTGGGTCCCCGTCTGGATCGCGTATTGCTCGGCGGGGAGCCCGAACGCGTCGTAACCCATCGGGTGCAGGACGTTGTAGCCCTCCATGCGCTTCTTGCGCGCGACGATGTCGGTTCCGATGTACCCCATCGGGTGTCCCACATGGAGCCCTGCCCCCGAGGGGTAGGGGAACATGTCGAGCACGTAGTACTTCGGCCGGCTCGGATCGAAGTCCTCGTCCCCGGGGTTCGGGGTGCGATAGACGCGGGCCTCGGCCCAGGCCGCCTGCCAGCGGGGCTCGATCGATTCGGGGTGGTAGCTGGATGTCACGGGTCTTCTCCTCGCGGTTCGGGCGCAAGAGCATAGGCTCGCCGCCTGGGGGCGGCCACGACCGATCCCCACCACACCGGGAAACCGGGCCCGATCCTCGGGTGCATCCCTTGACCTGTCCCGATCCGGTCGGCATCCTTCTGCGCTCCTCCGCTCCGCGGGGGGCCTCACCCGGTCCCGGGCGGCCTCCATCGAGGCGGTTCACGGGGGGTTAGCTCAGCTGGTAGAGCGCTACAATGGCATTGTAGAGGTCAGGGGTTCGACTCCCCTACCCTCCACCACAAGCCGCCCGGGAGACGGCTCCTCGGGACCCGGCCGCCGCCCGGCCCACCGCGGGCCCCGGAGAGCCACGACGCGGCGCCCCTCTTTCGCCTCCTCCGTCCCAATGACCGGCGCAAGGCCATGACCGAGCTCTCCCATCCCGACCGTCAGGCGAAGGTCGAGGCGATCCGCGCCGCCGGCCGCGATCCCTACCCTCCCCGCGGTGTTCCCGCCGAGGCGATCGAAGCGCTGATCGAAGCCGGCGGCACCCCCGAGGAGCCGGGCCCGCGCATCGACACCGAGGTCACCGTCGCCGGCCGGCTGCTCGGGATGCGGGACTTCGGCAAGCTGATCTTCGCGCCGGTGCTCGACCGCACCGGCCGCATCCAGGTCGGCCTCCGGCGGGATGCCCTCACCGACTGGTGGCCGCAGCGCAAGGAACTCGACGGCGGAGATCTCGTCGCCGTGACGGGCACGCTCGGGCGTACCCAGAAGGGCCAGCTCACGGTCTGGGCGACCGAGGTCAAGCTCCTCGCCAAGGCCGTCGCGCCCCCGCCCGAGAAGTGGCACGGACTCGTGGACGTCGAGCAGCGCTATCGCCGGCGCTACGTCGACCTGTGGGCTTCCGAGGGCGTGCGCGAAGTGTTCGTCAAGCGCAGCCGCATGCTGTCGCTCTCGCGCCGGTTCCTCGAGGAGCGTGGGTTCCTCGAGGTGGAGACCCCCACCCTGCACCCGATCGCCGGCGGTGCGACGGCGCGTCCGTTCGTGACCCACCACAACGCCCTCGACGTGGACCTCTTCCTGCGCATCGCGCCCGAGCTCTACCTCAAGCGCCTGATCGTCGGCGGACTCGAGCGCGTCTTCGAGGTCAGCCGCAACTTCCGCAACGAGGGGCTCTCGGTGCGTCACAATCCCGAGTTCACGATGCTGGAACTCTACCAGGCGCAGGCGGACTACCGGGACATGATCGAGTTGACCGAAGCGCTGGTCTCGATGCTCGCGGTGGAACTCACCGGGGCGACCGAAGTCCCGTTCCGGGCAAAGGCCTATGACCTCGCCGCTCCCTTCGAGCGCGGTCGTTACGACGAGCTCTTCGAGCGCGCGAGCGGGGTCAGCCTCTTCGATGAGGCGGCCGTGCGCCAGAAGGCTCGTGAACTCGACGCCGAAGTCCCCGCCGAGCTCGGCCACTTCAAGCAGGTGGATCGCCTGTTCGAAATCCTCGTCGAGGACGAGCTCGATCGACCGACCTTCGTCACGCACCACCCGGCCGCGATCAGCCCCCTCGCGAAGGTCGACCCCGACAACCCGGACTTCGCCGAGCGCTTCGAGCTGCACATCGGAGGAATGGAGATCTGCAACGGGTTCACGGAACTCAACGACCCGGTCGAGCAGGAAGAGCGCTTCCGCGCCCAGGTCGCGAGCCTCGACCCGGAATCCCCCGGCGAAGTGGACATCGATTACATCCAGGCCCTCGAGTACGGGATGCCTCCGACCGCGGGGCTCGGCATCGGGATGGATCGACTCTGCATGGTGCTCACGAACCAGGACTCGATCCGCGACGTGCTTCTCTTTCCCACGATGCGCCGCCGCCCCGCGCAGGTTTCGGAAGAGGCGTCTTCCCCGGACTGCTAGCCCGTGTACCGCTCCTTCCTGAGCTGGCGCTATCTGTTCGCGCGCCGCACGAACCTGATCGGCATGGTCGGGATCCTCGTGGCCGTGGCCGCGCTGATCCTGATCCTCTCGATCATGACCGGCTTCCTCGACGCGAGCCGCGATGCGGTGCGCGGTTCGCTTGCGGACATCATCATCGAGCCGAACCAGGGCGTCGAGGCCGGAAGCGAGGTTCCGAGGGACCCCTACGAGCTGCTCCACGCGGTGCGGTCGGACGAGCGTGTCCAAGCCGCGACGAGCCAGCTCATCTGGGCCGGCCTGATCACCCAGCGCGGCAAGAAGCTCGATCACATCCTCGCGTCCCAGGGGTCCACGGCGAACAACCCGATCCTGGTGCAGCTCGTCGGCATCGACACCGCCGGTCCGTTGCGTGTGACCTGGCCTGCCCTCCAGGCCGCCGTCCGGACGGTCGGAGGAATCCTCCCGGACCTCCACGTCCAGGACGAGTTCGACACCACCCGCCTGCTCGCGGCCCTCACGGGGGAGGCTTCGGGTCCGACCCTCGCCCCCGTCGAAAACCCCCTCTTCCCGTTCGCACCTCCCTCCCGGCGTCCTCGCCGCGGGCGTCCGAAGGCCTCCGTCCTCGTGGGGGAGCAGCTCTTCGACATCTTCAACATGCGGCGCGGGGACATCCTGCAGATCGGCACGATCGTCCAGGATCCCGAGACGGGCGAATGGCCCCTCAACAACCGCGAGTTCGTCGTCGCGGGCACGTTCCGCAGCGGCCAGAACGAGGCGGACATGGGCCGTATCTACCTCGACCGCGGAGAGCTGTCCGACTTCCTCGGGCACTTCCGCGACTACACACAGGTCCTCGTCGCCGCGCGGGACTACGAGCACGATGCGGCAAGCCTGACCGCTGACCTCCGGAGAGACCTCGCCGAAAGGGGCCTGATCTCCGAGGGACCCCGCGGCCCGTACGAAGTCCGGACCTGGGAAGAGTTCCGCGTGAACCTCCTCGGTGCGATCGAGAACGAGCGGGTGCTGATGGCGATCATGCTGAGCCTCGTGCTCGTCGTCGCGGGCTTCACGATCTTCGCGATCCTCTCGATGATGGTTTCCGAGAAGCGCCGCGACATCGGAATCCTGCTCGCGCTCGGCGCGACCCCGCGCGGGATCCGCCAGATGTTCCTCTTCATCGCGTTCTGGGATGCACTCCTGGGTTCCCTCGCGGGCGCGTTGCTCGGGACCTGGGGCGCGCTTCGGATCGATCCGCTCGAACGCGCCCTCTCGAGGTTCTTCGGCGTCGAGATCTTCAATCGCCAGGTCTACCTGTTCGACCACATCCCGAGCATCGTCCAACCGCTCGCCGTGGCCCTGATCGTCCTCGGAGCCTTCGCCTGCGCGCTGCTGTTCGCCGCGATCCCGGCCTGGCGAGCCTCGAAGCTCGACCCCCTCGCAGCCCTGAGGTACGAGTGAACACCGACCCCACCCGAAGGGACTCCCCGGCTCCCGTCGTACTCCGGGCCCACGGCATCCGACGGGCCTTCGCTCTCGGCAAGGCGCGCTCGCTCGAGATCCTGCACGGGATCGACATCGCGCTGCATCGCGGCGAGCGCGTCGCCCTGATGGGCGCCTCGGGTGCGGGCAAGTCCACGCTCCTGCACATCCTGGGACTCCTCGACCGTCCGGACGAAGGGGAGATCGAGATCGACGGTCGCGACCCCTGGGCGTGTTCCGTCGCGGAGCGGGCTTCGATCCGGAACCAGCGCCTGGGATTCGTGTTCCAGTTCTACCACCTGCTGCCGGAGCTCACCGCGATCGAGAACGTCCTCCTGCCCTCGATGATCGCCCGTGGTGCGGTCGACTGGCGGCGCTCCCGGGGCGAGCTCCGCGCCCGCGCCGAGCACGCCCTCGCGGAATTCGGGCTCGCGGACCGAATGCGCCACAAGCCCCCCCAGCTCTCCGGAGGAGAGCGACAGCGCGTTGCGATCGCGCGCGCTCTGTTCACCGACCCGGAACTGCTGCTCGCCGACGAGCCCACGGGAAACCTCGACAAGGCCACCGGCGAGACCGTTCTCGAACTCCTCCTCGCCGAGCAGGAGAAGCGCGGGCTCTCGATGCTGCTGGTCACCCACGACAGTCGTCTCGCCGCGCACTGCGAGCGCGTGCTCACGATCGAGGACGGCGTCATCCAAGCGGACTCCGCCCACCCGATCCCCCTCTGATCAGGATCCGGGCGGCGCGGGGTTCTGCTCGCTCCCCCAACCGAGACGCTCGCGCAGTCGACGGTACGGGTCGAGTCCCGGCATCGCGAACAGCGGATAGGGAACCGGATCGCGCCGCAGCTCCACCACGTCGCCGTCCCGCAGCGCGAAGAAGCGCTGGCCGTCCACGGCGAGCTGCGCGTGGCCGTGGCCGTCCTCGACGGAAAGTCCCAGGACGCCGTCCGCTGGAACGACGATCGGACGGTTCGAAAGCCCCTGGGAACTCACCGGGGTCACGACGAGGGCACCGACCCCCGGAACGAGGATCGGACCGCCCGCGGACAGGGAATAAGCCGTCGAACCCGACGGCGTCGCGACGAGGATTCCGTCCGCGCGGTACTTCGTGACGAAGACCCCGTCGATGCTGAGCGACGCGCGCACCATCCCGTCGAGGGTTCCGCGTTGCACCCCGATGTCGTTCAGCGCGATGGCCGAACGGTCCACCCCGTCGCGGTCGCGCCAGCGGGCCTCGACCCGAGAGCGCTCCTCCACCTCGCAAGTCCCGGCGAGCACGTGCTCGAGCGTATCGAGCCAGCGCGGAGCCGGGGTCGATGCGAGGAAACCGACGTGGCCGAGATTGATGCCGACCGTCGGAACCGGGTCGGCGCTGAACGCGCGAACGGCACCGAGCAGGGCGCCGTCCCCGCCGAGTACGACCAGGAGGTCCGGCCGGCTCGCAACCCCGGCCGAGGGGTCGAGTTCACGCTCGGCCGCGAACCCGCGGATGTCCCGCACGACGCCGAGCACCTCGAGACGTTCCGCGAGCCAGGCCTCGACCTCGCTCGCGAGCTCCCGCACCGCGGCCTTCTCGAAGTTCGCGAGGATCAGCGCGCTCTCGGGTGTCACGTGTTGCCCTTCGTCGCTCAAACCAAGGAGGCGCGCAGGATCCCGGCCAGACTGCGGGCAACCCCCTCGGCGTCGAGTCCGAGCGACGCGAGCTGCTCGTCCCGGGAGGAAGCGTGTTCGATGTACCGGTCCGGAACCCCGAGGGTGCGGATGCGCGCGCGTTGCTCGCCGCGTGCGCCGCCTCCGACGGGAAGACGCCCGGCGGCCTCGAGCATCGCGCTCCCGAGGCCTCCGCTGCGCTGATGTTCCTCGAGGGAGACGATGTGGCGCTTGGTGCGCAGGTGCTGGGCGAGGAGCTCTTCGTCGAGCGGCTTGACGAAACGCGCGTCGACGAGCCCGGCGTCGACCCCCCGCGCCCGCAGGGCTTCGATCGCCTCGCGGCCCTGGCGCACGAGCGCGCCCGAGGCCCAGAGGACGAGTTCGCCACCGTCGATCAGGACCTCGGCCCGTCCCGCTTCCATCGGTGCGCGCTCTTCCGCGGGGAGGAGTTCCTCGGACGGGACGAGGTCGCGCGGGAAGCGAAGCGCCATCGGCCCCTCGTCCCGGCGGATCGCGGCGTCGAGCATGCGCCGCATGTCGGTCTCGTCGCGGGGGGCGGCGAGAGCGATTCCGGGGAGCACCCGCAGGTAAGCGAGATCGAAAACCCCGTTGTGGGTCGGGCCGTCCTGGCCGACGAGACCCGCGCGGTCGAGCGCGAAGGTCACCGGGAGATGCTGCAGCGCGACCTCCTGGAAGACCTGGTCGTAGGCACGCTGCAGGAAGGTGGAATAGATCGCGACCACCGGCCGCAACCCCGCCTTGGCCATTCCGGCGGCCATCGCGACGGCGTGCTGCTCGCAGATTCCCACGTCGTGGAAGCGGTTCGGGAAGCGCTCCTGAAAGCCGAGCAGCCCGGTTCCGGAAGGCATCCCCGCGGTGATCGCGTGCACCCGCACGTCCCGCTCGGCGATCGCGCGGAGCGAATCGGCGAAGGCCTGGGTGTAGCTGCGCGCGGGGACCGGGGTCGCGGCAACGCTCGCCGCCTCGCACTTGCGAAGACGCCCGCTGTCCCCCGCTACCCCGGCCGACACCGGAGTCGAGACCTTCGGGGCGGTGGGCTTCGCGGCGTGCATGCGCTCGGGGTGGGTCAGCGCATCGGGGTGTCCCTTGCCCTTCTGAGTCAGCGTATGCAGGAGGACGACGCCTTCGAGCTTGCGAACGCGCTCGAGGCTCTCGACGAGGTAGTCCACGTCGTGGCCGTCGACCGGGCCCACGTACGTGACGCCGAACTCCTCGAACACGTGGCCCTGTACGATCGTGTGGCGGAGGACCTCGCGCATCTGTTCGATCACGTCCTCCACCTTCTTGCCGATCAGCGGGATGGATTGCAGCAGTCCGTGGATCTCCTGTTGTGCCCGCTGGACGACGCGCGCGGAACGAATCCGGGTCAGATACCGCGCGAGGGCTCCAACCGATTTCGAGATCGACCACTCGTTGTCGTTCAGGACCACGAGCATGTTCACCCCGGAGGCGCCCGCATGGTTCAAGGCCTCGAAGGCCACCCCGGCACCGAGACTCGCATCCCCGATCACGCTAACGACACTGGGCGGATCGGCCTCGTGCGCGGCGGCCTTTGCGAGACCGAGTCCGAGACTGATGCTCGTCCCGGCGTGCCCCATGTGGAACAGGTCGTATTCCGATTCCGCGGGGTGGGTGAAGCCGCAGAGTCCGCCGGTCCGCCGCAGGCGATCGAAGCCCTCCTTGCGGCCGGTGAGGATCTTGTGGACGTAGCTCTGGTGACTCACGTCGAACACGAGCCGGTCCCGGCGAAAGTCGAAGACGCGGTGTAACGCGACGGTCAACTCGACGACACCGAGATTGCTGCCGAGGTGGCCCCCGGTGCGCTGCACGGATTCGAGGAGGAACGAGCGGATCTCCTCGCACAGCGGCGGCAGTTCGCTCGCCGCGAGGGCATGCAGGTCCTCGGGAGACCGTAGGCGATCGAGGAGCGCTTCTGCGCGCAGTTTGGAATCGGGCATCGGAGGGACTCGGGGGCCGCGAGAAGTCTACACCACGAAGCGGGGCTCTCGCCCGGGGAGGCGCAGCGGACCCGGCCCTTTCATCGGCTGCGGTGCAGCACGAACGCAATCAGTTCCTGGAGGGGCCCCGGATCGGCCAGGGAAAGGGCATCCAGCGCGTCCCGCGCCTCGGCGGTGAGGCGTTCGGCCCGGCGGCGCCCGCCTTCCAGTCCGACCGCGGCCACGAGGGTCGCGCGCTCGAGGCTCGCATCCTTCCCCGGAGTCTTCCCGAGCGTCCCGGCATCCCCGGTCACATCGAGCACGTCGTCGACCGCCTGGAACGCGAGCCCGAGCGCGCGTCCGAACGCGCGGGCCCGCCCGCGGACCCCCGCATCGGCGCCGGCGACGATCGCTCCCATCTCGGTCGCCGCACCGAACAGAGCCGCGGTCTTGCGGTCGTGCAGATCCTCGACCGCGTCGCGCCCCGCCGGCCCCGCTCCTGCCTCGAGCTCGAGCACCAGGTCGATCATCTGCCCCCCGACCATCCCGGCGGGCCCGGCCGCGTTCGAGAGGACCTGGACGAGCTGAGCGCCGGCCTCCTCCCCCGCGAGCACCGTGAACGCGTGGGTCAAGAGCGCGTCGCCCACGAGCACGGCCGTCGCCTCGTCGAAGGCCACATGGACCGTGGGACGACCCCGGCGCAGCGCGTCGTCGTCCATGCAGGGCAGATCGTCGTGGACGAGGCTGTAGGTGTGGACCATCTCGATCGCCGCCGCCGCCGGTCCCGCCGCCTCTGCACTCCCCCCGAGGCCCTCGCAGAGAAGGCGCACGAGGATCGGGCGCAGGCGCTTGCCGCCTCCGAAGAGCGCGTAGTGCATCGCGCGGTGCAACCGCTCGGGGTGTGCCTCCTGGTCCGGGAGAGCGCACTTCAGCGCATCGTCGGCCCAGGCCCGCCCCTCGGCGAGCAGGGTGTCGAGACGGGACGTGGACACCGCGTCAATCCGAGGGGAGGTCGGGATCGCCGTCGAAGGGCCGTAGCGCGGCGTCCGCCTCACGGGAGAGCTCTTCCACCTGCTTGCGGAAGCCGGCGAGGGTTCCGTGGCAGAGCTTCACGTGCTCGATCCCCTCCTGGTAGCGCGCGATCGCCTCTTCGAGCCCGAGTCCGCCATCTTCCAGCTCCGCGACGATCGCTTCGAGCCGTTCCAGGCGCGCGTCGAAGCTCGGCTCTTCCTCCACGCCAGCGTTCTTCTTCTCCGTAGCCATGGTCAATTCCCCCGCGCGCGACAGCTCGAACCGAGGAGCTCCTCCACCTCCTCACGGGTGGGGAGAGACGCGATGGCCCCGGCGCGCGTCGCGGCGAGCGCGCCGGCCGCGCAGGCGGCCTTGACCGCTTCCTTCGAGGGCACCCCTTCGGCGCGCAGGGTCGCGAGCGCACCGACGAATGCGTCGCCGCTTCCGGTGGCGTCGACGCACTCCACGTCGAAGGCCTCGAAGGTGCGCATGTCCTCGCCGTCGAAATGCACCGCGCCCTCGGCCCCCAGGGTCACGACGACGCGCTCGGGCCCGAAGCTCGCCAGCCGCCGCGCGAGTCCCTTCGGACTGACCTCGCCCGTGTCATCGCCGACGAGGGCCGCGGCCTCGCCGCGATTCACGACCAACAGGTCGACCCCGGACAACACGTCGGGAGAAAGGTCTTCCGCCGGGGCGGCATTGAACAGGATGCGGGTCCCCGCATTGCGCGCGATCTCCATCGCGCGCAGGTTGGTTTCGAGCGGGAGTTCGGCCTGTAGGATCAGGACGTCGGCGTCGCCGATCGCCCCGGCCGCGTTGTCCACGTCTTCGGGGCTGCACCGCAGGTTCGCGCCGGAGGCCACGACGATCGTGTTCGCTCCATCCGCCACCACGGTCACGACGCCCACGCCCGTATGGCTCTTCTCGCAGGTCCGCACGCGCTGGATGTCGACGCCCTCGGCGGTCAGGACACCGCGCATCTTGGATCCCCAGTCGTCCTCACCGACACAGCCGACGAGGCTGACCTGGGCCCCCATGCGCGAGGCGGCGACGGCCTGATTGGCTCCCTTGCCTCCCGGATGCATGTCGAAGGCCCCTCCGAGAAGGGTCTCTCCGGGACGCGCGAAGCGCTGGGCGTGGACCACCAGGTCCATGTGGATCGAACCGACGACGCAGACGGAAGTGCTCATGGGGGTCGCAGCGGAACTTGCGGGCCGGCCGGGAGTCCCCCTCACGACCGGGACGGGGGATCGTCCCCCGGCGGGCCATCCTAGCCCACGCCCGGGAGCGTGCACCCACGGAATATGCGTCCCCCGGGCTGCAGGTCCCGCGAGACGGAGAAATCGCGGGGGAAACCCGGGACTAGACTCCGGGTTTCTGGGGATCCGCGGGGCCGGCGTCCCCCGCCGACCAGGGGACGACCAGGGGCTTGGTCTCCCCATCGCCTTCCCCGGTCCCCGCCCGTGCGAAGTGGAGGAAGGGGCCATACACAGGCACGAGCACCTGTGGGGTGAGCACCGCGTGCGCACCCCCTTCGGCGACCAACCGGCCCCGATCGAGGACGACGACCCGGTCCGCGAATCGTCCGGCGAGGGCGAGATCGTGGGTGGCGACGAGCACACCGCGCCCTCCGGCCGCGAGGGCGGCCAGGAGCCGGAAGAGCCCCACCGCGTGTTCGGGATCGAGGGCCGCGGTGGGTTCGTCCACGAGCATCCACTCCGACTCCTGCGCGAGGGCGCGCGCGACGAGCACCCGCTGGCGCTGCCCACCGGAGAGCTCTTCCATCGACCGGCGGGCGAGGTCCGCGACATCGGCCGCGGCGAGGGCCGCGTCGACCGCCGCGCGATCCCCGGCCCGGGCCCGCCCCCAGGCGCCGAGGTACGGATAGCGCCCCCCGTGGACGAAGCTCTCGACGCTGGTCTGCGGCAGGGCATCGAGCCCCTGGGGAACCCGCGCGATGCGCCGTGCCCGCCTCCGCGCAGGGATCGAGAAGAGCGGCGCACCGTCGAGCCGGACGTCCCCGCGGGTGGGCTCGAGCAGGCCCGCGAGCACGCGCAAGAGCGTCGACTTGCCCGCTCCGTTCGGACCGACGAGACAGACCAACTCCCCGCCCGAAAGGACCAGGTCGAGCTCGACGAGCACATCCCGGGCGGCGTCGAAGGAGTGCGAGAGCCCCCTCGCTTCGAGTCGCGTCACCATCCCATCCCCCTCCGCCTCTGGCGGACGAGGAGCACGAGGAAGAACGGGCCGCCGATCAGCGACATCAGCACGCCGGGCTGGAGCTGGAGATCCCGCAGGAGCCTCGCGTTCAGGAGGTCCGCGCCGAGCAGGAACGCCGCGCCGGCGAGCGCGCTGACCGGGAGCAGACGCCGGTGCTCCCGACCGACGACCGCGCGCACGATGTGGGGAACCACGAGGCCGATGAACGGGATCTGACCACTGACCGAAACGGCGCAGGCGGTCGGCATGGTCGCGCCGAGGAGCACGAGCCACTTCACGCGCGCGACCGAGACGCCCAGGCCGGCGGCATCCTCCTCCCCGGTCGCGAACAGATCCAGCTCGCGGGCGACGAACGGGACGACCGCGAGGCCGAGGAGAAGCCCGCCCCAGGCGAGGGTCACCTGCCAGGGGGTGCGGTCGTCCAGGGTCCCGAACGTCCAAGCGAGGATTGCGCGGCTGACCTCGAAATCCCGCAGCGTCACCGACTGCAGGGTCGCGAGGAGCCCGCCGACCACGGTGTTGAGCGCGATTCCACCCAGCAGCAGGGTCGGGACGGAGACGCGCCCGCCGCGGCTCGCGAGCGAAAGCACGAGCCAGGTGGTTCCGAGCGCACCGACGAGCGCCGCGCCGCTCACCAGAGCCGGCGTCACGAACCCGGTGGAGAGCGGGACGAGCCCCGCGCCGTACCCCCCCACCAGTGCGATCGCGAAAGACGCTCCGAGAACCGACCCCGCGGTGACCCCGATCACGCTCGGAGAGGCGAGACCGTTGCGGAAGAGTCCTTGCAAGAGGGAACCGGAAAGGGCGAGCGACGCACCGACCGCGAGCGCGGTCCATGCCCGGTGGAGCCGAAGCCCGAGGATGACCTGGCGGCTCGCGCCCTCGAGCGGGGCGGCGAGCCCGAGTTCCGCTCCGACCCCACGCATGATCTCCGCCGGCGAAAAGGTCCACTTCCATCCCAGGCGCAACGAGAGGAAGAACAACACCGCCACGAGCACGGCGAGCACCATCAGCGCGAGGACGGTTCGCCGGCGAGATCGGATCGCTTCCCGCGCCGGACGGCTCGTCGCACTCCCCATCGCCGGGCCCTCAGTCGGACCCGAAGGCGAGCGTGAGCTCGACCGTGACATCCGGGTGGAGGCTGGCCCAGACCGGACAACCCGACGCCGCCTTCCGCAACAGGTCCCGCGCGCGCTCGTCGTGCTCGCCCGGGACCGTGATCTCGACCTCGAGCCGCTCGATGCGGCGGACGGGGTCCGCGCACATGTGCTTCACCACGCGCACCCGCGTCCCGCGGATGTCCCATCCGTGGCGCTCCGCGGCGATCCCCATGATCGTCACCATGCAGGTCCCCAGAGCGGTCCCCACGAGGTCGGTGGGAGAAAAGGAACGGCCG
Source organism: Planctomycetota bacterium (assembly GCA_011053145.1). Classification (GTDB taxonomy): domain Bacteria; phylum Planctomycetota; class UBA1135; order UBA1135; genus DRLC01. The sequence continues at coordinate 3,651 of DRLC01000046.1, read as the reverse complement.
CGCCCGTGGTTGTCGACGGGCGCGTCGGTGTGCAGGACGGCGTTCGAGGGGCCGTGGGTCGCTTCGCAGTGAAGCTCCCCTTCGTAGCGTGCGTGGATCTCGACCATGGCGTGTCTCCGGGCGGGCGGGCGGTGCGGGAGCCTACGGCCCGCGCGCCACTCCCGCCAGTCGGCCGGTGGGGGCGCTAGCGCTTCCGGCGCTTCGCCCGCTGGATCGAGGCCCCCGAGGGCTATGGTTTCCGGGATGCAGACCCAAGAACCCCTCACCGGCAAAACAGCCCTCGTCACCGGCGCCTCCTCGGGGATCGGCGCCGCCACCTCCCGCCTCCTCGCCCGCCGCGGCGCATCCCTGGTGCTCGCCGCGCGCCGCCGGGATCGCCTCGAAGCCCTCGCCGCCGAATGCGGAGGCGCCGAGGTTCTGGTCCTCGACGTGCGCGACGAGCCCGCGGTGCGCGCGGCCCTCGCGGACCGGCGTTTCGACATCGTCGTCGCGAACGCCGGCCTGGGACGGGGCATGGACGCGATCCAGGAGGGCGATCCCGAGGAATGGGCGGAGATGATCGACACGAACGTCAAGGGCGTCCTCGCGATCACCCGCCACACGCTCCCCGCGATGCTCGCCCACGGCCGCGGCGACCTGGTGCTGCTCGGCAGCGTCGCGGGCCGTCACGTCTATCCCGGCGGCAACGTGTACTGCGCGACCAAGCATGCGGTCCGCGCGATCTACGAAGCGATCCGCGTCGACGCAGCGGGCAAGGGATTGCGCGTCACCACCGTCGATCCCGGGATGGTCGAGACCGAGTTCAGCGTCGTGCGCTTCCGCGGCGACGCGGAGCAGGCCCAGCGCGTGTACGAGGGTTTCGATCCCCTCACCCCGGCGGACGTCGCCGACGCGATCCTGTACGCGCTGACACGCCCTCCCCATGTCAACATCGGCGAGATCGTGCTCTGGCCCACCGCCCAGGCGAGCACCACCCAGGTGACGCGCACCGCGCGCTGAGGTTTCCCGGGCCGGAAACGCCTTCCCGCCCTCCTGGGCCTGTTTCTTTCGAAAACCTCTAAGGCAATCCGCGCTCGCCCGTGGCCTTGGGCGGACGGGGAAGCCGTCCCTCGACACGATGCAGGACCAAAGCCACGAGGACTGGATCCAGGACGCCCTGGAGCGCTTCGAACGCCGCCTGTGCCTGTTCGCCGCGCGCCTTCTCGGAGACCCCGAGCGGGCGCGCGACGTCGTGCAGGACACGTTCCTCGAGCTGTGCAGACAGCCCCGGGAACGGATCGAGGGACACCTTGCCGAGTGGCTCTTCACCGTCTGCCGCAACCGCGCGCTCGACGAGCGCGCCAAGGAGAACCACATGCAGCAGAGCACGCAGACGAGCGCGAGCACGCCGGCGGGGTCCGACCTCGATCCGGCGCGCATCGCAGAGACCAAGGAAGAGTCCGGACGCATCGCCCGGCTCGTGGGACGGCTCCCCGAGCCCCAGCGGGAGGTCCTCCTGCTCAAGTTCCAGCAGGGGCTCAGCTACCGCGAGATCGGGAGCCTCACCGGCCACTCGGTCTCGAACGTGGGGTTTCTCCTGCATCGCGCGATGAAGGCGCTGCGGGAGCGGATGGCGGGCGAGATCCAATTGGAAGAAGCGGAGGGCTAGGAACGATGAACGACCAACGAAAAGACGACCCCCGCCTGACGGCCTTCGCCCTGGGCGAACTCGAAGGGGAAGAGAAGGAACGTTTCGAGGCGGAACTCGCCGAGGACGAGGCGCTGCGCGCCGAGTGCGACGAGCTGCGCGCCCTGGGTACGGTGCTGCGAGCGGAACTGGGCGGAGAAGGCTTCGCCCTCGACCCGGCTCGACGGGAGGCCATCCGACGCGCCGCCTCGCTCCGGACCGCTCCCGAGCGTGCCTCCCTCGCCCGACGCGTCTTCGTCCCGGCGGGAATCCTTCTCGCCGCCGCGGCCTCGATGCTTCTGTGGGTGCGCAGCGGCGACACGTCCGAGCATCGCCCGGACACCTTCGTCGGGCTCGAGCGAACGGCCCGCCAGGAGACGCCTCCCCCGAACTCGGTGCCCCAGCCGGAAGAGGTGATCGAGGAACCGGACCTCTCGGGCCTCGGGTACGCCGACGGGAGCTCGCATCCCATCCGCACCCAGGCCCTCCAGTCCCTCGGGTACGTCTCCGGTCCGGTCGCCCCTGGCCCCTCGGGTCCCACGGCTCCGGGGGCGCTGCGTCCCCAGACCGGCGCGGGCCCGATCGGGCTGGGAGGCGCTTCCAGCGTCCACACCCGGAAGGCAACGCGGCGATACCGCGGGCCCGGCGACGTAAGCACTCCAGCTGTCGATCCATCCGCGGGGTTCTTCCTCGGGGCACCCGAGATACCGGATCGAGTCCACGACGACCTCTCCCGCGAAGGCTACGACCACATCCCGGAGAACGACTTCCTCACCGTCGAAAGCGCCCCGCTCTCGACCTTCTCGATCGATGTGGACACCGCGTCCTACGCGAACGTGCGCCGCTACCTGCGCTCCGGGCACCTCCCGCCCGCGGACGCAGTCCGGATCGAAGAACTCCTGAACTACTTCTCCTACGACGACCCCGCGCCCACGGGCGAGGTCCCCTTCTCGGTCACCACCGAGGTCGGGCGCGCGCCGTGGAACGAGGAGCACCTGCTCCTCCGGGTGGGCCTCAAGGGCCGCTCGATCACCGACCTCCCGGATCGCCCGCGCAACCTGACCTTCCTGATCGACGTGTCCGGCTCGATGGAGACCGCGGACAAGCTGCCGCTCCTCAAGCGTGCGATGCGATTGCTCGTCGATCAGCTCGGGCCCCGGGATCGTGTGGCGATCGTGGTCTACGCCGGCTCTTCCGGGCTCGTGTTGCCCTCGACCGCGTGTTCCGAAAAGGCCGCGATCCTCGAATCCCTCGACCGTCTCGAGGCCGGCGGGTCCACGGCCGGAGCAGCCGGCATCCAGCTCGCCTACCGGGTCGCCCGCGAACACTACGCGGACGGCGGGATTAACCGCGTGATCCTCGCGACCGACGGAGACTTCAACGTCGGGGTGTCGGACGAGGGCTCGCTCGTGCGCTTGATCGAGAAGGAGCGCGCGGACGGGATCTCGCTCTCGGTGCTCGGCTTCGGAACCGGCAACCTGCAGGACTCGAAGATGGAGCAGCTCGCCGACCACGGCAACGGCAACTACGCCTACATCGACTCGCTGCGCGAAGCCCAAAAGGTCCTCGTGCACGAGCTCGGCGGGACCCTCGAGACGATCGCGAAGGACGTCAAGATCCAGGTCGAGTTCAACCCGGCCGAGGTCGCGGGCTATCGCCTGATCGGCTACGAGAACCGCGTCCTCGCTGCCGAAGACTTCAACGACGACACGAAGGATGCGGGCGAGATCGGAGCCGGCCACAGCGTGACAGCGCTCTATGAGCTCGTCCCCGCCGGAATGAGCGTCGGGCGTCCCGGGGTCGATCCGCTGAAGTACCAGCAGGCGAGCGAGCCGGAGGAGGGTTTCCCCAGCGCCTTCCACGGGGAACTCCTCACCGTGAAACTGCGCTACAAGGACCCGCAGGGAACGAAGAGCAAGAAGCTCGAGTTCCCGGTGGAAGCCACGGACGCCTCGTTCGACGACGCATCGGAAGACCTTCGATTC
>DRLC01000045.1 GCA_011053145.1 Planctomycetota bacterium | reverse complement strand
GCAGATCAGTCGGGAGCGGATCCAACGCAAGATCACGGTCGAACTGAATGTACGCGGCCGCGACCTCGCGTCCGCTGTCGCGGAAGCGCGGGAGCGCGTCGACGCCGAGGTGGATCTTCCCCCGGGCTGGTTCATCGAGTGGGGCGGGCAGTTCGAGAACCTTGCGGCTGCCTCGAAGCGGCTGGCGGTCCTCGTCCCCCTCGCGCTCCTGCTCATCTTCGTCCTGCTCTACTCGACCTTCCAGTCCACACGGCTCTCCCTGCTGATCTACCTGAACGTTCCCCTGGCCCTGACCGGGGGGCTCGCCGCGCTCCTCCTGCGGGGATACCCGTTCTCGATCTCGGCCGGGGTCGGCTTCATCGCCCTGTTCGGAATTGCGGTCATGAACGGTGTTGTGCTCGTCTCGACGATCGTCCAGCGACGGCAGGAAGGCGCGACAACGGACGAAGCCGCCCGGGACGCGGCGCACTCCCGCCTGCGTCCCGTCCTCATGACGGCGCTGACCGACATCATCGGATTCTTCCCGATGGCGGTCGCCGCCACGGCGGGCGCCGAGGTCCAACGCCCCCTCGCCACCGTCGTGATCGGAGGGCTCGTCACCTCGATGCTCCTGACCCTGTTCGTGCTGCCCGCGGTCTACCGCTGGTTCGACGAGCAGGGCTCCCAGGCGAAGACCTGACGGCTTCGGCTCCTGTTTCCCCGGCTCTTCGCCGGGGGAACAGGGCGGCCGCTCCCCTCCGGGGCACTGGAGGTTAGTCTGCTCGGATGATGAAGCCCTCTTCGCTCCTGCTCGCCCTCCCCCTCTCCCTGCTCTCCGCGGAATCCGCCCTGTGTCGCGAACAGGACCAGGCCGAAGCCACCGAAGAGGTGCCAACGGCCTCCGCCCAAGGGGGACATGAACGCCTGCCGCTCCCCAGCGCCGAAGAAATCGCCGCGCTCCCCCCCGACGGTGGTCCGGAGTTCAACCGCCTGATCTTCGAGGAGAGCCCGTACCTGCTGCAGCACGCCCGCAACCCGGTGGACTGGTATCCCTGGGGTGAGGAAGCGTTCCGGGCAGCGCGCGAGCAGGACAAGCCGATCTTCCTCTCGATCGGGTACTCGACCTGCCACTGGTGCCACGTGATGGAGAAGGAGTCGTTCGAGGACGACGACGTGGCGGCGCTCCTCAACGCGGGCTTCATCTGCATCAAGGTCGACCGGGAAGAACGCCCGGACCTCGACCACGTATTCATGAGCGTGACCCAGGCCCTGACCGGAAGCGGAGGCTGGCCGATGACCGTCGTGATGACGCCGGACCAGGAGCCGTTCCTCGCGGGGACCTACTTCCCGAAGACCGGACGCTTCGGGCGCCCCGGGATGATGGAACTCCTGCCGAAGATCACCCAGGCCTGGCGTCAAGATCGGACGAACATCCTGAAGAGCGCGAAGGACGTCTCGAACTGGATGAAGAACATCGGGACGGGCAACCCGGGCGAAGACCTCGGACCCGAGGTCCTCGACCTCGCCTACCAGCGCTTCGCGGCACGCTTTGACGCGACCTTCGGCGGCTTCGGGTCCGAGCCTCCGAAGTTCCCCGTGCCCCACAACCTGCTCTTCCTGATGCGCTACTCCCAGCGCGCCGCCCAGCCGCACGCCCTCGAGATGGCGCTCGAGACCCTGCGTGCGATGCGGCGCGGCGGGATCTACGACCAGATCGGATACGGGTTCCATCGCTACTCCACGGACCAGCGCTGGCTCGTGCCGCACTTCGAGAAGATGCTCTACGACCAGGCGCTGCACACGATGGCCTACACGGCGGCGTGGCAGCTCACCGGCGAGGCGACGTTCGAGGAAACCGCCCGCGAGGTCATCGAGTACGTCCTGCGCGACATGACATCACCCGAGGGCGGTTTCTACTCCGCCGAAGACGCCGACAGCGAAGGTGTCGAGGGGCTCTTCTACCTCTGGACGCGGGACGAGATCGACGACGTGCTCGGGAAGGAAGACGCCGACCTCTTCGCGAAGGCCTACGGAATCCGCGAGGACGGGAACTTCCGCGACGAAGCGAGCGGCGAGTCCGTCGGCCGCAACATCCCCCACCTCGTCCACCTCCCGCGCGAGGTTGCCGCGGAGAAGGGGATCGACGCGAAGAGCTTCCGTGGACGCATCGAACGGATGCGTGAGAAGCTCTTCGCGGCGCGCGAGGAACGCGTCCACCCGCTCAAGGACGACAAGATCCTCACCGACTGGAACGGGCTGATGATCGCGGCCCTCGCCCGCGCGGCCCAGGCCTTCGGGGACGACGAGTACGCCGAGGCAGCACGCGCCGCGGCGGAGTTCGCGCTCGCGAATCTGGTCGACGACAAGGGGCGTCTCATGAAGCGCTACCGCGCGGGCCGCGCTGGACTCCCCGGGACCCTCGACGACTATGCTTTCCTCTCCTTCGGCCTGATCGAGCTCTACGAGACCACCTTCGAGGTCCGCTACCTGGAAGCGGCCATCGCGATCACCGACCAAATGATCGCGCATTTCGCCGACGAGAAGGGCGGCGGCTTCTTCCTGTCCGCGGACGACGGCGACGAGCTCCTCGGCGTGCGCGGGAAGGAGGCCTACGACGGTGCGATCCCGGCCGGGAACTCGATCGCCGCGTGGAACCTCCTGCGTCTCGCACGCATCACCGGACGAACCGCGTACGAGGAACGGGCCGCGGGCTGCATGCGCTCCTTTTCGAAGACCGTGGCGAGGAGCCCGACCGCCCACACCCAGCTCCTGGCCGCGGTCGACTTCTCCCTCGGGCCCACGTTCGAGGTGGTCATCGCGGGTGATCCCGGCGCAGCCGACACGAAGGCCCTGGTGCGCGCGTTCCACGCGCGCTTTGCGCCGAACAAGGTTCTGCTCCTCCGGCCCCCCGGAGAGACGCCGGCGATCGCGAGGATCGCGCCCTTTACGAAGGACCAGGTCCCTGGCGAGAACGCGACGGCGTTCGTATGCCGGGACTACACCTGCAAGCTGCCGACCAGTGACGTGGAAAAGGCTCTCTCGTTCCTAGATCCGGACGCGTGGTAGGGGATCCGATCTACCCAACCTTCGTTCGCAGCTCGCTCTTGGAGAGCAGTCGATCCCAGGGAGCGGGCGGATCGCCCTCGAGCAACTCCCCCGGTTCGAGGAAGCGATAGATCTCGGCATACGAACGGATCTCGGAATCCGAGATCCGACGCAGGATGTGCTGGGGGCCGATCTCCTGGGGCCTCGAGAGACCCGCCGCTCCGAGCAGCTCCAGGAACGAGTGCACCGTTCCTTGCTGGAAGTGCCGCACCCGCCGGATCTTGTCCTCGACGTCGAGCCCCCGGACGAGGTGCGGGTCCTGGGTCGCCACCCCCACCGGGCATTCGTTCGAGTGGCATCGACGGGCCTGGATGCAACCGAGGGCAAACATCATTCCGCGCGCCGAGTTGAAGAGATCGGCTCCCAGCGCGAGTCGTTGCGCCATGTGGAAGCCCGTGATGATCTTCCCCGAAGCGATGATCTTGAGCCGCCCGCGCACGCCGAATCCGACGAGGGTGTTGTGGATGAACAGGAGTGCCTCGGTCAGGGGCCAGCCCACCGAGTTGGAAAACTCGAGCGGAGCCGCGCCTGTCCCCCCCTCCGCTCCGTCGACGGTGATGAAGTCCGGGCACATTCCGGTCTCGCGCATCGCGCGCGCGACGGCGAGAAACTCCCCGCGCCGACCTAGGCACAGCTTGAAGCCGACCGGCTTTCCGCCCGAGTGCTCGCGGAGCGTCTGGCAAAACTCGAGCAGCCCTTCGGGCCCCTCGAACGCGGAGTGGGACGGCGGGGAGATCACGTCCTGGCCCATCGGCACGTCGCGAATCTCCGCGATCTCCGGGGTGATCTTCGCCGCCGGCAAAATCCCGCCGTGACCGGGTTTGGCTCCCTGGGAGAGCTTGATCTCGATCATCTTGACCTGCTCCTGGCGCGCGCGCTCCGAGAAGCGCTCCAGGTTGAAGCTGCCGTCGTGGTTGCGACACCCGAAGTACCCGGTCCCGATCTGCCAGACGAGATCTCCTCCTCCCGCGATGTGATGCGGACTGAGTCCCCCTTCTCCGGTGTTGTGGTAGAAGCCACCGGCCTTCGCTCCTGCGCTGAGGGCCCGGATCGCATTCTTCGAGAGCGAACCGAAACTCATCGCGCTGACGTTCAAGAGGGCCGCGTCGTAGGGCTGCGTGACATCCGGCCCTCCGATGCGGACGCGATGCTCGCTGTTCTCGGGGTGACGAGCCCGTAGCGAATGCGTGACCCACTCGGCCCCAACCTGGTAGAGGTCGTGCTGCGTGCCGAACGGAACCGTCTGGAGCTGCTGCTTGGCGCGTTGATAGACGATGGAGCGCAGCTCGCGGCTGAAGGGCTTGCCGTCGGTGTTCGACTCGATGAAGTACTGACTGATCTCCGGCCGGATCGCTTCGAAGAGGTAGCGCAGGTTCCCGATCACAGGAAAGTTGCGACGCACGGCCTGACGCCTCTGCAGCGAGTCGACGACCCCGAGCAGAAAGAGCGGCCCCAGGATCAGGAAGGACCACGCGAAGGGCGTCCAGAACCACGAGACGACGGCCGCGACGAGGACCACGGGAAGCGCGATGCGATAGAAGACGTG
>DRLC01000044.1 GCA_011053145.1 Planctomycetota bacterium | reverse complement strand
TCCAACGGGAGCTGAACGTCCACAACATCTACGGCGTCCGTCCCTGGCTGGACGGGGCGATGCTCGTCGTATCGGGATCGCTACTCGTACTCGCACTGCTCGTGCGCCAACGCATCCCCGTGTGGACCGCTCCGATCTTCGCGGTCGTTCCGTTCTACCGCGCGACGCGGGTCGCGCTTACCGGCATCTACGCTCCGATGTGGATTCGCAACAGCGAGTGGGCCGAGCTCAGCCTGGACCTCGGGCTCTGTTGTCTCGTCTGGATGCTCGTGGGTTGCCGCCTTGAGCGACTCTCACCCACTTCCCTGTCGGAGGATAGTCCCGAGCGTTCTGCGACAGGAAGGGTGATTCGCCACCCGCGCTGGAACGAGCATCGCGGTAGTGCGGAGGTAGTACGGAGTCAGGGCCATTCCCTCCAGATTCAGCGAAGGATTCGCTGAGTCTGGAGGGAATGGCCCTGACTCCGTACTACCTCCGTACTACCGGACTCCGTACTCTCACGACGGGATGCGAATCATCAGCGGAGAGTTTCGCGGACGGCGCATTCGCGCGCCCGAGGGCCGTGGCACGCGGCCGATGCTCGACCGTGTGCGAGAATCGATGATGTCGACCCTCGGGCCCTGGCTGGCCGCCGATGACGAGGGGCGTGGGCCGCGTGTGCTCGATCTCTTCGCGGGCAGTGGGAGCCTTGGGCTGGAGGCACTGTCGCGCGGCGCATCGCGCGTGCGGTTCGTGGAGCGGGGCGAGAAGGCGGCGGTGCTCCTCGCCTCGAACATCAACGCTCTCGACGTCGCGGAGCGGATCGAACTCGTGCGCGGCGATGCCCTCGCCGCCGCGAGTTGGGGAGGAGAGCGCTGGGCGGACATCGTGTTCTTCGACCCTCCCTATCCCCTCGTGCGCGACCCGGAGACCCGCGCCCGCATTCTTTCGGTCCTGGAATCCCTCTGCCGCGACGTTCTCGCATCCGAAGGGGTCCTCGTGTTCCACACACCCCGCGGCCTGATCGGTCTGGATGATCTTGGGCCCGGGCTCATCGCGCGTGAGCGAGACATGGGGTCGAACGCGCTGCTCTTCGTTCAGCGGGAGGAGGATGCGTGAGGACGCTGCACGGGAGGATGCTCGTGGACGGCGAGTTGCGGGTGGGTCGCATCACTCTGCGTGCGGGGCGTATCGGTTCCGTCGAGCTCGAGGACACGCCACCGCATCCCGAACTCGCCGAGGACCTTCCGATTCTCGCGCCCGGGCTCATCGACTTGCACGTGCACGGCTTCCGCGGGGCCGATCCGGTGCGGGATCTCCCGGGGATGGCGCGCGCGCTCGCGGCCGAGGGGACGACCGCCTTCTTGCCGACGCTCTTCCCAGACGATCCGGCACGCCTTGGAGAGACCGCCGAGGAGGTGTGGGGGGAAGCACGGAGGATCCGGTGCTCTCCCGCCGCCGGGCTCTTCGTCGACCTCCCCGAAGGGGAGACGCTGCGCACGAACGATGCGACACTCGCGACGCCGCTCGGGCTGCACCTCGAGGGCCCCTTCGTGAATCCGCTTTCGGCGGGATCGCTTCCCCCCGAACGTCTGGTCGAACCTTCGCCCGCGGCTCTGCGTGAGATTCTAGGGAGCGCCACGGGGGATGGGCGCGGCATCCGCACGATGACCCTCGCGCCAGAACTCCCCGGGGCGCTCGAGTTGGTGAAGGAACTCGAGGCTTCGGGCGTCCGCGTATCCCTCGGACACAGCCGCGCCCTCTCGGATCAGGCCGTCCTCGCGGCGAAGGCCGGAGCCCGGGGGGTGACGCACCTCTACAACGCGATGAGCGGAGTGCACCACCGCGAGATGGGCCTCGCGGGATTCGCCCTCACCGAGGACTGCCTCGTCGCCGAGCTGATCGGCGATCTCGTGCACGTCGGGCCTGAGGCGGTGGACCTCGCCCTGCGCGCTCGCGGTCCGCGGGGTCTCGCGATCGTCTCCGATGCACTCGCCGGAGCGGGGACGGGATGCTCGACGTTCGAATCCCACGGCCACACCTGCCGGGAGCACGCGGGCGCGTTCTGGTTCGACGACCCCGAGGCTCCCGGCGGACGTCGACTCGCGGGTGCCGCGGCTTCACAGCTCGAGGCGGTCCGTCGGCTCACTCGTGCGGGTGTGCTCTCGGTCGCCGAGGCCCTGACGATGGCCTCCGAGACCCCGGCCCGTGCGCTCGGCATCGAGGACGAGCGAGGTCGCCTCGCGGCGGGACTGGTCGCCGATGTCCTCGTCCTCGACGCGAACCTCGGGATCATCGAGGTCGTCTGCTGACCCGGAACATCGCTGTTGCGCGCGTTTGTGCCCCTCGCGCGCATCGGCGTTTCGGCGTCGGAACGCGAAGAAATCCCGTGGCGAGAGCTTCGTCGATTTGGGCAGAGTTTTCCCCTTCTGGACGCGTCTAGACCGTAACCCGGAACGCGCGCATCCCATAGCTGCACGTGCATCGAGAGGAGTTCTCGCGAGGATCGCGGGGATCGGCAGCCGCTCCTCCTCGGTGCACTTAGCGACCCCTCTTCCCCCTTCCCCAGGAGCCATCATGCAGTTCCATCCGACGCGCACCTTGCTCGCAATCACCTTGCTCTCATCCGCTGCCGTTGCCGGTCCGCCGCGCTCGCAATGCGGCAGCGATCCCGTTTCGAAAAGCACCTATCTGAAGTCCTCCTCACCCGGCGCATCGGACTACTTCGGTGTCGCGATCGCGGCATCCGGGGACACGCTCGTCGTCGGAGCGCCCGGCGAAGACAGCGCGGCGACCGGCATCGGGGGGGATCCCTCGGACAACAGCGCCAGGAACGCGGGCGCCGTCTTCGTCTACCACCGCACGGGGCTCTTCTGGACCCTCAGGAACTACCTCAAGGCATCCAACACCGACCCGGACGATCAGTTCGGTGCCGCCGTGGCGATCGACGGCGATACGATCGTCGTCGGCGCTCCCGGCGAGGACAGCCCGGACGGGGCTCCGAACTCGCAGACCTTGAACACTCGCAAGGATCTCGGCGCGGCCTACGTCTTCCGGCAAGTCGCCGGCACCTGGATTCAGGAGGCCTACCTCAAGCCGCTCCACGGCACGCGCGAAGACCACTTCGGTGCGAGCGTCGCGATTCGGGGGAACCGCATCCTCGTCGGAGCCCCCGGTGAGGACGGAATTCCGGGAGACCCGAGCAGCAACGCCCGAACCGATTCAGGAGCGGCGTATGTGTTCGAACGCGCCCTGTGGAACTGGTCCCAGGTGGCGTACCTGAAGGCCGAGAACGCGGACGCGGGAGATGCCTTCGGATCGTCTGTTGCGCTGGACTCGACCTTCGCGTTCGTCGGAGCTCCGCTCGAGAGCGGTTCCGCAGTCGGTGTCGGCGGCGATCCGTCCAGCAACGGCGCGACGTACTCGGGGGCTGTCTACACGTTTCTGCCGGACGCGATGGGCGGCTGGACCCAAGATGCCTACCTGAAGAGCTCGAACTCCGATCCGCTGGACCGATTCGGCAACTCGGTCTCCGCGGACGGCGGACGCCTCGTCGTGGGGGCCCCGCGCGAGGACTCCGCGGCGACCGGAGTCGGGGGGGACTCCTCGAGCAACACGGCGACCTTCGCGGGTGCGGCCTATGTGTTCGTGCATACCCCGCTCGGGTGGGTGGAGGAGGCCTATCTGAAGGCATCGAACACCGACATCGGGGATTTCTTCGGAACCTCGGTGGCACTGCGAGGAGATCGTGTTCTCGTGGGAGCCTGGTCCGAGAGCAGCGCTGCCGCCGGGGTGAACGGAGACGATTCGGACAATTCGGCTCCGAACGCGGGCGCCGCGTATCTCTTCGAACGATCGGCCGGTCAGTGGAGCCAGAGCGCCTACATCAAGGCGTCGAGTCCCGATGCCCAGGACAACTTCGGGTGGGCGGTCGCGCTCTCCGATCGATTGGTCGCCGCGGGGGCCCGCTTCGAGGACGGTGGTGAGTCGGGCGTCGCCGGCAACGAGGAGGACAACTCCAAGCCGGATGCCGGAGCGGCATACGGATTCGTGCTTCCGCACATGCTGCAGGCGACCGCCACCGTGCGTCAGGGGAAGCCGGCGAATCCGCTCGCGCTCTTCAGTCGCCCGAGTCTTCCGGTCATCAGCCAGACCTGGAAGCCCTTCGTGAGCCACGCGCTCTTCGCGCCCTCCGCGAGCCTGGACCTGCTTCTGGTGAGCGTCGGCTCTCCCGTGAACCTGTCTCGCCCCGCCGGAACGCTGCTCTGTGATCCGACGGCCCAGCACCAGGTCTACGTGGCGCAACCGGGCAGTCCCTTCGCGATCCCGATCCCCGACGACTGCGCGCTCCTCGGAACGCGGGCCTGCACCCAGGCGGCTTCGTTCACGCCCGGTGTCGGACTCGAACTCACGAACGCCCTCGACATCGTGATCGGGAGCATGTGAGTTGCCGATCCACTCGGGTTCATGGTCCGCGGGATCAGGAACCCGGGTGGATCCTTGACCCGGACCGTCGGCGAGGAGAGGTTCCCAGGACGTGCAGCCTCTCCTCGCCGCAGTCTTCCTTCTGTTTTCCGTCGTCGTTCAGGCCCACACCCTTCGTGTGCCGGCGGCTAGCGCGTACCACGACGATTCGACCCCGGATGGCGCCCAGCTCGCCCTGTGGTTCGGGCGCCTTGGGCAGGCGGGGAAGTTGACGTGCTCCGTGGAGCTGGATCTCGCAGCGGACGAGTCGGCCGAGCTGAAGTTGCGTGTCGGCGGGGAGGAGCGGGCGGCGACCGCACGCGCAGTGGAGGGCCGGGCCCGTGCGGACTTCGGGCGCTTCGAGATCGACGCTCCCGGCTACGCACGATTCGAACTCGTGCAGGTCTCCGGCACCGAGGCGAAGCCGGTCGCGCTCTTGCTCGAAGGCGATCCCCTGGCCGGAGCCCACTTCAACCTCGAGCCGCGCAGGAATGCCGCATCCGTGCATCTGTTCTATCCCCTCCCGGAGGAGTTCCGCGAGCGGGGGGTCGAGGCCTTCTACTGCGAGGTCGTGGCCGAGCAGGATCCGATCTGGACCTACTACATGGCGACCGGCTGGCACCGGGGCTACTTCGGAATGCAGGTCAACTCCCCGACCGAGAGGAGGATCATCTTCAGTGTTTGGGACTCGGGAGGTGAGGCGGTCGATCGGACCAAGGTCGCGGAGGAGGACCGTGTCGTGCTCGTGGATCGTGGAGAAGGCGTTGTGACCGGGAGCTTCGGAAACGAGGGCACCGGGGGACACAGCCACCTCGTCTTCGACTGGAAGACCGGCGAACCCCAGCGCTTCCTCGTCACCGCGAAGCGCGACGACGCGACCCACACCACCTTCAGCGGCTACTACTTCCGGCCGGATGAAAAGCGCTGGATGTTGATTTCGAGCTGGCGCGCGCCGAAGGAGGGCGGCCTTCTGCGGGGGCTCTACAGCTTCAGTGAGAACTTCGGAGGCGCAAACGGACACCTCCTTCGGCGTGCGCGCTTCGGGGCGCAGTGGGTTCGGCTTGGGGATGGAAGCTGGCACGAACTCACCCGGGCGACGTTCAGTTTCGACGGCACGGGCAAGGCGAATCGCCTCGACCGCTTCGGAGGTGTCGAACGGGATGCGTTCTTCCTCTCCCACGGCGGCTTCATCGAGGGGACCGGGATCTATGGCGAGGTGTTCGAGCGACCCCCGACCGGGAGGAAGCCGCGGGTGCCGGAGCGCGGGCTGGCGGCGGGGAGATGATCCGGCGCTTCAGCCTCTACGGCTTCCTCAAGAACCAGCAGTACTACGACTATTCGCTCGTGCTCGCGTTCCTCGCGATGGGACTCGACTACGCGACGATCGGGTTGCTCGTCGGCATCCGTGAAGCAGCGACGGCGGTGATGGAGATTCCGAGCGGTGTCCTCGCGGATCGAACGGGCAGGCGCCGCGCGTTGCTCGTGAGCCTCGTGAGCTACATCCTCTCCTTTGCACTCTTCGGCGCGCTCGGACTCGCGGCGGAGGCCGGGCGCATCGCGAACGGCCCGCTCGTCGCCTCGCTCGCGGTCGCGATGGCGCTCTTCGCGGTGGGGGAGGCGTTCCGCAGCGGGACGCACAAGGCGATGATCTTCGCTTGGTTGCGGGCGGAGGGGCGCACCGACGAGCGCGTCGAGGTGTACGGGCACACCCGCTCGATGGCGAAGCTCGGCTCCGCGGTTTCGGTGGTGATCGCCTGCACGATCATCTGGTGGACGGGAGACTTCGTGTCGGTCTTCTTCTTCGCGATCATTCCCTATCTCCTCAACCTTTTGAACATCGCGACCTACCCGGCGTCGCTCGATTCGATCGGAGAAGAGCGCGTGACCGCGCGAAGCCTCGTGCGCGACCTCGTCGCGAGCGTGCGCCGTGCCCTGACGCGCTCCGAGCTGCGCCGCCTCCTCGCGGAGGACATGGGCTTCGACGGGTTCTTCAAGGTCAGCAAGGGGTATCTGCAGCCGATCTTGCTCACGGCCGCGCTGCCGCTGAGTGCTCACCTGCTCGGTGGGCTCGAGCTCAACGAGGCCCAGCGTTCGGTCGTCCTGCTCGGCCCGGTCTACGTGGCGTTGTTCCTGCTCTCCGCAACCGCGAGCCGGCATGCCCACCGGCTGGTCGCCCCGGGGCGCAGTCCCGACGCAGCCGCGCACCGCATTTGGATGGGATCCGCGCTCGTCTTTGCACTGATCGCGTGGGCCCTCTGGAGCGCGCACGCCGCGGTCGCGATCGCCGGGTTCGCGCTCTTCTACGTGCTCCAGAACCTGTGGCGCCCGCTCCTGCTCTCCCGGCTGGACCAGCTCAGCGATGTGGCCGAGGCCGCGACGATGCTCTCCGTGGAGAGCCAGGCTCGTAGCCTCTTCTCCCTGGTGCTCGCCCCGAGCCTCGGCCTCCTCGTCGACCTCGCGGGCGGCGAGCCGGGCGGCCTCTGGCCGGTTCCCTTGGTCGGCCTGGGACTCGCCTTGGTGTTCGCGGCCCGCGGAATCTGATCCACCCAGGGCAGATCCCCCAGACCGGGCATCACCCGGGGTTGAGCAGATTCCGCGCCAGCTCTCCCCCATCTCCGCCGATAGCAACAAAGAGATGACCCCCCTCCGCTGGAAACTCCTCCCGGCGGTGCTCCTCGCGCTGCTCTATCTTCCGTTCGGCTGGTCGCACGTCCAGGCGGGCTCGAGCCACGCCGCGCACCAGGAACGAGACGATACGGCCGCCGAGCCCGCGGATGTCCTGCTGAGCACCCTGCGCTCCGACCCGAATCGCTACCTCGGCGAACCGGTCCGCTTCGTCCTCCAGTTCCAGGGGGAGATCGACGCGTGGAATCCCGGCCTCGGCCGCTTCGGGCCGGGGGACTGGGTGCACCTCGCCGGCTGGTCCGACGACCGCTTCCCCTGGGACCCCGAGGTCTGGGAGCACCCGGTCTCACACGTCTTCTGCCGACGCGGTTCCCCGATCGCCTCCCTGATGGCGGAGGCGCGGCCCCTCGAGCGCTTCCGCATCACAGGGGTCGTGCGCGAGGTCTTCTTCGACGATCCCTGGATCGAGTGCACTTCGATCGAACCCCTCTTCGAGATGATCGGCGAGGGCACCCTCCTGCACGTCGAGCGGGCGATCGAGTTCGCGCGCCAGGAGAAGTGGGAGCTCGCCCGCCAGCAATACGAGCGAGCCCTCGCCGCCCCGCTGCCCGATGCGGCGCGCGCCGAACTCGAGGAGCGTATGGAGACCTGCCGCAAGCTCCGCGACGGCGCGGAGGCGCGATAGCCCGGGCTACTGGAACCCGCCCTTCGACCCGCCGCGGTCGAGGAAATCCGCGTAGCGGGTCTCGCACTCCTGGATCCGGGCGGCGTAGGTCGGATCGTTCGGGTCGATCGGCGCCTCTTCGCGCGGATCGAGCGAGAGGTTGAAGAAGGCGCGCGTCGTGGCTCCGCCGCGGGTCGATGGGGCGAGGTAGCGTGCCTTGAAGAGGGCGCCGGCGGCGTCGAGGACCACGCATGTGTCGCGCTCCTTGTGGACCGCGCTCGTCGGCACCCCCGCACGATCGCAGATCAGCGAATCCCGAACCCGCTGCGAGCGATCCAGGAAGACCGGTAGCAGCGAGACCGAGTCGATCATTGCTAGCGGCGCGGCAGTGCTCGCGAGGCCCGCGAGCGTCGCGGGGAGGTCGGCGACGTGTCCGAGGGCGCGGGTCGTGCCGACGCGCACGCCGGGCCCGGCGACCACCATCGGGACGTGGACGCCGTCCTCTAGCGTGGTCCACTTCACCTTCAGCGGATCTTGATCGCTCCGCACCGCTCCGCGCGGCGTGCCGTTGTCGCCGAGCAGGATCACATAGGTGTCGGTCAGGTCGACGATCGACATCATCGTCGCGACCATCGAGTCGGCTGCGACGAGCATCGCTTCGTAGCGCTTGCGCGCGCTCGTCGGCTGGGGGAAGCCGCTCGGAAGGAGGTGAGCCGGGGGCATGTGGAACGGTTCGTGGGCCGCCTGGAAGCAGACGTAGGCGAAACGCGGTCCCGGTGTTGATTGCCACCAGTCCATGAACGCGAGTCCGACGGCTTCGGTGTGGTACTCGTGCGTCGGCGACTCCACGCCGTCGTCGGCGCGCATCCAATCGGTGTAGTCGTTCGAGCCGCAGTGGCCCCCGATGTTGGTCGCGCTCAGCGCGCGCCAGGAATCGAATCCGTACTCGCGCGGTGCGACGCCCCAACTCTCCGTCGCATCCGAACTGGGTCCGATGTGCCACTTGCCGAACGCGGCGGTCGCGTATCCCGCCTGCCGGAGGACCTCGCCGAGGGTCTCCGTAGGGACCGGTTTCGAGTTCATCCCGCTCATGCAAAGACGGCTGTCCGAGGCCCCGTCGAAGACCCCGAAGGTCAGCGTCTTGCGAGTCGGGTTGCACAGAGGCTGCGCGTAGAAGTTCTCCCACTCCTGGCCCTGCGCCGCGAGCGTGTCGATCGCCACGAGGTCGTTCCACGGGTCGAGGTCGCCTCGCGAGGCTTCCCAATCGGACTCCGCCCAGTCGTCGACGACGATCACGAGGAGGTTCGGCGTGGTGACGGCCTGGCCCGAGCCCGGGCTGGCGCCCGAGGAGCCGGCGTCGCGGCACGCCGCGGCGGCGAGGAGGGGGAGCGCCGTGAGGAGGGCATGGACCTTCGGCCCTGGGATCCTGCGCCGCGTGCCCATGGTTTCACTCTACCCCAGGATCGAGAAGCCGTGGCGGGATCGGCGCAGGGGAGGTCCTTCGCGCGAGCGCCCCCGGAACCTCGCCCGGATTGGCCCGACGCCGTTGCAACCACCGGGGTCGAGGGCGATCCTTGGAGAGGTCATGCTCATCGAACTCTACATCCGGGATCTGGCACTCATCGAGGGGCTCGAGGTCTCCTTCGGGGAGGGACTGAACGTTCTCACGGGGGAGACGGGTGCGGGAAAGTCGCTGCTCGTCGCCGCGCTCGAGCTGCTCTCCGGGCAGACGCCCCGCGGCGGGGCGGCGCAGTGGGTGCGGAAGGGGGCGGAGGAGGCGCGTGTCGAGGGGCGCTTCGAGCTGCGCGACGGGAAGGCGATCGAGCGCGTTGCCGAGGTGCTGCGCGAAGAGGTGCCCGCCGTGGCCGAGACGTTCGAAGCGGGGCTCGAGGAGGGCGAGCCCATCGAGCTCCTGCTCGGCCGCGCGCTGACCGCCGCGGGGCGAACGAAGGCCCATGTGGAGCAGCGGCCGATCCCGCTGCGCGCGCTGAAGCGGCTCGCGGCGCTCCTTCTCGAGATCCACGGACAGAACGATCATCAGACGCTCTTCTCGCCCGTCGAGCAGGTGCGGCTTCTCGATCAGGCGGGGAACCTAGGGGCCAAGGCGGACGCTTATCGCGACGCGCGCGCGGTCTGGCTCGATGCGCAGGCTCGCCGGGATGCGCTCCTCGCCGACGCCCACGAGCGGCGCGACCGGCGCGATCTCGCGAGCTATCAATGGGAGGAGCTCGACACCGCGGGAATCGAACCGGGCGAACACGCGGCCCTGCGCGAAGAACGCGACCTCCTGCGCTCGGCGACCGACCTGCACGGCGAACTCGGCGCCCTCGTCTGCGAGCTCGTCGAGAGCGAGGGAGCGCTCGTCGACCGCCTGCGCGTCGCGCTGCGCACGCTCGAACGCTGGCGGGAACGCTCCGATCGGCTGGCCGCGCCCCTCGAAGACCTCTCGAGCGCGGAGATCCACCTCGCCGAGGCCGCGTCGGGGTTGGCCTCCTTCATCGACTCGGTCCCCCTCGATCCGCGCCGGCTCGAGGAGGTCGAGGAGCGTCTCGCGGAGTTGGAACGTCTCGAGGCGAAGTATGGATGCGATGAGGCGGGCCTTCGCGCGCGGCTCGAGCAACTCGCCGCCGAACTCGAACGGCTCTCGAACGACGAGCAGGACCTTGCGGGACTCGAGGAAGAGATCGCCGCGGCTCGCGAGGAGCTCGATGCCCGTGCATCCGCGCTCGATGCCGCCCGCTCCAAGCTGATCCCGAAGCTCACGAAGCGGGTCGAGGCGACCCTCGCCGCCCTCGGCCTGGAACACGCGCGGCTCGAGGTGCGCTTCACGCCCCGATCGGGCGAGGATCAGGAGCGTTTCGGCCCGCAGGGGATTTCAGACGTCGAGTTCTTCCTCGCCGCGAACCCGGGAGAGGATCCCGCCCCGCTGCGGCATGTCGCATCCGGCGGAGAGGCGGCGCGGATTCTGCTCGCGCTGCGCACCGAACTCTCTGCGCCCGCGACCAAACGCCGGGGCGGGCACGCATCTGCCGGCGGGCGCACGCTCGTCTTCGACGAGATCGACGCGGGTGTCGGCGGCCGACTCGGGCCGGAGGTCGGTGCGCATCTCGCCCGGCTCGGAAGGCGCGAGCAGGTCCTCTGCGTCACACACCTTCCCGCGATCGCTGCCGCGGCCGATCGCCATCTCTTCGCGGCGAAGGAGGTCGAGCGCGGGCGCACCCGCACCCGCATCACCGCGCTCGGTGGTGAGGAGCGCGTGCGCGAGGTGGCGGACATGATCGCGGGGGGATCGGATCACGAGAGCGCGCGCGCCGAGGCCGAGCGGCTCCTCACCGGAGCGGGGGCCAAGCGATGAGCCTCCCGCCCCTCGAGCCGCTCCTCTTCGAACGTCTCCTGCTGACGAAGGTCTGGGGAGGCGACGCGCTCGCCCCCCTGTTCGGCTTCGAGGTTCCCCAAGAGGTCCTCGCCTCCGGCCCCGTGGGGGAGACCTGGGAACTCGTCGACCGCGAGGAGCAGAACTCGCGGGTGCGCGTTGGGATGCATGCCGGCAAGACCCTGCGCGAGCTCGTCACCGAACGAGGTGAAGAGATTCTCGGCAACGCTCGTCCCGCGCGCTCGGGCCGCTTCCCCCTCCTCGTGAAGTACATCGATGCGGGCGAGCCCCTTTCGGTCCAGGTGCACCCCGACGCCGAAGCGGCCGCGTCGATCGGCGGCGGAGCGGAGGCGAAGACCGAGGCTTGGTATGTGCTCGCCGCCGAGGAGGGCGCCTGCGTGTGGGCGGGGCTCGCCGACGGGGTTTCGCGCGCCGACTTCGAGGCGGCCCTCGCGACGGAAGGCGCGGCCGGGACGGTCGAGCTCCTGCGGCGTCGCGAGGTGCAAGCCGGCGACTGCGTCTTGATCGAGGGGGGATGCGTCCACGCGATCGGCGCGGGTGTCACGATCCTCGAGATCCAGCAGAACTCGGACACGACCTACCGCATCCACGATTGGGGTCGCCTCGGCCTCGACGGGTGTCCGCGCGAGACCCACCCCGACGGTGCGCTCGCGTCGGCGCGCGTCGAACTCGCGCCCACCTGGGCCCGGGCTCCCGCAGCCGGCGAGCCCCTCCCCGAGTGTGGTTTCGACCGCACGCTGCTCTTCGAACACGACCTCTTCCGGGGAGCCTTCCTGCGCATCGGCGCGGCCGAGGAGGCTCCGCTCCTGCCCGCTTCTAGCGGCATGGCCGCCGACGGCAAGACGCCTCGCATCCTCGCCGTCCTCGATGGGGCCGGCACCCTGCGTGCTCCCGACTGCCTTCCACGCCGTGTCTCTCCCGGTGAGGTCTGGCTCCTCCCCGCATGCCTCCCGACCGCGAAACTCACCGCCGAGGGGCCGGGAGAGCTCCGCACGGTCGAGGCCGTGGCGGGGTGATGCGACTCCCTATCGGGATCTGGGGGCGAGCCTTAGGCTCACCTGGATGCAAGACGTCCTGCGCCTCGCGACGGTCCTGACCCTTCTCGCCGCGTCCTCCTCGGGGCAGAAGTGGAGCGAGCGGGTTTCGACGGGACTCGTGGTTCCCGACCTCCGCTCCGCCAGTCTCAGTCCGGGCGGGTTGTCGGCCGTTTCGGTGGTGGCGGATCTCGTCGGCAACGAGCACGTCTGGGTGACTCCGAGGATCGGCAGCCCTCCGTGGAAAGTCGTCGGACCCAACCTCCCCACGACGAATCGCTGGAACAAGTTCTTCAGCCCCTTCTTCACGAACGACAACAAGTGGGTCCTCTACCAGCCGATCGCGAACGGGCGCTACTACCGTGTCCTCGCGGCGCAGCCCAATACCCCTGAACTCGTCGGTGGTGACCTCGTCCCCGGCGGGAAGATCTACTGGCTGGAGCAGAGTTTGGACGGCCGCCGTGTGCTCTATGTGGCGGAGCAGGACACGTTCAAGACCCGGGAGCTGTACTCGGCACCCGTCGACGGGAGCTCTCCCCCGGTCAAGCTCCATCCTCCGGCGGCTCCCGGCGGGCTCGTCTACACACCCCTGGCCTTATCCCCCGATGGACTCCGGGTCGTGTTTCGGGGCTTTGACTTGGGAAGCGCGAACACGGAGCTGTACAGCAGCCCGATCGATGGTTCCTCTCCCGCGGTGGTGCTGAACGCGGCACCCGGCGGCGGGAGCTCTGTTTCGTTCTTCGAGCTCAGTCCCGATGGGAAGCTCTGCGTCTATTCGGCTTTCCAGAACACTTCCGGGTCCCCGGATCTCTTTGTGGTCCCTAGCGATGGGAGCGGGTCGCCTACCCAGCTCAACGATCCCCTACCGGCGGGAAAATCCATCCGGCTGATCCAGTGGTCTCCCGATGGGAAGACCATCTCCTACCACGTACTCGGGCCCAGGTATCCCATCACCGCTGGTGACTTCTACGCTGTTCCCGCGGACCGAAGCAGCCCTCCTGTGGAGATCAGCGACAGAGCGACCTACCCCGACAAACACGTCTCCGGTTCTGAGTTCACGCCGGACAGCCAGGCCATCTTCTTCTCGCTGGAGAACTCCACCTTCACGGAGGAGGCTCTTTTCAGTCGACCCGTCCGCGGGGGGCCGCTTCGACGCCTCAGCGCCAAGCCATTCGCCCGTGCCCGGCTTCCAGAGGTTTCTCCGGATGGGCGCTGGGCGGTGTGGGAGGAAACCGAGGAGTTCTCCACGACGCCGCTCACCGGCGTGACCACACTCGAGGTCGCGCCCGCGAATGGAAGCTACCAGAGCGTGAGTGCCTTGAAGTCAGTCGCCTGGAACTCGAAGGCCCCTGTATTCTTCTCGGCGATTTCCGGTGACTCGAGCCGCGTGTCCTACATCGCAAAGAACGCCATCGGAGAACTGGTGAGCGTGCCGATCTCCGGTGGTCCTCCGATTCACCTGGGCGGGGCGGCCCCACGGAAAGTGTCGGGTCTCCTTCTCTCTCCCGATGGGAGCACGATCTACTACTCCGAGACGGACAGCTCCGGGGCGGACTCGCGGCTCTTCATGATCCCCGTCGACGGCAGCGAGCCCCGTCAGCAGTTGACTCAGACCGTGCCTCCTCTGAGTCCGGGTGTGGTCAGCTGGTGGTTCGAGAACGACGGCCGGGTGCTCGTCTACCGGTTCGTAACCCGCCTCAACGAATCTCTCTGGGTCCGCTACCTCGAAGTCGAACCCGCTTCCCTGCGGCCCGTCCGCGGATCGCTGGGTGGGGGAACCGCCGTCACGATCCGCGGCGAAAGCTTT
>DRLC01000043.1 GCA_011053145.1 Planctomycetota bacterium | reverse complement strand
GGGTCCGCATGCAGGACCAAGAGGTACCCGGAGGTCACCGAGGGCTCCTCGGCACGCCAGAAGTGGGGGAAGGGCTCGTCGAGGACGAACGGCAGCGCGTCGACGAGTTCGATCGGCTCGAGCGCGGTTACCGCCGGGAGGGGGGTCGTGCCGGCGACGGCCGCGGTACGCTCCGCCCCGCTCTGCCCCAACCCGATCGCGACGCCGCCGGCGAGGAGGGCGAGCGCGGCCGCGAGTCCGACGCGTGCGATGGGAAGGTGTCGAATCGTCTGGATCATCGCGGGCCGTCCTTCGTGAATTCGATGTCGTCGATCCCGATACGCCCGAGATCCGAGCCGAAGCGCGGGCCGAAGCGCAGTCCCACCGCGACGATCGCGCGCATCTCCATCCTGCGCCCGTCGGCCCGGAAGTCCTCGAGCGGGATCCGGATCGTCTCCCAGTCACTCGCCCATCCGCGACCCTTGCCGCAGCCCGCCCGCTGGTATGGCTCCTCGATACCGCCGCCGTAGGCACCGATGCGGATCGCGCTGCGGTGTCCGAAGAGGTCGTAGAGTTCCACCGTGAAGTCGAGGTCCCCGAGCTCCGCCGCGGTCAGCGGGTGCCGGCTCGCCTGCGCGGCGCGCAGCGACAGGGTCGCGAAGTCGGAGAGGTCGCGGTAGCCGTCGGGGACCTCGAAGAGGAGGTAGCGCGTGTCGCCCCCGGGCCACCCGAGGGTGATCCCGGACGAGGTGTCGTTCGGCCCGGCCATCGTCATCCCGTTCATCGGGTCCGTGTTCGTCGTGAACGCGCGATCGCGATCGTCGAGCCGTCGCTCGCGCCAGAAGTCCACATTCCCGACCACCTGGCCGCCGGAACTCGAAAGCGTGCGTGGAGCGTTCGTCTGGAAGTCGTCGAGCACGAGCTTCCCGTCCGCGGGATCTTCCTGGTACATCAGGTCGACGACGATGCAGGGGCCGACCGGTGCGCCGAGCGGCCGGAAGCGCTCCCACTGGCGCCAGAGGTATTCGCGCGCCGCGCTGTTCCCGTGCAGCACGGAGTCGACGAG
Source organism: Planctomycetota bacterium (assembly GCA_011053145.1). GTDB lineage: Bacteria > Planctomycetota > UBA1135 > UBA1135 > DRLC01. Next base: position 41,694 of record DRLC01000043.1, on the reverse strand, counting down.
CGGCAAGAGGTGCCCGCGCAGGATGCGGTGGGTCTTCGAGCGCCCGATCTTGCACGGGCCCGCCGCGACCGAGGAGCCGCCTCCGTTGTGGAAGTCCCCATGCCCCGCGCCGTAGATCGAGATCGACATCCGCTCCCCGCGGGCGCGACCGAAGAGGTGGAAGGGCTGAGCGGCGTTGCTGTCCGCGCAGCCGTTCACATCGTTGTCCGCGGCGCCGGTCCACAGGTGATAGGGAACGCCGAGGGGCTCGGACTGGCCGGGCCCTAGGAAGTCCGTCGGCGCCATGCTCGAGACGAGTCGGATGTCGGCGGCCGAGTACAGCGTCGCGATCGGGTCGCCCCCCACGAGCCGCTTGTAGGCGCGCACGACCCCCTCGCCGCCGCGGCTGTGTCCCATCCAAACGATGCTGTGCGTGTCGACGTGTCCCTGGAGTTGACCGCCCGCGATCTTGTCGAGGTTCCCGAGGAACTCCTCGGTGTTCGTGAGCGTCGTCGTCGAGGCCGCCTTGATCCCCGGCCCGGTGTTGTTCTGGTGGCTCATCACGATGTAGCCCCAGGACGCCATGTGGTTGCCGATGTGGCTGTACCAGGTGTAGTTGTGCCCGTTCCCGTGGCTGACGACGATCAGCGGCAGCTCGCCGAGGGTCGCGATCTCGCTCGGGAAGAAGATCTCCTGGCGCTTGAAGGTGCCGCCGTTGTACTTGCGCTCCTTCGGCGTGTACGGGCCCGGCTGGGTCAGGTCGCCGAAGACGACGAATCCCGGCTCGCTGCCCCAGCCGTCGATGCGGTCGGCGCGGTCGAGCACTCCGTTCCGGTTCGTGTCGAGCACGATGTCGTACCCGGTTCCGATCGAAGCGCTGCCGTCGAAGCCCGCGAGTCTCCCCGTGTCCACCGCGATCACGTTGCGCGCGAGGGACTTCGGGACCGGGCGGATCTCGCGCGGGCCGCCGACGAGATCGACGAGGTGCGGATCGGCCTGCCACTGGGCCGGGGTGCGGTGGGCCAGCACGTAGATGTCGATCGGGCGACCTGCAAGGCCCGGGTTTCGTCCCGTGTCGATCCCGATGCGGATCGTGTCGCCTTCTTGGAACGCATCCACGCATGTGAAGTGCGGGAAGCCGTCGGTGGGAATGCCCGCGAGGTCGAGCTGGCGGTCGAGGGACGGGCCGGCGGGGAAGCCGGTCTTCGGACCGACCGCGGAAACGCCGCTCGCCGTCTGGGCCCCGAGGCCGCCGGCGAGGAGACCGGTGGCCAGGAGGGAGAGGGACTGGATGTGCATGGAGAGGGCGGACTCGTCGGGGGGGAGGCGAGCACAGGCCCCGAGGATACCAGTCGTCCGGGGTTTTCGGGGCGCCTACGGTCGGACGGGGCGGCCCTCGGAAAGACTTGCGCGTTCCGCTTCGAGGAGGCGTGTGAGCGGGACGGCGTCCTCGATCGTCGCGACCGGGTCGGCCTCGCCCGCGAGTCGGGCGAGGAGGTGGCGGATCTCCTCCTCGTAGCCGGTCGTGCGCGCCACCGGTCGCACGGGGCGATGGCGCCCCGGTGTGTCGAAGACGAGCTCGGGATCGCGGCCCAGGACGAAGCTCGCGCGGGCGCGTTCGAAGCGAACGTCGAACTCCATCCGGAAGGCCTCGCCGGGTGCGAGTTCCCAGCTTCCCTCCGCGACGACCTCGCCGGGGCCGTCCGGATACTCGTAATGCGTCACGACGTGATCGATCGTTCCGTTCGAGCGCACGCGCTCGGGCAATCCGAAGAGCCACTGCACGAGATCGGCGTCGTGGACGTGCAGGTCGAAGAGCGCGCCGCCCGAGTTCGCGGGGTCGTCGTAGAAGCCGGGGGACCAGGTGGGGCGTGGGGAGAGGCGGCGGAACGATGCGCTGTGCACCGCGCCGTAGGTCCCGTGGCGCACCGCATCGAAGAGCCAACTCCAGCCCGGCCAGAACCGCATGCAGAGTCCGGGCATGCAGATGCGGTCCGCGGCGCGGGCGGCGTCGACCACGCGGAGCACTTCGGCGGTCGTGAGGGCGACCGGCTTTTCGACGAGCACGTGCTTGCCTCGCGCCAGGGCGGCGGTGGCAAGCTCCACGTGCGTCGGTGTCGGCGTCGTGATGCTGACGAGTTCGACGTCGTCCCGCGCGAGGAGCTCCTCGGGATCGCGCAGGAGGGCGACCCGCTCCCGGTCGATCAGGGCGTCATGGGCCTTCGTATCGAGGTTTCCCGACGCGCGCGCGCGTTCCAGGGCGCGCTCGGGGTCGGTGTCGCAGAGGGCGACGATGCGATTCGGCCGGCCCGTCGCGCGCGCGCTCGCGTAGGCGGCGAGGTGCGTGTGGCCCATGAATCCGAGGCCGATCACGCCGACGCCGATCCCCTCGTCGTTCGTCACCGCGCGCCTCCGTGGCGATCGATCAGCTCGTGTGCCGCACGGATGTCGGCCACGCGGTCCGCTCCCGCCTCGCGCTCGATCACGAAGTCGGCATCGGGGGCTCGGGAGGCGGCGAGGGCGAAGAAGCGTCTCCAATCCACATCTCCCGTCCCGGCGACGACCTCGCGTCCCCAGGCGCCCGCGACGTCCGAGGGCAGGGCGTCCTTGATGTGGAACTGCAGGACGTGGGGGGCGAGGAGTTCGAGGGCCTCGATCGGATCACCGTTCCCATAGAGGATCAGATTGGCGGGATCGAAGTTGATCCCGAGGTTCGGGTGCGCGAGTTCCGAAAGCGCTCCGGCGAGTTCGGTCGCGGTTTCCTGACCGGTCTCGAGAGCGAGGCGCACACCTCGTTCCGCGAAGGTGTCGGCGACGACGCGAAGGCGGTCGAGGGTGCGCTCGCGCCGCCCGTGGTCCAGTTCGCCGAGGAAGCCGGCGTGGAACGTGACGAGGTCGAGCCCGAGGGCTTGGGCGATGCGGGACACGCGCTGTGCACCTTCACGGTTGCGTTCCCAAGTCTCGTCGGGCACGAGGCCGCCCGTGACGCGGATCGTTTCGAGGGTCGAGTAGTCCTCGCCCACCGGGGCGAACATCCCCGAGAGGATCTCGATTCCAGCCCCGTCGAGGATGCGTGCCGTCCCCGTGACGCTGCGTTCCCCCTGCCCGTCGAGTTCGAGCGGACCGAGGGCGAGCTGCACGGCGTCGAGCCCGGCCGCGCGGACCCGCTCGGCGAGCTCGGTCGCGCCGGAAGGAGCGAGGGACCACGAGCACACCCCGACGCGTCGCATCAGAGACGCTCTTCCGGTTCGACGGCGGCGGGGCGGAGCTCGTCCCCCCCTTCATCGAAGGCCCGATACCTCACACCGGCGGCCGGGCTCGCTGGGAACTCGGAGGCGAGCAGGGAGTGGACCACCTTGTCCCGCCAGCCACCCCGCGGCCAGGGGGAGCGAGCGCGCAGCAGCCCTTCGCGCGTGTAGCCGAGGCGTTCGGGGACGCGCAGGCTGCGAGCGTTGTCGGGGGCGACGTGGATCTCCATGCGCATCGCTCCGAAGTGCTCGAACCCCGCGGCCGTGGCGATCGCGGCCGCTTCCGTCACGAGCCCGCGGCCCGTGTGCCCGGAGTCGAGCCAGTACCCGATCTCGATCCCACCCGGTCCGACCCGGCGATGGAGCCCGGTCGCGCCGACGAGCTCGCCGGTGTCGGCGCGTCGCAACGCGAAGCCGTGGTCCGTGTCGTTCGCTCGGTCTGCCGCTACGGACTCGAGGAACTCGCGGTTCGTGGATGCGGACCTGGGGAGATCCTGGGCCCAGGGCATCCAGGGTCCGAGGTGGGCGGCGTTGCGGTTCAGGACCTCGGTAAGTTCGGCCTCGTCGGCCGACGTGAACGCGACGAGGTGGACGCGTTCGCCGAGGAGTTTGGTGGGACGCATGGGTCCTTTATACAGGCCCGCCACGGCCCCGCGAAGGGCGGCGGAGCCCCGCCGCGCTCACGCGTGCGTGGAGTCCGCGGATCCACGCACGAGCGCGTAGGTCAGCGGGATCACGAGCAGCGTGAAGGCCGTGCTGACGATCACGCCGAACACGAACGACCAGGCCAGACCGGAGAAGATCGGGTCGAACACGATGACCCAGGCGCCCATCACCGCGGCGCCGGCGGTCAGCATGATCGGCCGCAGCCGGATCGCGCCGGACTCGATGCAGGCCTCGGCCGTGGAGAGTCCGAGGGCGCAGTTGTGCTGGATGAAGTCGATCAGGATGATCGAGTTCCGCACGACGATCCCCGCCAGCGCGATCATTCCGATCATGCCGGTGGCGGTGAAGAAGATCGGATTCGCGAAGCCTCCGACCGGCCGTGAGAAGACCACGTTCAGGAGCCAGAAGCCGGGGAAGATCCCGATCATCGTCAGCGGGATCGCGAGCATGATGATCCCGGAGATGCCGAACGATTTGGTCTGCGCGACGAGCAGGACATAGATCCCGGCCAGAGCGGCCGCGAATGCGATGCCCATGTCCCGGAACACCTTGACCGTCACCTCCCACTCGCCTTCGCCGGCGAGTTCGACCTCGTAGCCCTCGGGGAGCGGGTCCTCGGAGAGGCTGCGCTTCAGCGCGAAGATCGCATCCACCGGGCTCTTGCCCACCGCTTCGCCGACGACGTACTGCACGTCGCGCAGGTCCTTGCGGAAGCGGACCTTGTCGACGGGCACTTCGCGCGGCCGGACGAGTTCGCCGAGCGGGATCTGCTCTCCGGTGGCGCTGGGGACCGAGAGTCCCAGGAGGTCCTCTTCGGTGGAGCGGGCCGGGCGGGGAAGCTCGAGGAGGATCGGGACGACGTTGCGCTCCTCGTCGCGGTGGAGGACACCGGCGGGCATCCCGGAGAGGGCGAGGCGCACCGTGTTCGCGACGGAAGAGGGAGCCACGCCCCGGAAGGCGGCCTTTTCGCGGTCCACCTCGAAGAGGAGCTTCGTGCGGTCCGCTTCGACGAACGTATCGATGTCGTGCAGGTAGTCGATCGCGCGGAAGCGGTCCGCGATCTCGAGCGCGGCCGCATCGAGGTCCGCGGCGGAGGCTTCGATCGGGCCGTAGACCTCGGCCACGACGCCCGCGAGGACCGGGGGACCCGGGGGAGGCTCGACGATCGCGATCTGAACGTCGTGGCGGGCCGCCGCTTCCTCGATCGCCTTGCGCGCCGCGAGCACGATCTCGTGGGCCTGGCGTCCGCGCTCGTGCCGCGGGACGAGGTTCACGCGCACGTCGCCTACGTTGCTCCCGCGCCGCAGGAAGTAGTGGCGGACCATCCCGTTGAAATCGTGCGGCGAAGCGTGACCGGTGTAGCCGGTGACGTCGGTGACCTCGGGGATGTCGAGGCAGGTTCGCATCAGGTCCACGACCACGCGGTCGGTCTCCTGGAGCGTCGTTCCCTCGGGCGCGTTGACGACGATCTGGAACTCGCTCTTGTTGTCGAACGGCAACATCTTCAGCGGGACGAGCCCGAAACCCGCGAGCGCGACCGACCCGAAGAACGCGAGTCCGACGGCTCCGAGCAAGAGCACGACCCGGGTCCTCGAGGCCAGGAGGAACTCCATCGTCCGCCGGTACGAGCGCACCAGGACCCCCTCGGGGACGTTCCCCGCGTGGGCTTCGCGATGCTTCGCCGCGTGGTGCCGCAGCAGGTGATAGGACGCCCAGGGCGTGACCGTGAACGCGATCACCAGCGAGAGGAGCATCGCCATCGGCACGTTGAACGGCATCGGCGCCATGTACGGGCCCATCATGCCGGTCACGAAGAACAGCGGCAGGAAGGACACGATCACCGCGAATGTGGCCAGGATGACCGGGGGGCGCACCTCGTCCACCGCGTGGAGGGTCGCGAGCTTGGGGGGGAGCTTGCCGAGCACCAAGTGGCGGTGGATGTTCTCGACATCGACGATCGGGTCGTCGACGAGGAGTCCGAGGGACAGGATCAACGCGAAGAGGGTCACGCGGTTGATCGTGTAACCGACGACGAGGTCGCTGAAGAGTGTCACCGCCAGGGTCAGCGGGACGGCCAACGCCACGATCATCGCCGCGCGCCAGCCGAGGCTCGCGCCGACGAGGACGACGATCGTGCCGACGGCGATCAAGAGGTGGCCGACGAGCTCATTCACCTTCTCGTTCGCGGTTTCGCCGTAGTCGCGCGTCACGATCCAGTGCACGTCGGGAGGAAGGATCTCGTCGGCGAGTTCACGGAAGTGTTCGAGCGATCGTTCCGCGACCACGACCGCGTTCGTGCCCTTGCGCTTGGCGAGGGAGATCGTCACCGCGGAGCGCAGCGTGCCATCGATCCACGCCTTGTCCACCATGTCCGCATGGGGGATCGCTGTCGCCGCTGGACCGAAGGCAAGGTGCGTGTAGGTCTGCGGATCGCGGGGCTCCTCCTTGACATCGGCCACGTCGCGCACGAAGACCGGCCGGCCGTTCGACGCGGTGACGATCACCGAGCCCACCTCGCTCACATCCTCGAGGAAGGGACCGACCTCGACGCTCCGGACGCCGTCAGGGTCCTCGAGCGATCCCGCGGTGACGTTTTCGTTGTTGCCCCCGAGGGCTTGGAGGACCTGGATCGGAGCGAGTCCGCGGGCGCGCAGACGCACGGGATCGAGCTGGACGCTTGCCACGCGCCTGTAGCCACCCAGGACCTCGACGCGCGAGACGTCTTCGACCATCTGCAAGCGTGCCGCGATCTCATCCGCATAGCGGACCAGGTGTTCCCGGCTCTCTCCGGTCGAGTGGAGCGTGATCGCGAGGATCGGAACGTCGTCGATCTCGACGGGCTTGACGATCCAGCGCGCGACCTGGGGCGGCATTCGATCCTGATTCGACTGGATCTTGTTGTAGGTGTTGACCAGCGCCTTCTCGCGGTCCTCGCCGACCTCGAAGCGCACGGTCACCATCGCGCGACCCGGCATCGACATCGAGTAGACGTGCTCGACTCCTGGGATTTCGAACAGCAGGCGTTCCAGGGGTTCGGCGGCGAGGCGTTGGGTTTCCTCCGCGCTCGCCCCGGGAACCTCGAGCATCACGTCGAGGAACGGCACGACGATCTGGGGGTCCTCCTCACGGGGTGTGGCGATGAGCGCCACCGCGCCGAGGCCCGTGCAGATCAGGATCAGGAGGATCGAGAAGTTGCTCCCGAGGAAGGCCGCGACGATACGGCTCGTCCATGAGGTCGGGGCGAAGTCTTCTTCGTGTTCGAGGGCTTTCATCGCACGAGGACCTGTTCGCCCTCGGCGAGTCCGCCGAGGATCTCGACCATGTTGCCGTGGCGTTTTCCGGTGCGAACCGTGACCGGGACCGCGTGGCCATCACGCACGAGGCGCACGCGCTCGACCTGACCGATGCGCTCGACGGCCGCTTCGGGGACCACCAGGCCGGTGCGGCTTCCGGTGTCGAGCTCGAGCCTGCCGAGCAGGCCCGGACGAAGGCCCGGCGCCGGTTCGAGCGAGAGGTGCAGGGTGACCGTTCCGGTGCGCGGGTCCGAGGCGGGGAGGATCCGTTCGAGCCTCGCATCCTGGGCCGCGGACCGATCGAAGACGACGCGCAGGGGGTCTCCCACGGAGAGGTCGCCCGCGGCTTCTTCCGGCACCGCGACGCGGAACCGCAACCGGTCCTCGCGCCAGATCCGGACGACCGGGCGACCGGGGGTGGCGAGGTCCCCCGGATCGGCGTTGCGTTCGAGGATATGGCCGTCGAACGGGGCCGTGAGCTGGAACCAGGAGAGGGCGGCTTCCCCCTCCTCGATCGCCTTCTTCGCCCGCGTGACCTGGGCCTCGGACGCATCGCGTGCCGCGCGCGCCGCCTCCCATTCGCTTTGGGTCAGGGCGTCCGCGTCGAGGAGTCGCTGGGCGCGATCGAACGCGAGTCGGGCACGCGTCGCCTCCGCCTCGGCCGCGGCGAGGGCGGCTTCGGCCTGGGCGAGCTTGGCCTTCGCGTCCCGGTCATCGAGGCGCACGATGAGCTCGCCCTTGCGCACCGCCTCGCCTTCCCGGCCGTGGACCTCGAGGACCGACGCCATCACCCGCGGCGCGAGGGAGGCGGGGTCGATCGCCTCGACATACCCCGGATAGGTCCGGATCCGGGGGAGTTCGCGAGCCTCGACGGCGACCACTTGGTCCGTGTCCTGGATCCGCGGGGGCTCGGGGACGTCACTCGTCTCGGCCTCCGGCCGCAGGATGATTCCCTGGAACCAAAGGAGCACCACCACCAGAGCGGCGAACAGAACCGCGACCACCAAGCGGCGGCCCCAGACAGCCATTGCACTCATCGAACACCTCCGGTTGCCGCGACGAGCTTCGCCCGTGCGATCTGAACTCCCGCACGTGCCGCGACGAGTCGGACGCGCGCCTGATCGAGCGCGTTCTCGGCTTCGAGCACGTCGGTGACCGTTGCACCCCCTGCGTCCTGCGCGGCGGCGACGATGCGATACGCCTCCTCGGCCGCGCCCACCGCGGTCTCGGCGAGCTCACGTGTGCGCAGTGCCGCCGAAACCTCATCCGATGCCTCGCGGACCTCCGAGCCGATGGAGAGGGCGAGTTCCTCGAGCTCCGCACGCGCACGCCGTTCGGCCGCTCGTGCCCCCTGGATGCGCGCTCCCGTTCGCGCCGAAATCGGCAGGACGAGGGCGAGCCCCAGGGTGGCCGAGTCGAGCGAGGTGTCGATCCCCGGTTCCGGCCCGTCGATGTCGTAGGCGCCGAAGGCTCCGAGGATCGGGCCCCGGTGGGAGCTTGCCGCGCGACGCTGGAATCCGGCCATGCGAACTTCGTGCGCCTTCGCGGCGAGGTCGAGGCGGCGTTCGCGAGCCAGTTCCGTGAGGGCATCGAGCCCGTCGGGGAGCGAGCCGCCGACCTCGATCGTTTCGTCCGCGAGTTCGATCGACGCGCTCGGGGCGCGTCCCATCAGGCGGTTCAGCCCGGACTCGGCTCGATGCACCGCGAGGGTTGCCTGGGCGACGCCCTGACGGGCGGCGGCGAGACGGACCTCGAGGCGCAGGACGTCCGCGTGCAGCGCTGCCCCTTCCCGATACCGCTTGCGGGTTTCCTCGAGCCGCTGCTCGACCGTGTGCACGGTTTGCTCGGCGACCTTCTCGAGGTCGCGCGCAGCGCGAAGGCCGAGGGTCGCTTGCACCCCCGCATTCAGGAGCCGGCGTTCGATCGCGCCCCGCGCGAGGGTCGCGGCTTCCACGGCTTCCCCGGCGGCGTCTTTCGATTCGGAACGTCCCGGAGCGAAGAGCGGCCAGTCGAAGCGCAGCTCCTTGCGGAAGTTCTCGGTCCTCGGCGGGGTGGGGTCGAAGCCCGGCCCGAGGTTCAGCTTCTCCTGGTTGAGCAGGAGCCCGAAGGCCTGGCCCGGGTTGTCCGTGGAGACGTATTGGAGGCCGACCGAGAACTCCGGGAGGTAGGACGCCTTCGCCTCCTGCTGGACCGCGCGCGCTTCGGCGATTCGCTGCCGTGCGACGCCCAGGGTCGGGTTGGCTTCCCGGATCCGGGAGAGGATGCGTTCGAGCGTCCAGGGGCCCGCGGGCTCGGCGTGCTCTTCCGCGGCCGGGGCCTCGCCCGCGGGGCGGGCGAGGGCAGGGGCCCGTGTGGACCAGGCCGCCTGGACGAGTTCGTCCGAATCGGAGACCGGGGAGCCGGCGCAGCCGGCGAGGAGGACGGCCGTGAGGCCCACGGTCAGCCTCGGGAATCCGCGATGGGCGGACAGATTCCTCCTCTGCTCTCTCTCTTGGATTCGTTCCATGTCGTCTCTCCAGTCGGTGAGGAACGGCTCGCCCCGGGGAACCACCTCCGGGACGGATCCTGGAGGAGGGGAGAGAGAGGCCCCGAGGCGAGCCTGATGGCTTTCCACCCCGTGAGAGCCAGGTCCCGTCCTCTGGTTCCCGGAAGCTGCGAGAATTTCGGAAAGTTGGTCCGGTGGGCCGCCAGGGGCCGATCGCGCCTCAGGCATCCTCGTCCCGGCCTCCCTTCAGGCCGGAGAGGAGCGCCGCGCGCACCTCCTCGGGGATCTCGCCGCCGGCGATCTCGCCGCACAGGTCCGTCGCGAGGTCGAGGGTCGCGAAGAGTTCGGAGCAGCGCTCGCAGATGACGTCGTCGGGGAACCGGAACGTCGTCCCCCGGTCGAGCGCTTCCTGCTTCGCCTGCAGGAGATCGAGGCAGACCTGACGCGAGTAGATCGCGGGAGGGACGCTGCGCTTCGGGAGCGGGGCCTCGATGGCCTTGCGGATGCGCAGCCGAGCGCGGTGCAGGCGCGTCTTTACGGTGGCCTTCTTGAGGCCCAGGATCTCCGCCACCTCCGCGATCGAAAAGCCGACCACCTCCTTCAGGACGAGCGGCATGCGGAACTCGATCGGGAGCTCCGCGATCGCCTGCTCCACCTCCCGGCGGGCCTCCGCGCGCATCTCCGCGGCCAGGGGCTCACCGGCAGGGGAGACGACGGCCATCTCCGCTTCTCCGAGGGGCACCAGCTCCTCGAGCGACCCGATGTGCTCGGGTTCGCCGGAACGCTTGCGGTGGAAGCGCTGGCAGACGCGCGAGGCGATCGTGTAGAGCCACGTGGAGGCTTTCGAACGCCCCTCGAACTGGTCCCAGTTGCGGAACGCTTGGAGGAACGTTTCCTGCACCAGGTCCTGGGCTTCCTCGCGGTTGCCGCAGAAGTGCATCCCGAGCGAGAACAGCCGCCCCGCGTGGGCGTCCACGAGACGCTGGAGCGCCTCGTCGCGCGGTTCCCCGCCCTTCGGGTCGCCGGCCCTCTCCGCCGCGTTCCCCTCGGTGGAATCCATCGCGGGCACCATACAGGAGACGGGGGCGAGTGATCCACCCCGGGTGATCCCCTGCGACGGTGAAGAGGGTCGTGGAGGCGATCGACCCATGGCGATGCCCGCTTTCCGTCCCCGATTCGGGCAAAGCCAAGACCGGGCACGGAAAGCGGGCATCACACTGGGTCGATTCCTCGAAACCCTGCCTCACCCAGGGGAAACCCCCTCGCCCCACCTTCGCAGGGGATCACCCGGGGTGGATCACTCGCCCCCCCTGCTTCCATTTTCGGAGCAGGGCCATCATCGGACACCAATCCGTGAAGGCGGACTGCAGGAGGTTCAGGCCCACGAAGGCCGTGAACCAGATCCAGGTCGGACGGCCGAGTTCCACCTGGCCGAGACCTCCGGCGAGCAGGATCGAGAGCAGGATGAAGAATCCGGCGATTCCGCGGAGAATGCGTTCTGTGGTCATCGGTTCACCTCCAGGGTCCTGGTTCCATTCCAGTGGGAGACACGAAAGACCGGGAGGTTCCCCGGGCGGTGTGGCTCACACGGTGGGGGGCGTCCAGATCTCTTCACGGATGGCCCAGCGCTCGTGATCGCGCCAGGCGCCGTCGAGGAATAGGTAGGCCCGAGAGAAGCCCTCCCGCTCGAAGCCCGTGCGGCGTACCAATCGGATCGATGCACGGTTTTCCGGGCGCACGTTCGCCTCGACGCGGTGCAGTTCGAGGGGGCCGAAAGCGATCGAGAGCAGGAGGTGCATTCCCTCGCCCATCAGGCCCTGGCCGGCGTACGGCGCAAAGGCGTAGTAGCCGAGGTAGGCGCTGCGAAGTGCTCCGCGTGTGATCTCGCTCAGGTTGAACACCCCGACGAGGTCTCCGTCCCCGCGGCGCCGCAGCGCGAAGGACCGGAAGCGATCACCGATGCGTCCGAGGAGCTGTGCGAAGCCTTCCTCGGTCCGGGGTGGCGCGACCCAGGGGTGGTGGAACGCGCGGCTCGCTTCGGCGAGGCGGAGGAATTCCGGTCCGTCCCCGGGAGCGAGGGGGGCGAGGAGCGTGCGCGGACCGTCCGCGTGGAGCGTGGGGGTGGAATGCGGCATCCGGGATGCGTTGGGCAGGTCTGCGGCCCTGGGCGAGGGGCCTTTCTCCGTGCAGAATACACCCGTCCCCATGACCCCCGAGGCTCGGGGGGAGGAGTTCACGAGCATGTCCAGCCACCGCCCGTCCCGAAGGGAGTGTCTCGTCGGCGCCGCCGCGGTCGCCGCGCCCGTGCTCGGCGGGGCCATCGGGTCGGTCCGGGCCCGCGAACCCTTCTCGATCTCGCTCGCTCAGTGGTCGTTGCACCGCATGATCTTCGGAGGCGGGCTCGATCCGCTCGCGTTTCCGGCCTTCGCTCGTGAGCGCTACGAAATCGGCGCCGTCGAGTACGTGAACCAGTTCTTCATGGACAAGGCGACCGACTTCGAGTGGCTCGCCGAGCTGCGATCGCGCGCGGAGGACGCGGGCGTGCGGAGCCTGCTCATCATGTGTGATGGGGAGGGGCGGCTCGGCGCGGGGGACGACGAGGAGCGCCGCCGCGCGATCGAACGCCACTTCAAGTGGATCGCTGCCGCGAAGTTTCTCGGTTGCCATTCGATCCGCGTGAACGCGGCCGGCGATGGGGACTGGGACGAGGACATGGCGCGCGCGGCGGACTCCCTCCACCGACTCGCCCTCGTCGGGGACGAATACGGCGTCGACGTGATCGTCGAGAACCATGGCGGGCTCAGCTCGAACGGGATCTGGATCGAGGGCCTGATGGCGCGGGCCGACCACCCGCGCGTCGGCACCCTCCCCGATTTCGGAAACTTCACCGCGAGCGGTGAGGGCGCCTTCGATCGCTACGACGGCGTGCGCCGCATGATGCCGTTCGCACGGGGCGTGAGCGCCAAGTCCCGGAGCTTCGACGCGGAGGGGAACGAGACCGAGACCGACTACCGGCGCATGCTTCCGATCGTGCTCGACGCGGGCTACCACGGGCACCTCGGCATCGAGTACGAGGGCGGGGAGCGCAGTGAGGACGAGGGCATTCGGCTCACGAAGGCACTGCTCGAAAGACTGCGCGCCGAGTCGGATTGACCGGACTCGGAAGAATACCGGAAAACCCCGAAAGCTAACCGTGGGGGCGGCCGACATAGGGGGCGTCCAGCTTCCAGCTCCTCTCGGAGCGGTTGGGTGAGACCGAAGAGGAATCGCGTCGGCGGGTGTGTCCCGGCCGGGTGTCGGTGTCCCGCTCGCATGTTTGGAGAGGCGTGCGACAGGGACCCGGCGCGATGCCCCCCGACGGTTTCCCTCGGCCCTTCGAGGGGGCTGGAAGAGGGCCTCCCCCTACCGGAGGGGAGCGTTCCCGGAGTGTGTCCCCGCCTTGCCCGAGGAAGGAGAGCCTCGACGGATTGGTGTCTGGGAAATCTGGGAATCATCGCCGCGCTCGGTGCACTTGGAGCACCGAGCGCGGCACCTTTTCACCGTGCCCTCGCGCCGCGACGGAGGTCTCGCGGGTCTGCGTCCCATCGACGAGCAGTGCGCGATCGTGGAGGTTCACGGTCGGGCAGACGTGACGGGGGACGAGCGCGAGGAGTGCGCCACGTTCCGGAGCGCTGGAAGGGGGCACCCGGAGGGGCAGGTGCTCCTCGCTCGGGTGCAGGGGCTCGAATCCTTCGTGCCCGAGGACGAAGCAGCAGGGATCGCCGGCATCGCTAGAGACCGACTTGGTGCCCGTGTCGAGGGTCGCGCGGTCCGGGGCGGGGCGGCTCACGACGCGGGCGAGGACGAGGGCCGCCGGAGCGAGGCCGAGTTCTGGATTCTCGTGTTCGCTGATCACGTCATGGAACACGACCGTGCCCGGGGAAACGCGATGGAGCGTGGAGTCCAGGCCCCGAAGGTCACGATGGGAGAGCGCGGAAAGGAATGCCGGAGTTCCGCTCGTGACGAGCTCGCCGATCTCCAGACCTGAAGCGACGAAACGGTCGCGCAGCTCGACGAGTCGGTCGAGGGCGGCGTGCACCGCCGCACGGCGGACGTCCGGGTCGGAGTCGTGCAGGTGCCCCTCGTAGAAGTGGATGCCGCGCAGGCGCGCCCCGAGCGCCTCGGCAACCCGGAGGATCTCCGCCGGGTGCTCCGGCGAGAGTCCGGTGCGGTGCATGCCCGGATCCACGTCGACGAACGCGGTCAACGGAGCGGGCAGCGTGGCCGCGGCGCGGGCGTCCTCCACCAGGATCGAGATCGTCACCGAAGGGTGGCGGGTCGCGAGCGCCGCGAGCCGCCCGAGGCCGGGACCGAGGAGTGGGTGCGCGAGGAGCAGATCGATGCCGTCCCGACCCTCGCGCTCGACGAGATCGCAGAACACCTCGGCCTCTCGAACCGTCGCGCACTTGAACGCCCGCAGGCCGGCGGCGAGGAGCTCGGCCCAGACCTCGGGCGTCTTGGTCGTCTTGAGGTGCGGACGCCAACGCTCCGGCCCGTTCGTGAGCGCGAGCACGCGTGCGATGTTCGCGCGCACCCGACCCATGTGGATCGCGAGCAGCGGCGTCGGGAGGCTGTCGAGGAGTTCTCGGGGCGGGAGGAGCGAGGTGGGATCCTCGTACCAGGACGCGGGCAGGGGGCGCGGTTCGGCGTCGGGCATGCGCCCGAGCGTATCACTGCGACCGGCTCACGCGACCTGCCGGTCGCGTCCGTCCTCGTCCACGACCCGGTCGAGCAGCGACACGATGCGCTCGCGCCAGAGTTCCGGTTCGGCGATGTCCTCGATCGAGAGGAGTGGGCTGCGCCCGAGGTGGGGCTCGCGCAGTTCCAGCCGCAAGGTACCGAGCCCGTGACGCCGCTGCTCGCCCGTCGTCTCGACGCGCACCGCGGTGATCTCTTCAAGCTGCACTCCCTCCCGTGGCGCGTCGTGCAGGACGCCCCAGGTGACGTCGAGTCGGTGCGGACGGAAGGTGTAGGACATGCTCGCGAGCCGTCGGCCCTCGAGGAACCTCCACCCCGCTGGGATCAGGAGCAGGAACAGGAGCGCCGCGGAGGCGAACCACGTCGGGGGGTGCGGGTTCGCGCCCAGGGAGCGTGCGACCAAGAACGAGAGTCCACCCGCCACGAACGTCGCCCACGAGACCAAGAACACGAGGTACGGCGCGGCTTCCAGGAGCGCCCCGCCGTGGTCGCGGACGGGTTCGAGGACGAAGAGCGGCTCGGGGGAGCACCGCAGCGGTCCACCCGGAGTCTGGGTCGGGCCGAGCCGCTTCGCGCAGCAGGGACAGTAGCGGGTGCGCCGGCCGGAGTCGTGGCCGCACTGGGGGCAGGTCATGGTGTGGGGCGTAGAGGACGCGCTGCCTCTCGATTCGGTCGCGGGAACGGCCGGTCTTGACCCACATGGGGAATAGGCTCGGAGGTCCTTCGGGACCAGCCGAAAACGACTGCTAGCGCGCCCTCAAGCGCACCCGGCGCTCGCGTCCGCGGTCATCGACCCGGATCGTTTTCCTGGCCGTATGACCCTCCGAATCGGTTCCCCGGACCGTGTACTTCCCGGGGGGGAGCGGGCCGACGCGGTACTCGCGCTGTGGCCCCTTGGAGGCGAAGAGGTCTCGGAGTTCCTCCGCTGTGGCGAGGCCACTGACCTGGTTTCCGTTCTCGTCGCTGACCGTGATCGTCGCGCGCGCGGGCTCGCCGTCCACTTCGAAGGTGATCACCAGGCTGGACCCGACGCCGAGGGTCAGTTCGGCACTCACCTCTGCGTTGGGGGCCACGATCACCGGCCCCACCTCGGGGCTGGAGAGCTCTCCCTTGCGCGCGAAGACCCAAGCCTTCCCAGGTGGGACGCCGGAGTAGGTGAAGGAGCCCGAGGCATTGGTCCTCGTCGTCGCGATCAGGTTGAGCAACTGGCCCGAGGCGTCGCGTGCCCAGACCGCCGCGCCGGGGACCGGGTTGCCGTCCGCATCCCGAACGATTCCGACGATCTTCCCCGGTCGTTCGACGCGCACGACGAGGTCGTCGCGCACCTCGCCCTCCGCGAGGTCGAGGGGGCCGGCCACCGTCGTCGCGAGGTCGGTGCGGCCCTGGTCGAAGGTGCTCCACGGGTCGCCGAAGACCAGCGTGTAGGTTCCCGGCGCGAGGTGCTCCACCCGGAAACGGCCGTCGGCGCCCGTGCTCCGCCTGTTCCCCTGGGTGAACGCGAGCATGCCCCCTCCGGGGCCGGGACGGCGCACCCGGAATCCGACGTTGGCCGCTGGATCCCCGTCCGCGGAGAGGACGATCCCGGCCAGGACTCCGTTCGGGAGCTCGAGATCCAGGTCGTACTCGGGCTCGTCCGGCACCGTGACCGGGAACAGGACCGGGCTCGGGTTCTCGTCCTCCGACTGCACCTGGAAGACGTAGTCGCCGGGCAGGTTCACCGTCACCTCGAAGCGCCCCGCCGCGTCCGAGCGAGTCGCCTGGATCCCGCCGGAGAGCGAGCCCTTCTCTTCCAGGGCGATGATCACTGCATCGGCGACCGGCTCACTCCCATCGTGCACGGTTCCGGTCACATGGACGGGCTTCCTGGCGGGGAAGCCCAGGGTCACGTGGACCTCCTCGCCGTCGCCGACCTCGACCGAAGCGCTCCGGATCTGGCCGAGGACCGCGGTCATCGCCTGCTCTTCGCTCTCGGCGGTGTCGAGGCTTTCGAACAGGTCGTCCTCCGGGGGCGTCGCAAAGACGCGGACCTTTCCGGGGAGGACGTGCTCGACCCGGAACTTCCCCGCGGCGTCCGTCGTCGTCGTGTTCTCCCCCAGGAACGGATTGGCGAACCCCGACCCGGAGACGGAGACCGCGGCGTTCGCGTCGGGGTTGCCCTCCTTGTCATAGACCTCGCCGGTGATCGTGGCGCCGACGCGAAGGCGCAGGGTCACGTCCTGGACGGTCGCGCCGGGATCGCCTGCGACCGGAGTCGGTTCGCTCGGTGCCCAGCCCTCTGCCCGCGCCGTCAGGGCCGCCCCCTCGGCGGGGAGGCCGCCGAATTCGAAGTGTCCCCGGTCGTCGGCGGTGCGCGAAGTCGAACTGGACCAGAACCTCCCCGACCTGGGCCCACTGTCGAAGCGAACCTCCGCGCCGGGAACCGGGGCTCCCCCCGGGTCGACGACGGTTCCGGCCACGCGAAGTGCGCGCTGGAGAACGATACGGACCGGGGCGTCCGACTGGGGCACGGTCACACCGACCCCTTCGTCCACCCCGGTGGCGACGTAGCCGTCGGCTTCGGCGCGCAGGGTCCAGTCGCCATCGACGAAGCCCTTCAGTTCGAAGCTCCCGGAATCGTCCTCGAATCCCCCCTGGATCACGGTCTCCCAGTAGGGCTTTCCCGCCTCGGTGGCCTCCACCTGGAACTCTGGGATCGGTTCGCCGAGATCGTCCACCACGATGCCGCGGATGACCCGGGGAGCCTCGAGCATGAGTTCGACCCCCTCCGTGCCGGCGGCGACGTTCCGTGCGACCGCGATCCACTCGATTCCCTGCCCGTTCACTCCCTCGGGGGAGCTCTTGCGTGCCCTCGCGGTCAGATCGAAAGGCCCTTCCCCCAGGCCGCTGATTTCGAACCGGCCCGCGTCGTCCGCGACCGCGGTGCGCCCCACGTCTTCGACCGTCACCTTCGCGCCCTCGGCCGGGGCACCGCCCGGCCAGAGCACGCGCCCTCCGAGCCTGTTGCCGCTCGGAAGGAGGATGCGCACGCCCTCGGCCACCTCCCCCTCCTCGAGTTCGAGGGGAACGGGCTCGGACTCCAAGTGCCCGGCGGCGCTCGCGGTCAGCTCGATCTTGCGCGGGGGGATCCCGGTCAGCGAGAACGCGCCGTTCTCGTCGGTGTCCGTGGATTCCCTTCCCCCCAGCGCCCGCGCGAGGACGTTCTTCGTCGAGTATCCAACGACCGTGGCGCCGGAGATCGGTGTGCCGTCTTCGCCCACGACGATGCCATGCACCGAAGCGCCCACCGCGAGCGGGATGTCGAGCGTGACGTGCTCACCCGGTTCGACCTCCAGGGAGCGTTGCAGGAAATCGACCCGGCCCTCCACCGGGAGCTGCACGAGGTAGGTCTTGTCGGACGGGACACCACGAGCCTCGAAGTGGTAGTCGGCGTCGACCTCGGCCTGGAAGTCCGTGCCGAAGCGCGCGGCGAAGAAGCCGCCCTGGCCTCGCCCCGTGAACTCGACCGAGAGGGCTTCGGGAGCGGGGATCGGCGCCGAGTCTTCCTCGGGGAAGAGCACCGTCCCGCTGATCCAGGTCCCCAGGGTCCCTTCGATCGTCGGCATCGGATCGTCCGGGGAGAAGTAGACCGGTGCGGAGGTGACGTAGCGCGAATCGAGGAAGACCGCGATGTTCGCGGCTCCTTCGGGAAACGGGACGTCGATGACCCCGCTACCCTCGATCGCTTGGCGACTCACGCGGACAGGAGTCTCTTCGGGCTGGGCGACGATCGCGTGGTGTTCGTGCTCGAGTCGAGGCCTGCCCTCGAGGATTTCGTCGAGCGAACCGGGGGCCGCATGGACGTAGGCGTCGAGCATCAACTCGTCGTCCGCGGGCACACCGATCGGAAGAACGACACGGACCGGGACCGCGCGGACCGTGTCGAAATCGATGTCTTCCTCCGGCCCGGGAGCGACGATCGAGAGTTCCGCCGCGGAGCGCCCTGCCTCCGAGCGATCGATCTCCGGGAGCGAAGGAACCGCATCCGCGGCGGGCTCGGCCGCGTCGGCGGTTCGGGCGGGAGGTGAAGCTGCCCGGGTCCCCCGTTCGCTTCCCCCGGAGAAGAGCGCGACCATGGCACCGCCGACGACGAGAACGAAGAGGACGACGAGGGAGCGAGTCTTCATGGCGAACATTTTAGGCCGGGAGCGGAGGAACGAATGTTCTGATTCGATTCGGGTGGGCCTTCCACCTCCCCCGAGCGCTCGAGGAGCGGCCGCCTGGACGGTCGCCGGCCGGCTGCTACCTTAGGCGTGGCGGAACACCGGGCGCCGGTCGGAGGGGGCTTCGGGGCGTCTCAGCAGCAACGCGAAGGAGCGTACACATGCCGGCGGAGAAGGAATCGATTCGGGTTGCGATGGTCGGTCAGCGCTTCATGGGGCGCGCGCATTCGAATGCGCTGCACCAGGTGGGGCGTTTCTTCGACGGGCCCCTCGTGCCGATCCTCGATACCGTCGCGGGCCGCGATCGGGGGGCGCTCGACGCCTTCGCCGAGCGCTGGGGCTGGCAGAGGACGACGACGCGTTGGCGCTCCATCGCAGCCGACCCGCGGATCGAGCTCGTCGACCTCGTGACGCCGAACCACCTCCACGCGGAACAGGCCGTCGCGATGCTCGAGGCGAACAAGCACGTCGCCTGCGAGAAACCCCTCGCGGGGACACTCGCCGATGCGCGCGCGATGCGCGATGCGGCCGCGCGCGCCAAGGGCGTTCGGACGTTCGTCTGGTTCCACTACCGTCGCTGCCCGGCGCTCGCGACCGCGTGGCGGCTCGTGCGCGAAGGGCGCATCGGGCGCGTGTACCACGTCCGCGCGACCTACCTGCAGAGCTGGGGTGGCGCGGACACGCCGATGTCCTGGCGTTTTCGGAAGAAGACCGCGGGCAGCGGAGCGCTCGGGGATCTCGGCTCGCATCTCGTCGATCTCGCGCGCTTCCTGACCGGCGACGAGGTGCGCGAGGTGCGCGGCGCCGTGTTGGCGAACTTCATCCAGCGCCGGCCGTCCGAGGACGGACGGGGGATGGGGCGCTCCAACGTCGACGATGCCGCCTCGTTCTTGTGCGTGATGCGCTCGGGGGCGACCGCGAGCTTCGAAGCCACGCGCGTCGCGGGCCCGCACCACAACGCTCACTCGATCGAGCTCAACGGAGAGGAAGGATCCCTGCGCTTCGAGTTCGATCGGATGAACGACCTCCTGGTCCACGATGCCTCGCTCGACGTCGGCTCGGCGGGCTGGCGTCGCATCCAATGCACCCACGCGGGGGCGCATCCCTATGCGGACGCGTGGTGGCCCGATGGACACGGGCTCGGGTACGAGCACGGCTTCGTGAACATGCTCGCCGACATCCTGGCCGAGCTGGGAGGCGGGAGAGCCCGGCTTCCCCTGCCCGACTTCGAGGACGCCTACCGGACCCAGCGCGTGCTCGAAGCCGCGACGATCTCCGCCCGGGAGGGGTGCGCGGTGCCGCTCTCCGAGGTGCGCTGAGGCTCGCCGGGCCGTACCCTAGCCCTATGGACCATCCCGTCTGCCTCTTCACCGGCCAGTGGGCCGACCTTCCCCTGGCCGAACTCGCTCCGTTGGCGCGCGAGATGGGCTACGACGGTCTCGAACTCGCGACCTGGGGCGATCACTTCGACGTCGCGCGCGCCCTCGCGGAAGACGACTACTGCGAGCGACACTGGGAACTCCTCGCCGAGCACGGACTGCACGCCTTCGCGCTCTCCGCTCACCTCGTCGGCCAGGCGGTCTGCGATCGCATCGACGAGCGCCACCGCTCGATCCTCCCCGAGCGCATCTTCGGCGACGGTGAGCCCGAGGGCGTGCGGGGCCGCGCCGCCGCCGAACTCGCCGACACGGCGCGAGCCGCGCGACGCTTCTTCGACGCCGCGCCGGCGCGTGTGCGCGAGCACATCGCGTGGACGGGCCGGTGCGTCGTGAACGGGTTCACCGGGAGCCCGATCTGGCACCTCCTGTACTCGTTTCCGCCCGTGGCACCGGGGGAGATCGACGCGGGGTTCTCCGAGTTCGCCGAACGCTTCCGCCCGATCCTCGACGTCTTCGAAGAGGAAGACGTCTGCTTCGCCCTCGAAGTGCACCCGACCGAGATCGCGTTCGACATCAAGAGCGCCGGGCGCGCGCTCGCGGCCATCGATGCGCACCCGCGCTTCGGCTTCAACCTCGATCCGTCCCACTTCGCCTACCAGGGCGTGGACGTGGTGGGCTTCGTGCGGCGCTTCGGCGAGCGGATCTTCAACGTCCATGTGAAGGATGTCTGGTGGTCGGACCGGCCGACCGAGGCCGGCGTGTTCGGCGGCCACACCGAGTTCGGGGAGCCAGGACGCTTCTGGGACTTCCGGTCTCCGGGGCGCGGGCGCATCGATTTCGAGGAGCTCTGGCGCGCTCTCCTGCACGCGGGGTATCGCGGCCCCCTCACCGTGGAGTGGGAGGACCCCGAGATGGAGCGTGTGCACGGCGCGCGCGAGGCCCAGGCGTTCACGCGTGCGCTGCGCTTCCCGCGCAGCGACCGAGCATTCGACGATGCGTTCGGAGCCGAGGAGGAGGCCTGATGAGGAACGAACAAGCGCCGCCCCTCGGAGCTTCCCTCGGCTTCCGGCTCTCGCTGATGATGTTCCTCCAGTTCGCGATCTGGGGAGCGTGGCTGCCGATCCTGTTTCCGTTCCTGCTGGGACACCGCAAGTTCGAACTCTCCGAGGTCGGGATGGTCCTCGGGGCGGGAGCGCTCGGCGCGATCGTCGGACCGTTCCTCGCGGGCCAGGTGGCGGACCGCTACTTCTCGACCGAGCGCTTCCTCGGCGTCAGCCACCTGATCGGGGCCGTACTGGTCTGGCGCCTCGCCACCGAGACCGACTTCGAGGTCTTCCTGGTCCTCTCCACGATCTACGGCATCGTCTATGCGCCGACCCTGGCGCTGACGAACTCCCTCGCGTTCCACCACCTGCCCGACCGCGACCGGGACTTCGGCCGCATCCGGTTGTGGGGGACGATCGGTTGGATTGCCGCTGGGATTGCGGTTG
This sequence comes from Planctomycetota bacterium, assembly GCA_011053145.1. Lineage (GTDB taxonomy): Bacteria > Planctomycetota > UBA1135 > UBA1135 > DRLC01. The sequence goes on along the minus strand of DRLC01000043.1, from coordinate 20,218 downwards.
GGCAGTGGCTGCTCTGGAAGCACACACCGGCGGGCGTCTCGAGCGAGCTGATCCAGGCCGCCCAGGACGCCGGGCGGGCGGACGCGTTTCGGCTCTCGGCACTGCTCGGGGTCGTGATGGGCGTCTACTCGTTCACGTTGCCGCACACGCCGCCGAGCAAGGGGGAGCGCGCGAGCGCGACCCTCGAAGCACTCAGCGAGATCCGCCACCAGCCGCTGATCACGCTCTTCCTGCTCGCGATCCCCGTCAGCATCGTTCACCAGTTCTACTTCGTGTTCACCTCGGACTTCCTATCGAAGTACGGCCAGGGGGCGGGCGGGAAGCTCGCCGATGCGATCGGACGGGTGTTCGGTGTCGGCGGCGGCGGGCTGATGACGATCGGCCAGATGTCGGAGATCGTCGTCCTCGGAGCGATCCCGCTCGTCGCGAAGAAGGTTTCGCGCAAGACCCTGCTCGCGGTGGGGCTCCTCGCCTACGCGGGTCGGATGGCGCTCTTCGCGTTCGCGAGCAGCCTCGTCCCGGTTCTCCTCGGCGTTGCGTTGCACGGCCTCTGCTTCGGGTGCTTCCTTTTCGTCGCCTTCATGATCGTCGACGAGGAAACATCGCATGACGTGCGCGCAAGCGCGCAGAACCTGTTCAACCTCGTCGTGGTCGGGATCGGCATCGCGGTCGGCAGTCCGATCTCCACCGCGATCGGAGCCTGGGCGACGCGGGACGGCGTGATCGATTATCCGAAACTCTTCCAGGTCCCGATGTGGGCCGCCCTCGCCTGCCTGGCGCTGCTCCTCGTCTTCTATCCGTCGGGTTCCCGAACCCCGAGAACGAGCTGATTCCACCATGACCGCAAGATGCCTCTCCGTTTCCCTCGTCGCCCTCTGCGCGTCCTCCTGCTTCGTCGTCGCGAGCAAGGAGCAGTACACCGGGCCGCCCCCCGGCTGTGGCGCGTGTGAGGAGACCGCCCGCTTCGAGCCGACCGTGCCGTTGGAATGGATCACGCTGTTCGACGGCACCTCACTCGACGCATTCCGTGGCTATCGTGCCGAGGACGTTCCCGCGGGATGGCGAATCGTGGACGGTGCGCTCGTGCGGGTCGACGGAGCCGGGGACCTCATCACGCGCGGCGAGTGGGGGAGTTTCGAGCTCGCGTTCGAGTGGCGCATCCCGCCCGGCGGCAACAGCGGCGTGATGTTTCACGTCTCCGAGGACCAGGGCGCCACCTGGGAGAGCGGACCCGAGTACCAGGTTCTGGACAACGCGATCCTCGGAGAGGACGGCGACCCGAGCACCTCGGCCGCCGCGAACTACGCGCTGCATGCGCCCTCGCGGGACATGACCAATCCTCCGGGCACCTGGAACCGAGCCCTGCTCGTCGTGGACCACGGTCACGTGGAGCACTGGTTGAACGGCGTGCGCGTCGTTTCCTACGACCTGTGGACCCCCGATTGGGAGGCGCGTGTCGCCGCGACGAAGTTCAAGACGCGACCCGCGTACGGCCGCAACCGCAAAGGCCACATCGCGTTCCAGGACCACGGCGCCCGGGTGGCGTACCGGAACATCCGACTCCTTCCCCTCGATTGACCTTCCCTTGAACCTCGACGCCTTCCTGACCTTCCTGGGCCGGCTGCACCCGTCGGTGGTGCACTTCCCGATCGCGCTCCTCGTCGTCGCGGCGTTGCTCGGGATCCTCGGTGCCCGCCGGCCGACCTCGGATGCGGTCCTGGTCCTCGTGCGACTGGGCGCGATCGCGGCGATCGTCGCAGCCGGTTTGGGGTGGCTCTTCGCCGAGCACGATCCCCCCGCGCGCGGACTGCGCGACGCCCTCCTGTGGCACCGCTGGGCGGGTGTCGGAACAGCCGTGCTCGCGGTCGCCGCGACGATTTCGGTCGGGCGCGCGCGGCGCGCCGGGAAGCCGGCGCCCGTACTGGCGCTCCTCGTCGTCGCGATCGGCGTCTCATGGACCGGCCACCTCGGGGGGACGATGGTCTACGGGGAAGACTTCTTGACCGAGCCCTTCCGGGAAAAGGCGACCGACGCGTCGCCCACCGTGGAGCCCGGGCCGGTGGAAGAGTCCGCGGAGGAGGTCCATGCCGTGCCCGCCGAGGTCTCCTTCCAGGCCGATGTGCTGCCGATCTTCGCGAAGCACTGCTTCGACTGCCACGGACCCGAGGGGCCCGCGAAGGCGGGGCTGCGGCTCGCGGACGAAGACGCGCTCTTCGAGGACGTGCCCGAACTTTGGGTGGTCCTTCCGGGCCAACCCGACGAGAGCCTGCTCCTGCAGCTCGTCCGCCTGCCGCCGGACGACGAGGATCACATGCCCAAGGAGGGGGATCCCCTCGACGAGGACGAGCTCGCGACCCTGCGCGCGTGGATCGAGTCGATGCCGCCGCGACAGGCCGGCGGTTGAGCGGGGGCCGCGCTCAGTACCAACCGGTCGTGATGTCGAAGCCGTTGCAGAGCTTCCAGGCGCCGAGTCCGAGCACAAAGGCCTGGCTGTAGGTGACGAAGCCGTTGAGGGCCGGGTCGCACGGGACCGGGCAGGTGATCGCGGTGGACCCCGAGCCGGGGGCCACGACCGTGCCGACGGAGAAGATGCGGGTGCCGGAGAGGTCGATCAGGAGCTCGCCGCCCGAGGTTGCCGTCGGGGCGACCGGCGCGTCGTAGCCGAGGACGCCGACCATCAGGGCCGAGGGGAGCACGGATGCGTCCACCCGCCCGGTCCAGGTGGCCCCGAGGACCGCGGGGGAGGAGTCGAGGAAACAGGCGGGGTTGCGTCCGCTCCCGAGGCGCGGGGTGTTCGTGCTGGCGACGGCGCCCGCGGGAACGACCTTGTAGACGGCCCCGTTCAGCCGGTGTTCGACGATCAGGAGTTCGCCGAAGCCGTCCTCGCCGAAGGAGGCGATGTCGCGGACGCGACCGCTCGGTGGGGTGAGCGCACTCGTGCGGTTGCGGTGGTTCGAGACGACCCCCGTGGCCGGGTCGTACTCGAAGGTGTGGATCTGGGCGTTGACGTAGTCACTGAAGAAGTACTGGCCGTCGAAGGTCGGGAGCGCACAACCGCGGTAGACGTATCCGCCGGTGATCGAGACGCCGGCGGGCGTCCCCCCATGGAAGGTCTCGAAGATCGGGTCGGTGTAGGAGTTCGAGCCGCAGGGGGGCGGGGGGACCGTGCACTTGCGCGTCGAATTGCAGAGCGTTCCCTCCATCGTCTTCCAGCCGAAGTTCAAGCCCCCGACACCGGCGGGCGCGAAGTCGATCTCCTCGCGCAGGTCCTCGCCCACGTCACCGATGTAGAGGTCACCGGTCCGTCGGTCGAAGCTCGCGCGCCAGGGGTTGCGCAGGCCGTAGTGGAAGACCTCGGGACGCGCGCCGCTCACGCCGATGAAGGGATTGCTCGGCGGGATCGCATAGGGCAGGGCGGCATCCACGTCGATGCGCAGGATCTTGCCGAAGAGTTGGCCGAGGTCCTGGGCGCGACAGCGCGGGTCGTTCGCTCCTCCGCCGTCGCCGAGCGCGATGTAGAGGTACCCGTCGGGCCCGAAACCGATCCATCCGCCGTTGTGATTCTCGAAGGGCTGCTTGCGCTGCAGGATCGGAGCCTCGGAGGTGGGGTCGATCCGGTTCGGATCGTTCGGGTTGACCGTCCAACGCGAAATCATCGTGTCGCCGTTCGCGTCGGTGTAGTGGACGAACACGAAGCCGTTCGTCGCGAAGTCCGGGTGGAAGGCGAGGCCGAGGAGTCCCTGCTCGCCGAGGGATGTGACCGCGGACCGGATGTCGAGGAAGTCGTTCGCGAGCACGACGCCGTCTTCGACGATCTTGATCTCGCCGCCCTTGAGGACGACGAAGATGCGCCGGTCGCCGGGCGGCGAGCAGGCGAAGAGCGGGAGCTTCAAGCCGTCCGCGATGCGCACGAGCTGGATCGCCGGGGCGGCGGCATCGTGGGAGCCCGGCGCCGCGGGAGCGGTGGGTGCGTGCAGGGCGAAGAGCAGGGGGAGCAGGATCGATCGCATGGGGGCCTCCGGAGGAGTCCCAGCCTCGGGGTGGGGGGCGAAGCCGTCAATGGGGCCTGACCCGGAAGAATTCTCCGCCTCCAAAGGCGGGCCCGTGGGGAAGCCTGGAATCGCGTTCATCCTGGATCCCGGAGCAGGCCGATCGAAGAAGACCCGGTCGAGCCGGATTCGAGGCCCGATCGGACGCTTCGTGTCCACGCACCATGGCTGAACTCTCCGCACACCTCTCCACGCACGCTCCGGCGGGCGCGGCACTTCGCCGGCGTCCCGGTTCGGCGGGTCGGCGGGCCGGATTCACGGTGCTCGAGGCGCTGATCGCGGTCTCCTTGCTCGGCATCCTGTTCGTGAAACTGGCCCTCGTCGCGAAACAGACCTCGCGTGTGCGGGCGCGCGAGTCGGCTGTCATGGCGCTCGACGACCAGGCGCAGAACGTGCTCGATCGAATCGCCTACGCGGTCATCGGCTCCGACCCGGAGACGATCTTCCCTGATCCAGCGGCTCCGTTCTTCTCGAACCGGATCGAATACCGGGTGAGCCTCGGCGTCGAGAACGGGGAGGTCGTCTGGGAGGACCCGGAGGTGATCGCGGTGGAGGACGGAACGAGCAATCTGTACTGGGGGCGCAACGAAGGGACCGCGGAAGAACGCATCGTGATCTGGTGCCGAACCGTTGCGGACTATTACAAGGATGAGGTGCCGAACGGCATCGACGACAACGGCAACACGCTCGCCGACGAGACCGGGCTCAGCTTCGTGCTGGACGGCAAGAGCGTCACGATCCGCCTCACCCTGCAGAGGATGACGGAGGAAGGATTGGTCCAGGAGACCAGGGAGACGGTCGTCACGTGCCGCAACTGACGGGAAGGCGTCCCGGGCGCCGGGGGGGGATCGTGCCGTTCCTGTGCGCGTTCTCGATGCTCGCGTTCGCGGGAGTCGGGCGCGGTGACGATCGTGCGGCGCTCGTGGAACTCCTGCGGGCAGAACCCTCGGCTGGCTTCGAGGAGGAACTCGCTGGGCTTGCGGAGGCCTGCACCGGGGACCTCTTCCTGGTCTTCGTCGAAGGTGGGATTCCCGGGCCCTGGCTGCCGAATGGGGGGAAGTTCGCGCGTCTCGACCCCGGGCGCGCGGAGCAAGTACGCAGGGCGCTGGAGGACCTTTCCCCGGATGTACTGCGGGCCTTTCTCACGGAACTCGCGGAGGGTGAGGGGCGGCTCGAATACCGTCGCCGCGGCCTGGAGCTGCTGGGCGGTTTTGCTGGGGTGCAAGACCTGCGGCTCTGCATCCGCCTCGCGGCCCCGCTGCGCGTCGACACCTCGCCCTCCCACCGCAAGACGATCGTCCTGCCGCCCGCCCACCGAACCGTTTTCCGGGAGACGTTGGAGGCGATCCTGTCCCGGGACATCGGCGCCTTCCCGATGATCGTCCATCTGTTTCCGGACATCGACGCGAGCCTTTCGAGTGCGGTCGTGGACGCTCTGCGCGACACGCGCTCTTCCCTGGGGTTCGAGGCGCTCGCGGCCCTGCTCGCTCGCCCGCCCGCTCCCGACGCGTATACCCTGCGGGCCATCCGGGCGATGGCCGCCGAGTTTCCCGGACCCTACCCACCCTCGGTCCGATCGAAGGTGCGCGCGCTGCTGGATGACCCCGACCCGGAGGTGCAGCGCATCTCGATGGAGACCTGCGCGGACCTCGAGGACTGGGAAGCCTTTCCATCCTTGCTCGATGGCCTGCGGGACGAACGGGAGAGAACGCGCACGGCGGCCGTGTCGGCGCTTCGGATCCTGACGGGCCTGCACTTCGGTCCCACACCGCGGCTCTGGGAGTCCTGGTATCGCGAAGAGCTCGAGTGGAGCCGGGAGGAGCGGGCCGTGCGGCTCCAGGACATCGAGAGCGGCGATGCCGGAGCGGCCCTGGCCGCGATCTCCGACTTCGCTCACCATCGATACGAGCGCTCCTCCCTCGCGCTCGATCTCACCGCGGCCCTCGATCGCCCGGAGCCCGAGTTGGTCGCCCTCGCCTGCCGGGCGCTCGGGGAGTTGGGATCTCCCGTGGCCTGTGGGCGCTTGGTGGATCTCCTGGAGAGCCGTGACGGGGACGTGCGGACGGCGGCGCTCGGCGCGCTTCAGCGCATCACCGGGGGGGATCTTCCCGAGGACGTGCGGCTCTGGCGCGAGTGGGTCGGCGCCGGGGATCCCCGCTGATCGGGGACTCGCGAAAAGTTTTCCACCCGGGTCTCGCCGGGGAGCAAGGGAGAACTCGCTCCAGTCGTCTCCGGAAGCGTTCGAGAAGAGGAGGAGAGATCCCGACGCGCTCCGGGACTGCCTCTCCCCCGGGGATCCTCACTCGGACCTGAACCCATGGCAAAGACCCCTCCCAGGCGACACCGTCGCCGGATCAAGCTCATCAAGCCCCGCCTGCAGCTTCGGCTCACGTCCGTCTTCGTCGGCCTTTCCGCCCTGGGATTCCTGCTCCAGTCGCTGCACGTCGCCCTCCGGCTGTCCGAGCTGTCGACGACGATCCCCGAGGGAGGCACGTACTTGATGGCGGTTCTGCCGGAGCTACCCCTCGAGATCCTCGCCGTCTCGTTCGGGATGCTCCTCCCGCTCACCGTTGCGATCGGGGTGATGGTGACCTTTCGCATCGCGGGCCCGGTGTATCGGTTCGAGAAGTACCTGATGGAGGTGCACGAGGGGCGCGAAGTGCGTCCGTGCAAGTTGCGAAAGGGGGACCAGCTCCAGGAGCTGTGCGAGATCATCAACATCGTCACCGAACCCCTGCGGAAGGAGAACGCGAACCGCGATCGTTCCGGCGAGAGGGAAGAGGAAGTGGAGCGTCAGGCCGCCTGAGCCATCCCCATGTCGCTGCGTACCCGTATCCTCATCATCCTCTCGGCCGTCGTAGCCCTGTACGCGGTCGTGGACAATGGAACCCTGCGGCTCTTCGCCAACCGCTTCTTTGCGGACTGGGAGGAGCGGGACGCGGAGGAGCACCTGGACCGAGTCCTCGCGCGGCTGGATGACGAGGTCGAGACCCTCGAGGAACTCGGCCTGGCGTGGGGGAACATGGCCAGCGTCGCGCGGCTCGTCGGCGAAGAGAGCGCCGACGCGACCTCTGCGGAACAGGAACTCGGTCGCGGGTTGCTCGACGATCTCGGCCTCGACGTCCTCCTGTTCTGCGATGCTGCGGGCAACGTTCGATGGGGGCGTATCCTGGACCCGCGGACCCGTGAGCCGATTCGGATCACCCGAGAACTGCCCCTCGGAGCCCTGAGCGCGAGCCACCCGCTGCGGAACATACCGCGCGGCAGGGATTTCGTGTCCGGGTTGATGATGACGGAGCGAGAGCCGCTGCTCGTTGCCGCGGTTCCCGTCCGGGGGAGGGATGGCGTCGCGTTGACGAGCGAGGGCACCCAGTTCCGCGCCGCACGGCACGGCCTGGTGATCGCCGGCCGTTTCTTGGACGAGCCGTTGCGCCGAAGCCTCGGCGATCCTTCCGGCATGGAGATTCGGATCGCCGCGGACGGCGAGAGAGACCTCGGAGAGTCCGGCGACGAGGTGCGGAGCCTCCTGAGTACGGGAGAACGCCGTGCCGTTGCGCGCGTGGGGGAGGACGGGCGACTGCACGTTTTCGCGAGCCGCAACGATCTGCGAACCCTGGAGCCCCTGCTCGTCGAAGGCATCGTGAACCGGGACATCACTGCCCTGGGGGCGCGCGCGGTGGACTATGCGCTGCTTTCGACCCTCGGGTCCGCGCTCCTGATCCTCTTCGCGCTCCTGAGGCTCCTGCAGCGGTTCGTCCTGAATCCGCTCGGGGAACTGACGGACAAGGCGATCGAGATCGGGCGCAAGGACGATACGACGATCCGCACCAACATCCAGCGGGACGACGAGATCGGTCAGCTCTCCAAGGAATTCGACCGCATGCTCGATGAGCTCGCTCACTCCCGTGAGCAGGTCGTGCAGAACGCACGCCTGGCGGGGGCGAGCGAGGTAGCGACCGGCGTTCTCCACAACGTTGGAAACGTCCTGAACAGTGTCAATGTGTCGAGCAGTCTGGCGGTGCGCAGCATCGCTGAGCTCGCCACGGCCGATCTCGAGCGCATGGTCGCGGTGCTCGTCGAGCACCGGGACGAACTGGGCCGTTTCGTGACCGAGGACCCGAAGGGCAAGCACTTCCTGCCTTTCCTCGAGGAGATCTCCAGGACCCTCTCGCGTCAGAAGCGCTCGGTCATCGACGAACTCGAGGCGGTCACGACGGGAATCGAACACATCGCCGATCTCGTTCGCGCGCAGCAGACCTACGCGGGGACCAAGGGCGTGTTCGAGTACGCCGACCTGGCGCGCGAGATCGAGTCCGCGCTCGACATCTGCCGCAAGGCGCTGGGCGGTCTCGCCGGCGTCGAGGTGCGCTGCGAATTCGAAGACGTCCCGAGCGTCCGCACCGACAAGCACCGCCTGATGGAGATCCTCGTCAACTTGATTCAGAACGCGGTACAGGCGATGGCTGCGTGCGGGGACAAGCCCGCCGTCCTGACCCTGCGCCTTCGCCGTGTCTCCGAGGAAACGCTGCGGATCGAAGTGGCGGACACCGGATGCGGCATCGCCCCCGAGGACCTGACCAACGTGTTCCGTCACGGATTCAGCACGAAGCCGGACGGACACGGCTTCGGACTCCACGTGTCCGCGAACGCGGCCGTGGAAATGGACGCCACACTGCGCGTCGAGAGCGACGGCCTCGGACAAGGCGCCACATTCACGATCGACCTTCCCCTCGAATGCCAGCAGCCCGCACACGCTGCCTGAAGTCCCATGACCTCTCCCATGAACCGCCGGATCCTGGTGCTCGACGACCAAGAGTCCATCCGCGAAGACTTCCGCAAGATCCTCTGTCCCGCGGCGTCGGGCTCTGATACGGGCTTCGGAGACGCGAAGAACGCCTTTTTCGGCGGCGAGGACGAGGACGCTTCGAGCGGAATCGAATTCGAGTTGACCACCGCCTCGCAGGGGGAAGAGGGAGTCGCCCTGCTGCGCAGTGCGGTGGAAGCCGGAGCCCCCTTCGCTCTCGCGTTCGTGGACGTCCGCATGCCCCCCGGAATCGATGGGGTGCAGGCGATTCGGGAGCTCTGGAACATCGACCCGGATCTGCAGGTGGTGATCTGCACGGCCTACTCCGACTACTCGTTCGACGAAATCATCGATTCCCTCGGACACTCCGACCGCCTCCTGATCCTGAAGAAGCCGTTCGATCCGGTCGAGGTTCGCCAGCTCGCGGGTGCGCTGACAGAGAAGTGGAACATGAGCCGCGCGATCCAGGCGAAGATCGCCGAGCTCGAGGAGGCGAACGTGCGCGCGGATTCGGCCAACCGCGCCAAGTCCGAGTTCCTCGCGAACGTCAGCCACGAGATCCGCACGCCGATGAACGCGATGCTCGGTTACCTGAGCCTGCTCTGCGACCCGGGAGCGACCCAGGAGGAGCGGGAGCGCTACGGCCAGACGATCAAGAGGAGCGGGGACCATCTGCTCGCGATCCTCAACGACATCCTGGATGTCTCGCAGATCGAAGCTTCTCGCCTGGTGATCAACCGCACCGACCTCTCACCCTTCGAGGTGGTCCACGAGGTCATGCGCCTGATGCGGCCCCAGGCCGCGGAGAAGGATCTCGAGTTCGAACTACGCGTCGAAGGCGCGATTCCCGAGGTCATCGAAAGTGATCGTGTCCGCCTCCGGCAGATCCTGATGAATCTGATCGGGAACGCGATCAAGTTCACCGAGGAGGGTTTCGTGCGCGTGGTGCTGGAACTGGACCCGTGCACGGGCGCCGAGCACCGTTACCTCAAGGTGTCGGTCGAGGACTCCGGCATCGGTGTTCCGGAGAACTTCGAGTCGACGATCTTCGATCCCTTCTCCCAAGTGGATGGGTCGCTCACGCGGCGGTACGGGGGGACCGGGCTCGGCCTCACGATCGCCGGCCGCCTCGCTGTCCTGCTCGGGGGAGGAATCAAGGTTGCGCGCCGCGAGGAAGGGGGAAGCGTCTTCACCCTGGACCTCTACGCGGGGCAGCTCGGTCCCGTGATGATGCGGGAATACGATGAGGCCGAGTGCTCGCTCGAGCGCGGACCGACCGAGGAACATCCGAAGGAGCTCGAAGAGGGGCCGGTGCGCCTCGAGGGCCGGGTGCTCGTCGCCGAGGACGTCAAGTTCAACCAGACCCTGATCAAGGCCTTCCTGCGGCGAGCCGGAGCCGATGTGCACGTGGTCGGGAACGGGGCGGAAGCCCTCGAGTCCGTGCGCGAAGCCGAGGAGAGGGGCGAGCCCTTCGATATCGTCGTCATGGACATGCAGATGCCCGTTCTCGACGGCTATGAAGCGACGCGGCGACTCCGCGCCTCGGGCTACTCGCGCCCGATCATCGCGCTTACCGCCCACGCGATGGTGGGGGATCGCGAGAAGTGCATGGAGGCGGGCTGTGACGACTATGCGACCAAGCCTCTCGACCAGGGCGGCCTCGTGCGTGCCTGCCGCCGAGTTCTCGCCCACGCGACCACGACTGCTCCGCTGCCAGGCGAAGCGAAGGACGTTCCGTCGTCCGTCGAGGAGTAGCGCCGGGGAGCGGGTCCGTGTAGAAGGGGCCCGTGAACGATCGAGACGAGGATCCCTGGTACGCCGACGGCCTCCGCTTCGCATGCACCGGCTGCGGGAACTGCTGCACCGGCGAACCTGGCATCGTGCGGGCGAGCGACGATGAGGTGGCGCGCATGGCGGGCCACGCGGGGCTCGAGGAAGCGGTCTTCCGGGATCTCTACACCCACCGCCTGTCGAGCGGCGGTGTCGCACTGCGCGAGCGTTCCGGCAATGCGTGCGTGTTTTGGCGGGAGCAGGTGGGCTGCCTGATCTATCCCGTGCGGCCCCGGCAGTGCAGGACCTGGCCCTTCTGGCGAGCGAACGTTGCGAGCGAAGGGCACTGGGCCCGGGCCGCCGAGGGGTGTCCGGGCATCGACCATGGACCCCTCTTCGACGCGGAGGAGATCCGCGCCTGCGTCGAGAGCGACGGGACGAGCGGGGTCGTGCCGGAGTAGCTCGGTTCAGTGCCCGTGCCCGCCGGGGCCGTGCACGTGACCGTGCTCGAGCTCCTCGGCGTTCGCTTCACGCACGTCGACGACCTTGACGTCGAAGTTCAGGTGCACGCCCGCGAGCGGGTGGTTTCCATCGACACGCACGGTGTCGGCTTCGACGCCGACGACGGTGATGACCTGGGATCCCTGCGGGCCGCTGGCCTGGAACTGCATTCCGGGCTGGATGTCCGCGTCCGCGGGGAACTGGGATCGCGGCACATCCGCCATCATTTCCTCATGGCGCTCACCGTAGGCGTCTTCGGGAGCGATTCGGACCTTGAAGGCATCGCCGGCCGCCTTGCCTTCGAGTTCGGCCTCGAGCCCGGGGATGAGCCCTCCGACGCCGAAGAGGAATGTGAGCGGCTCGCGGCCCTTCGAGGAATCGATCACGTTGCCTTCGTCGTCCGTCAGCTCGTACTCGATCGATGCCACTGCGTTCTTGGTGATCTGCATGGAGCGGATCCTCTCACATTTGCGCATCGGTCGCCGAGCGAAGGTCTGCGCATTTCTCCAAAAAGAGACGTTCTTGCTCCGATCTGGGGAATTCGTGCCTTTTTCTCGGATTCCCGGCCGATTGAGTGCAAAGGTCGCTAGGCTCCCGGGCCTCGACCCGTCGGGTTTGCGCCGCGAGCGCCCCGACCCGCCGACCTTCCGCGTAGACCGATCGATTCTCTCCCGACACTTGCGGCACCGAGCCGAGCCTCGTTGCCCCTTTCAGCGCCCGTTGCCTGTTGGGCATCCGTGGCGAGAGAACTCGAGGCCGGGAAGGTCCGCGAAGTGACGAGCACCGCCATCCCCATGGAGTTCCCTCTGCGAGAGGGACAACCGGGATGCGGAGCAAGCGCGCCGATCATCTGGATCGACGCACAACCATTTTCTGAACCGATGACCCGACTCTCTCCTTCCGATGTCTGGATGGCGACTTAGGGCACTAGACAAAGGAAGACACTGACATGGCTACTCGCCTCTACATTGGAAACCTCTCCTGGGACACCACCGAGGAGACCCTCCAGTCCGTTCTCACCGAAGACGGTCGCACCCTCCGGGACCTGCACATGGTCATGGATCGTGAGACCGGCCGTCCCCGTGGCTTCGCTTTCGCGGAGTTCAACTCCGAAGCCGAAGCCCAGGCCGCCATCGAGTCGATGGACGGCATGAACCTCGAAGGCCGTGAGCTGCGTGTGAACGTGGCCCAGGAACGCCCGAAGCGTGGCGGCGGCGGTGGCGGTCGCTACTAGGCGACGCCGGTGAAGACGGATTCTCCCACGAGCGAAACACGACCGGCCCAACCCGGCCTCGTTCCAGGGTTCGATCCGTTGGAGCGCATTTCGCGCTCCGCACGCCGTGATTGAATCGAGCGGCCTCGGCATCTTCGCGATGCCGAGGCCGCTTGCGTGATCGCTGCCGCCGGCCGCGATCGGAGAAGAGGACGACCCCACAGGAATCAATCCCGGAGGAACGGATGGCGAGACGAGGCAAGCCCGAAGGCAACAAGCGGCAGCGAGAGCGCGACAAGCGGCGTAAGAAGGAAGAGAAGGCGCTGCGCAAGAAGATGCGCAAGGAAGGCACCCTAGGGGTGGATGTCGACGGGGAGGCCGAGCCGGGCCTCGGGGACGGGCCCGTGGAATCTGCCGTCGAGGAAAGCGCGGGGGAGAGTCCGCCGACCCCACCCGAGGGGTCCATCCTCGATCCGGAGCGGGGCGAGACGAGGGAAGGGTGAGGCCTCCGAGCTCAGTCTTCGGCCCCTGACGGGGCCCTGGGAGGCGCGAGCGTTCGAGTTGGGTCGCACGTGGCCGATGCGGCGTCGTGCGGCTTGCGGATTCTCCTTCCGGTGGTTCTCCTCCTCTGCCCCGGGGCGCGCCGGGGCCGGAGAGCGAGTCGCCGGCCCGCGTCGAAGCGCGCTCCTCACCGAACCCCTGAGGACACGATGTCGAGTTCCCTCTTCGCTGCCGGTTTGGGACTGGCTGCGCTCCTGTCCGTCCCCGCGCCCCCCAGGGTCTCCCTGGCCAACGACGACGATCCCCTTTCCCTTCGCGAGCACGCGGCTCTCCGCGAGTCGATGGCCGAACTCGCCGCGGCCCACCCGGATCTCGCGCGCCTCGAACTGGTGGGCACATCGCGCGCGGGTAGGGCCATCGAGGCCCTTCGGATCACCGCGGTCGACGAGCCCCGGGACGTTCCCGGGATCCTCTTGGTGGCGAATCTCGAGGGGACGCGCGTCTTTGCGAGCGCCGTCGCGCTGGACCACGCCCGGCGCCTGCTCGAGGGCTACGCCGACTCCGAGTCCGTCCGCATGCTCCTGGACGCGAACGTTGTCTGGGTCGTGCCGAGAGCGAACCCCGATGCGGCCGAGGCGCGCTTTCTCGAACCGCGCGCGGAGCACCTCGCATCGGGCGTGGGCGTCGATGACGACCGAGACGGGCGGCAGGGGGAAGACCCGCCCGCGGATCTCAACGGCGACGGCCTGGTCACGATGATGCGCGTCCCCGATCCGGACGGGGAGTGGATCCCGGATCCGAACGACCCCCGTGCCCTCGTGAAGGCGGACCCCGCGAAGGGAGAGCACGGCACCTTCGCGCTCTATCCCGAGTCGCGGGATCGCGACGGAGACGAACGCTTCGGGGAGGACCAGCCCCACGATGGGCGCGTGGATCGCAACTTCCCGGCCGGCTGGCAGGAAGGCGAGGCCGCCGCCGGACTCTTCGCCACGGACGATCCCGAGGCGCGTGCGCTGTGCGAGTTCGTGCTCGCGCGCCCGAACCTCTCCTTGGTCGTGATCTACGACGGTCCCGGGAACCTCGTCGAGGATCCCAAGAGCGTCGCCGACGATGCGAAGGCGAAGCAGCGCATCCCCCCGGCGGGGTGGCTCGAGTCGGACGCCGGTTACCTGAAGGAGATCGCGCGGCGCTACCGCCGGGCGGTCGGCAACGAAACCGAGGGGGAAGACGACGACGCCGGCACCTTCGGGCGCTGGTGCTACGAACACCGCGGGCTCTTCGTGCTCTGCGCCGATCTCTGGGAGCTTCCCTTCGGGGAGGCGAGCAAGGACGAGGCCGACGGCGCGGACGAGAAGGCGGAAGGCGAGGACCCCCAGGAAGAGCAGGCTGAACCCGAGCGCAAGCCGTCCGAGGACGCCAAGCGCCTTCTCTGGGTCGATGCCCACGAGGGCGAGGCCTGGCGCTTCGTTCCCTGGACCCCGTTCGACCACCCCGAGCTGGGCGAGGTCGAGATCGGGGGCTTCGCCCCCTTCGCGCGCGTCGAGCCGCCCGCCGAGGAGGGCGCGAAGATCGCGCGGGACCACTTCGCGTGGTTCACGACCCTCGGGTCGCTCCCGGCGCGCGCGAAGATCGTCGAGTGCACCAGGGAGCGTGTCGGCGATGGCCTCTTCGAGGTGCGTGCGGTCATCGAGAACTCAGGCTTCCTGCCGCTCCTCTCCCGTTCCGGGCGGCGGACGCGCACCACGCGTCCCGCCCGGCTGAAGCTCCTCTTGCCGGAGGCCGGAGGGCTCGTGGCAGGCAAACGCCAGGTCCTGATCGAGGACCTTTCCGGTTCGGGGGGGCGCTTCGAGTACACCGCGCTCGTCCGCGGACCGGAGGGGATGGAGATCGCCGTGACCCTGGACAGCGACCACGCCGGAAGCGACATGCGCACCGCGGAGGAAAACCAATGAAGCTCTCCCTCTCTTGCCTCCTCGTTCTCCTCCTCGGAACCAGCGCCCACTTCGCGCAACAGACGGGCCCCGGCTCGACCGCGGGCTTCCCAGGGCTCCCCGCGGGCCGCGCGCCGCGCGTCGAGATCCCCTTCAACCGTCTCTATCCCGGAGAGGAGCTCTACGCGCACTTCGACCGGCTCGTCGCGGCCTACCCGGACTTCCTCTCGATGCAGGTCATCGGACACAGCGTCGAGAACCGCGAGATGCGCGTCTACACGCTGAACGCGCCGGGGACGGGCGCGGATCGGGAGAAGCCCGCGATGTGGGTGGACGGCAATGTGCACGGCAACGAAGTGCAGGGCGGCGAGGGCGTGCTCTACCTCGCCTGGTACCTGCTCGAGAACTACGGCACGAACGAGCGCATCACCGACCTCCTGGATTCGACCGCGTTCTACCTCCTGCCGACGGTCAACCCGGATGGGCGCGCGAACTGGTTCGAGAAGGCCCACAATCCACACTCCTCGCGCTCGGGCGTGATGCCCCTCGACCGAGACCGCGATGGGCTCTTCGACGAGGATGGCCCCGACGATCTCGACGGCGATGGGAGCATCACGCAGATGCGCAAGTACGTTCCCGGCGAGGGGGACTGGCGCCTGAACCCGGACGATCCCCGGGTGATGGAGCGTGTCCCGCCCAATGACCGAGGCATCCGCGGTGATTGGATCCTGCTCGGGCAGGAGGGGATCGACAACGACGGGGACGGACGCGTCAACGAGGACGGCGTCGGCGGGTACGACATGAACCGGGCCTGGCCCGCGCTCTGGATGCCCGACCACGTGCAGTACGGCGCGGGTCCGTACCCGCTCTACTGGCCCGAGGCCCGGTGCATTGCGCGCTTCCTCCTCGACCACCCGAACGTTGCGGCGGTGCAGTCCTACCACAACGCGGGCGGGATGATCCTGCGCGGCCCGGGGGCGGAGGCCTTCGGTTCCTACCCGCGCCGGGACGTGGCCGTGTACGACGCCCTGGGAAAGGACGGCGAGAAGATGCTGCCGTTCTACCGCTACATGGTGATCTGGAAGGATCTTTATTCGGTCTTCGGGGGCTTCGTGAACTGGACCTACGAGCGTCTCGGCATCCTGAGTTTCACGAATGAGCTGTGGACGGAGCCGCGCATGAGCCCCGACGGGAAGTTGGACGGCGTGGAGGATCGCCGGCATTGGTTCGATGACAACCTCCTGATGGGAGCGGGCTTCGTCGACTGGCATCCGTACGAGCACCCGCTGTACGGGGAGATCGAAATCGGCGGCTTCCGCAAGGATGTCGGACGTGTGCCCCCGACCTTCCTGATCGAGGAGATGCTGCACAGGAACGCCGCGTTCTGCATCCGCCACGCGGAAGCGATGCCGCGCGTCGTGATCGAAGAGCCGAGCGTCACCGAACTCGGGGATGAGCTGCGGGCGATCGACGTCGTGATCCGCAACGAGCATCTGATCCCGACCCGCATGCAGCTCGCGGTCGACCGCCACATCGGAGAGCCCGACCTCGTCCTTCTCGAAGGGGAGGGGATCGAGGTCCTGGCCGGAGGCTTTCGGTCGAGCCGCTTCCGACCCGAGGAGATCCAGCTCCAGGACTTCGATCCGGCGCGCCTCGTGCGGGATGCGGGGATCGGGTCGCGCGCGAAGCTGCGCGTTCGCTGGATCGTCCGGGGATCGGGCACCGCGAGCGTGAGCTACGTTGGCGAGAAGGTGCGGGATGTCGTGCGCGAGTTCGAGCTGTGAGCACCGGGGCGAGTGTTCTTCATTCCCCGCCGTACCCGATCTGGCGCAGGTCCGCGCGCTCGCGCGCGGCGGCGCCGAGGGAATGCGCCTCGGCGCGCGGCGTGAGGTAGTCCACGCCGTGTTCGGCCTCCGAACGCAGGAGCTCACTCGCCCAGGGTTCGCCGACGAGGTCGTTTTCCTCCCCGGGATCCTCGTCGAGCCGGAAAGCGCGCTCGACCTCACCTCGGGAGAGCGCCTCGGCGGTCGGGAGGCAAAAGACCTTGCGAGTCCCGAGAGCCAGCGCGAGTTCCTTGCGCGTCGACTCGAGGAGCCAAGAGTACGACGCGCGATCGCCGTCCGCGGCGAGTAGGCTCGTCCCGCCGTGACCTGGATCGGCGACGCCCGCGAGCGGCGCCAGCGTCGCAGTGATGTCGAGGAGCGAGACACTCGAGGTGATGTCCGCCGGTTCGATCCCGGGGCCGTGCAGGAGCAGCGGGACGCGCACCTTTACATCCCAGAGGTCCTTGCCGTGCTCCATGTCGCCGTGTTCTCCGAAGGCTTCGCCATGGTCCGACGTGAACAGGATATGGGCGCGGTCGAAGAGCCCTCGGCGCTCGAGGTCGGAGCGGAAGTCGCCGAAGGCCGCGTCGAGGTCACGGACTCCTTCGTGGTAGAGCTCGCGCATCGGGTCGGCGAGGGAGAGCAGCGTCGCCTCGCGTGCGTGACGCGTGTTGCCGCGTTCGGCGAGCGCGCGGTAGCCCCGCTTCATGAGTTCATTCCACGTCGAGTGGTCTTCCTGCGGTCCGACGCGATACGGGGCGTGGACGCGGTAGGTGTGCACGAGCAGGAACACGGGTCGCCCGTCGTCACGGTCGAGGAAGGCGGCTGCGTCGGCCAGGGTCGTGCGGACGTTCCATCCGGGGAAGGAGGTTTCCCTGAACCAGGAGAAGCCTTGATCGAGCCCGAACCCCTGGGAGAAGAAGCCGCCGTCCGTGATCGCGCCGGTGCGATACCCGCTCGCCGCGAGGGACTCGGCGAGCGTCTCGATCGAATCGGGGAGGGCGAGGTCCTTGTCGGTCGCGCCGTGCTGGCCGGGGTGCAGTCCCGTCAGGATCGAAGCGATCGACGGGAGGGTCCAGGAGGACGTCGACCGCGCGGCCAGGAAGCGAACGGACTCCGATGCGAAGCGATCGAGGTTCGGCGTCAGGCCCTGCTCGCCCCCATATACCGCGAGGTTGTCGGCCCGGAAGGTGTCGGCGAGGAACAGGATCAGGTCGGGGCGCTGTTCGCCCCAGGGTCGGCCGCGGTAGCTCCCGTGCTCGACCGGAGCGAGTTCGGGGTCGAGGAACAGGCCGAGGCCGGGCGGTCCGCTGACCTCGAAGGTCAGGCGAGCGGCATCCGCTCCCCCAGGCGGGAGGTCGATCCGACGGAAGCCCTGGAGGGAGTCGTCCTCGGCGTCGAAGATGGGTTCGTCGTCCAGCAGAACCCGAAAGCGCGGCGGCGAGGCGCCGTCCTCCGTCCCGGCCGACCAGTTCGTCACGAAGAGGAGCTGCGACCCCTCGGGAATCGCCGTCGTGATCGTCTCGCTCGACCCGCTCCAGACCGGAATGGCAGCTCCGAGGGAGCCGTTGCCGCGCATGTGCCATTTCCCGTTGCGCTCCCTTCCGCTCGTGATGCGAACCGCGAAGCGAGACGGACCGGGGGCGCCGCCGTCCACAGGAGCGACCCGGATGCGATCGGCATCGACGGTGTATTCGCCGGGCTGGGGGGGGCCTTCCGCGTGGCGGCGTGTGAGCACCTCCTCCCCGAACACGAGGCGGGTCTGGCCGTCGCTTCGGTGGCGGAAGGCGCCGTCCCGGGGGCGAGCGGCCTCGAACACACCGGGTTCGTCTCCCGCGCGCCAGTCCTCCGGGGTGAGGGTGCGCTCGATCCATGCATCGGCGGGATCCTCGGCCGGAAGGATCCGATCGGCTGGGCCCGCGGCCCAGTGGCCGGCGACCTCGACGGCGGGGGTGGGGTGGAAGCCGCGGGAGAGGCTGATCCAGGTGGGATCGGAGGCTCGGGAGCACGCCCCGGTGAGGAGGCCGAGGAGGAGCGCGGCGGCCAGGGAGGGGCGGCGTGGGGTGGTGGGGGCGGGTCTCGGTGCCATCGGGGGTGAGAGGCTAGCACAGGGCCGGTGACGGGCGAGGGGGAGGGAAGGGGACATGGGGCCGGAATCGCCCCCGATCGCGCCTCGCGGAAGCCCCGCGTCCAGCGCCGGGGGACCGCTCAAGCTCGGCCGTGCTTTGTGTCGATCGGAAGGGACGTACCCCGTTTCCCCGGCCACCCTCCCATGCCGAAGCTTCAGTTGACCGCGCTTTCGCGGCGGATCGCCTGCTCGGATCCCACCGACGAGACCGAGCAGCGCCAGATCCTCGACCGCCTGACCGATATTCTCCGCGGCGTGGATCGGGGATCGCAGCGCGAGGCCTGTGAGCTGCTCGACGGCGCCCTCCTGCTGATGACGTACCTGACGCGGATGGGGTCGGTCGGAGGAGGTGAGATCAGCGGTGTGGTCGCCGAACTCGTGAACGAAGCCCAGCGTCGCCTGCGGGATCATACCAACGTAGAGATGCAGCCCGGCCGCGGGCTCGTCGTCGGAGGGCATGCGGCCGGGGACGGCGAGAAGATCGGCCAGATGCTGCTCGGAGAGATCATGCTGCGGCGCGGGATGATCCGGGAGGCGGACATCGATGCTGCGCTCGAGTTCAAGCGCAACTCCGGCCTCCCCTTTGGGGAGTGCCTCGTGCGAATCGGCGCCGCGACCCAGCACCAAGTGGAGACGGCCCTCGCGTACCAAGACGAGTGCCGTCGTCTCGTCGAGGGGATCGCCGAGCGCCGTGTTCCCGCGGCCGTGGGGGGGAGCAGTCTGAATCCGGAGCCCGCCTCGGCGAACAAGCTGGAACTCTCCAAGCCCAAGTTCGGAGGCGAGTCCAAGGGGGGCGGCGGTCTGCGACTCGTGTCGGACTGTCTCCTGGGAGAGGTCATGGCGGAGTGCGGCCTTGTGACCGAGGAGGACGTTCAGAAGGCACTCGCGAGCCAGCGGGTCACCGGGATGCGGATGGGGGAGGCTCTCGTGGACCTCGGCTGCTGCACCTGGGACGACGTTCAGCGCGGGATCGAGATCCAGCGCCGTCGCCGAGGACACTGACGGTCAGGGCTGCGCGAAGACCTCTTCGATCTTCGCGGTCAGGGTCCGGCGGGTGAACGGTTTCTCGAGCACCGGGATATCGCGCAGCCCCTCGCCGGCGAGATGGCTTCCCGCGTGACCGGTCATGAACAGGATCTTCGTGGTGGGGGAGCGCTCCCGAACGCCCTGGACGAGATCTCCGACCGAGATTCCCGGCATGAGGACGTCGGTCAGCAGGAGATCGGGCGGGGAATCTCCGTCGAGGAGCTGAAGCGCCTCACGGCCGTTGCTCGCCTCGAGCACGTTGTACCCGCGGCCTCCGAGGAGTTCGCGGAGCACCGAACGCACGCCTGATTCGTCTTCGACGAGGAGCACGGTTCGCCCTCCCTCGGGAGCCTGTGCGAAGTCGTGCGTCTCGGGCTTCGCGGCGGGCCTGATCGAAGGCGCGGAGCGGGGAGTAGGCGCGTCGTCGGGGGACTCGGCCTCCTCCGAGTCGGTCTCCTCGACGCGCCCCTCC
>DRLC01000042.1 GCA_011053145.1 Planctomycetota bacterium | reverse complement strand
GGTTGCCTCGAGCATGTGCGTCTTGCCGCTTCCGTAGTCGCCCCAGAGCACGCGGCATCCTCGGCCGCGTGTGAGGAGGTCTTCGAAGCCGTGGAGTTCCTGTTCCCGGGCGACGGTGTACTGGCGCACTCCGCGCGCGGGCACGACTCCTAGGCGGAGGGCCTCGAGGGTCTGCCAGGCGTCGGCGGCTGCGAGCGGCGCCGTCGAGGAGTGCACCCCCGAAGGAACCCGGGCCACCCGGCGAACCCCGGCCTCCGCCAAGGTGCGTCGAAGCGTTGCGGGAGGCACGGGGAAGTCCGTCTCGATTCTCGCGGAGCGCTGCCGCGCCGTCTCTAGAGTCGCGGTCCCCTGCGCCACGGGGACGCCATGCTCTGTCGTGAGGTCGGCTTCGCCCACGGTCTTCGGGAGTGCAAGGGTGTCGAAGCGCACCCGCACGCGCTCGAGCACACGTCTTGCGAGCACCGTCCCGAGCCCCCACTGCGGGTGGCGGACACGGTCGCCTCGGTGGAAGCCCAAGCCTAGAACTCCGTCTCCCCAGGCATCAGGTCGGGGCCGGCGCTGAGCGAGGTGCCGGCAAGCTCGCGGACCCGGGTTTCCGAGAGCACGCTCTCCCCCTCGCGTCGCTGCGCTTCGAGCATCGAGACGGCGGCCTTGACGAAGGTGCGCCGGGTGCCGGTTTCGAACTGGCGCTCGCCGAGTTCGCGCGCGAGTTCGGCGACGTTCGCCTCCTGGATCGCCGGATCCAACGGCTCCCCGTAGGCGAGCTGGGTGAGCTCGAGCAGACGCCGGCCGATCGCGACGAGGAGTTCGGTCGCCCCGAGCGGGAGGTGGTCGAGGTCGATCAAGGGCTGGAGGGGGCTCGTGCGCGAGAACGGGCCCGCCCCTTTGAGGCGTTGCGCGAGAGCGGGGTACTCGGGGACGATCGTCTCCATGAACTCGGGCGGGACGGCGTAGCACCAGATCACACCGGGGAGCATGGACTGGCCGCAGTAGTCGATCATCTGGCGCAGGTTGTCGCCGATCTCACGTCGGCGTTTCGCGCTCAGGCTGATGTTGCGGTCCATCTCGTCGAACATCAGGACGACCCCGGGGAGTTCGAGGGCGGCCAAGCATTGGGTCAGGCTGCGAAGCCAGCGGAACGCGCAGGTGTCGTCCAGGACCTCCCGCAGGTGGTAGGTGGCGGTTTCCTGGCGGCCGACCGGCTCGCCGAGCAGGTAGTCGGCGAGGAGGAACTCCCCATCCGGGTCGCCCTGCACGATCGCCTCGAGGTAGCGGTGGACCGCTCGATGGAACGATCGACTCTCCACCGGGGCGATCGCGAATTCGCTCCTCAGCCACTCGGTGAATCCGTCGACACCGACCTGTGCAGCCCGTGCCCGGGCGATCTGCGCGAGGACGCGATCGAGGCCCTGGTTCGGCTCGACGTCGATCTCCTCGACCGGAAGCTCGATGCGCCGCGCGACCTCCTTGTAGATGTTGACGGGGCGATCGAAGGGGCACTCCTTCGGGGACAGTCCGACGAGGCTCGTGCAGAATCCTTCGGACCACGCGAGTTCACGCAGGCAGTGCAGGAATTGCGTCTTGCCGCCGCCGAATGGGGCCTGGACCAGTTTGAAGGTCGAGTTGCGGCCCGACTCCTTCATCTGCAGGAGGTATTCCTCGCGCAGCACATCGAGGATCGCGTTCGTGGCGACGTTGACGTGGCGAGCCCCGCGCTCGGGCGGCTGGCCGGTCGAGCCCATGCGGTCGAGAATGTGGCGAGCGAGGTCCGGGGTGAGATCGTCGGCAAGGGGCATCGATCAGGTCTCCGTGCGCGTGAAGTAGACGGTCAGCTTGTATTCGCCCCGTCCCATTTCGTCCTCGACGAACAGGGCGCGGTTTTTCTTCGACGCGCTCGTGCCGCTCGCGACGCCGAGGTTCAAGCGAGCTCCATTGCGCGTGAGCATCCCCGCCCCACGGAGCTGCATCAGGTCGAACGCGAAGCGCGAGCGGGAGTAGGGGCGGAAGTTCTTCGCGCTCGGCTCGATCCGGAACGAGCGCGGTTGCAGTTGGAGTGCGAGGTGGGGCAGGAAGGACTGGATCTCGACGCGTTCGGCTCCTCCCGACGCGCGACTCGAACCCGCGGGACCATCCGCCCGGGCGCAGTTCCAGGCGGAGAAACAGGCGTCGAAGAAAGCCGCCGGTTCGAATCCCTTCCTCATCAGACCCAGCGCCTTGCGGTGGGCTTCGAGGATCGATTCGGGATCCGCGGCGGTCTTCAGGATCGCCAGGCGCGCGAAGTGGATCTCGGCGCTTCCCTTGGCGCGATCGATCACGACCGCGAAGGGGGGAATTCGAAGTTCGAGCGGACCCTCGCGCCGGACCACGTGGAGTTCGAGCCGCGCCGCCTCGCACGCGGCACGAAGTTCGGGCGCGAAGCGCTTCTCGAGTGCCTCGCGCCGCCGCTCCAGCTCTCGCTCCGCCTCCTCGAGGAACACACGGGCCTTTTCCTCGACCCCCTCGATCCCCTCCACCTTCTTGCGCACCTTCGCCAGCGTGCCCCGGACCTTCTTGAGCTGCGGAAAGAGCCCCGCCCGGGTCAGGGGTCCGACCGCGCTCGCGAGCTTCCCGAGCGCCTTGGCCTCCCTCTTCCATTCCGCCTGCAGAGAGGCGAGGCGCTCTTCGATCGGCGGGCCCCCCTCCGTCCCTGCGCCGACGTCCGAGAGATGCTCCGTTGCTGGTTGCGAGGTCATGGACTGCGAGAAGAGATCGTCTCCGTGCTCCTCGGTGCGGGTGGGCATGGGAATCCTGGGGCAAAGGAGCGAGTAGAAGCGGCCTCCTCCGCTCGGTCAAGCCAGCAACCTCTCCCAGGGACGACAGGTCACGATGCGGCCCGTCCCTGGGAAGGTGGGGAGCGATGGGGGGCAGTGGAGGGGCCCGGGGCCCGGGTCACACACCCGGCACAGGGAAGCGTTTTCCCATGCCGTCCGAACAGGAGAAGGCCAGGGTGATCCGCTCATCGCCTCGCCCACGCATCCCCGAATCGTGGGCGTGGCGCAAGCGGGACTGATGTAGGCCGTGTTCGGGCTCGAGGTCTCTGGGGCCTGAATTATTCCTCTCTTGCTCTCTCCTATTATTGGCCGAATAATAGGGGTGGTCGAGAGAGGAATGATCTATGGGCCGTCGAACCGCAGTCCCCCCCCAGATCACTCCGGAGGGCATTGTCGAGGTCGCAGGGAAGGCCCCGCTGCTCCTGTCCCCGCACTGGAGCGGGGAGGCCGACCCCGGTCTCGAGGCTGTGAGGGAGGCGGTCCGCGCAGCCGATGGGCCCAAGGGGTACTTGCACTGGGACAAGTTGCGCCATCGCCCGTGTCCTCCTGGATGGACCCCGGAGGAGATCTGGACCGTCGTTCGGGTTCGCCGCGATTTCCAGGGCCGCCCTCTGCCCGACCTGCTCCAGAAGGATGGACGGCCGTTCACCCTCGTGGAGTCTTCCCCCTACCGCGCGGCGCTCCAACGCCTCGGGCAGCCGACGGAGCTGTGGTCGGTCGTACGAGAACTCTTGCGGCTCGAGGATGCCACCGCGGGCTGGGGGAAGCCGACGGCCGTCTTCACGCGTGTGGACGACACCTACCGCATCATGGCCGCGTTTGAAGAGGCTTACTTTTCCAGCGCGATCGAGGGGGCCGTAACGACGCAGCGCCAGGCCAGGGAACTCCTGCGCACGCAGAGGGAACCCAGGGACAAGTCGGAGCGCATGGTCCTGAACGTGTACCGGACCGTCGAGCTCCTCCGAGAACGCCTGGAGGAGCCCTTGCGTCCAGACTTCATCCGGGAGATCCACGCGACGCTCACCGATGGGACGCTCGAGGACGTGGCAGACCAGGGTCGTTTCCGGGGGGACGACTCCGTCGTGATCAGCGACAGTTCTTCGAGGGAAGTTCTCTACGAACCACCGCCTGCCTCGGAACTCGCCGAACGAATGGACCGTCTGTGCGCCTTCGCGAACGCCACCAATGCGGACGACGAGTTCATCCACCCGATCACCAGGGCGATCCTCCTCCACCACCAGCTCGCCTACGACCACCCCTTCGTCGACGGAAACGGCCGTACCGCTCGCGCCCTGTTCCAGTGGGCCGTCCTACGCGCGGGCTTCCCCTGGTTCCGCTTCCTCTCGATCTCCCGCGCGATCCACAGGTCCCGCGAGAGCTACTACCGCTCCTTCCGCTACGTCCAGACCGACCAGGGGGACCTCACCTACTTCGTCCGCGACCAGCTCCGCTGCATCGAGGCGGAGCTCGCCAGGTTCGTCAGCTTCTTGGAGTCCCGAGTCCGCACCGCCGCCTGGCTGCGCTCGAAGCACGAAATCGAGGCTACCCTGAACGACCGCCAGCTCGCCCTCCTCGAGTACGCCCTCGCGCACCCCACAGCCGAGTTCTCCGTCC
>DRLC01000041.1 GCA_011053145.1 Planctomycetota bacterium | reverse complement strand
CGAGCGAAGGCGCGGAAGCAATCAGCCGGTAACCCAGCGCTCGAACGCGTCGAAGGAACCTTCCCGCCCGAGGAAGGCCCGGATCATCTCCTCCGCGTCGCGCGCACCCCCCGGGGTGAGGATGCACTCGCGGTAGCGACGCGCGGTGGCGGCGTCCATGCGGTCGGTCCCGAAGGCCGAAAGGAGATCCTTCACGATGACGAGGGACCACATGTAGGTGTAGTAGAGCGCGGAGTAGCCGTTGAGGTGCCCGAAGGCCGCTTGGAAGTGGGTGCCGGGCTCGTGGGGGGTCGGAAGCATGCGCCGCTTGAGCTCGATCATGTGCTCGTCGGTATCGAGGCCCGTGGGGTCGCGGTCGTAGAAGCTCAGGGAGAGAGATGCGAAGTAGAGCTGGCCGAGGACCCAGGTGGCCCGACCGCAGCTCTCTGCCTCGCGCATGCGCTCGATGAGCTCCGCCGGGATCGCCTCGCCGGTCTCGTAGTGATGCGCGAAGGTCGCGAGGACCTCGGGGTACCAGGGCCACTCCTCGAAGAGCTGGCTGGGAACTTCCACGAAGTCGAACTCGGTCGCGATTCCGGAAAAACCCAGGAATCTCTGCCTCCCCCCGAACAGGTGGTGGAGCAGGTGACCGAACTCGTGGAAGATGGTCGTCACGTCCTCGTGCAGGAGGAGCGCCGGATCGTCCTCGGTCGGCTGAGGCATGTTGCAGACGAGGATCGCTGCTGGCAGTTCCTCCCCATCCCCGACGCACAGGTCGAACATCGCGGCGTGCTTGTACTTGTCCTCGCGCGGGTGCATGTCGAGGAAGAATCGCGCGATCGGCTCACCGTTCTCGAGGACGTCGAAGGCTTCCACCGAATCGTGCCAGAGCTCGAACTCGTGGTTCGGGACGATTTCGACGCCGAAGAGGCGCTCGCTGGTCTCGAGCACCCCACGCTTCACGGATTCGAACGGAAAGTACGGGCGAACGGCCTGGGAGTCGAACGCATGCTTCCGCCTGCGGAGTCGCTCCGTCAGGAAGGCCCTGTCGTACTCCCGGACGACCTCGTCGTCCGTCCCGAGCGCGCGCTTCTCCGCGAGGAGCTCTCCGTGCTCCTCCCCCGCCGCATCCTCGACGAGCGCTCGGACGCGTTCGAGGAACGAACGGATCCCCTCGGCGCTCTTCGCCATCTTGTCGCCGGCGATGTAGTCGGCGAAGGAATCGAACCCGAGGACCTGGGCGAGCCGGTGGCGCAGGTCGAGGAGCCTGGGAAGGACCTCCAGGTTCTCGGGGCAGGCACGCTTGCCCACCTCCTGAAAGTAGCGCCGCCGCACGTCCTCGTCCTCCGCATAGGTCAGGATCGCGACGCGGTCGTTCACGTCGGTCGTCACCACGACCGAGCCATCCTCGCGCTCGGGATGGGTCGCGAGAAAATCGTCGGGAACCCCGGCCAGCGCGGCGTGTCCTTCCTCGAGGACGAGCTCTAGCGCCCCCTTCACGATGTTGCGGTCGAACTCCTGGCCGACCTCGATGATCTCCTCCTCGAGCCTCCGAATCTCCTCGCGCACGCTTTCGTCGCGGTCCACGCCGGCTCGCCGGAAATCGCGCAGGGTGTGCTCCAGGAACCTGCGCTCGAGGGGATCCGCGTCGCTCCCGAGTTCCACCTCGACCAGCCGATCGAACACCCCGCGATTGAGTCGCAGGGAAGTCCGGAAGCTCGATATTTCGCGCTCGAGCTCTTCGCACACGTCGCGCATCCGCTTGTCCGGATGGACCGCCGAGAAGAGCTGCACCTGGCCGTAGACCGGGTTCAGGGGCGCGCCGATGCGATCGAACGATCGCAGGGTCTCCACGCCGTTGTCGGACGCCGCCACGAATGCGGCGACGCGGGAGCGGGCTTCGTCGAGGGCGAGGCGGACCTCGCGGGCGAGGTCGTCGGGATCGAGTAGGAACTGCATGCAGGGGGGGACGACCTCAGCGGGCCGCCGCGTAGGCCATGAGGGCTCGAAACTGGGCGTGGAAATCGTGGGTTCCGCCGTCCAGGGGGCTCTTGAAGAAGCACGCGGTGTGCGCCATCCCCCCGACCTCCCCGCGGCTCGCGGCCAGGTCGGCCAGCCGAACGAGGTCGACCACCAACGGGGCGGCGAGTGCGGAATCGCTTCCGCTCCAGGTGAACTGCAGCGACATCTTCGCGCCGAGAAACCCCTCGAAGTGGACGAAGTCCATCGCCGTTTTCCAGTCGTGGAGCGAGGGCACGAAATCGATCTCGACGCCGGTGTGCAGGTCCTCGTCATCGAGGATCGCGTGCAGCGCCTTGTCCTTGCTGGCGCACTTGGTCGCGCGCCGCGATGGGTCCGCGAGGGCCGCGCCGTCGCCGTTGCCGAGCATGTTGTAGCCCTGCCATGCGAGGACTCTCAGCGCGCGCGCAGCGAACATCGGAGCCAGCGCCGACTTGATCAGCGTCTCGCCGGTCTTGCCGTCGTTTCCACAGTGCGGGACTCCCTCGGCAAGGGCGAGCTCACACAGGGCAGGGATCGACGCGCCGCGGTTCGGGGTGAAGTTCACGAAGGGAGCCTTCGCGCGGAACGCCGCATAGGCGTACAGGCATGAGGCGGGCAGGTCTTCGCCGCTCTCGATCGCTTCCTCGAAGGCCTCCAGGGTCTCCCAGGAAGGTGCGGGCTCTCGCAGCGGCTCGGTGCTCGCGAGGTAGACGACCACCACTCGCTCGAGGTCGTGCTCGTCCCGGAAGGCTTCCAGATCGCCCCGGATGCGATCGACGCGCTCGCGGATCGGCGCGCCCCCGAGCGCAGCGCTCTCGGGATCGAGTTCGGCGCGTCCCACCTCGCCGAGATCGAGCAGGCCCGGGCGGATCCGCGCCTCGAAGGCGGCCGCGTCCGCGCTCGCGGCCGCCACGAGATCGCGCGGGAGAACGCCGTTGCGCGCGAGCTCAGCCGCCGAACGTGACAGGTCCGTCCGCGCGATCTCGTGCCCTCCGAGCACGAAGTCCTCGAACGCCCTCATCCCGAGGGAGCGCAATGGTTCCTTCTCGGTCACGAGCCCGACCGGCTCGACGATTCCGTCGCGCAGTCCTGCAAGGCCGTAGGCCACGCAGGTGGAGATCGCGCCCCGCGCGCCGATGAGCCACACGCCGAGCCTGTGCGACCGTTCCTGTTCGTTCTCGCCGTTCATGTTTCGCTGCCCTTCGCCCGGCGCCTACTCGCGTTCCTCGGAGAGCGCTCTCAACCAGGCCGAGATGACGCCATCGTATTCGCGCGGCCAAAACGTCCCGCTCGCGGTGCCCGTCTCGGTCCCCCCGGTCGGGGCGTGGCTCCCGTCGGCGTCCGTGCCGGCCATTGTGCCCCGGGGAGCGGGCCGCGTCATCGCCGGCATGCCGGGGGCCCCGGAAAAACCCTTCGGGCCGGAGGGACCCGCCCCGGTGGTAGCGGCCTTCCCGCCGGCACCCCCGGACCTGCCGGGCTCCGTCTCGAGCGCATCGAGCCACCCGGCGGCTCGGTCGAGCTCGTCGCGCAGCCCCGGATCCGCTGCAACCTGACGCGTCAGAGCCTCGAGTCGCTCCTTCAGCTCGGCGAGTTCCGCCCGCCCTTCCGCCTCGTCGGCGACCCCTGCCTCGAAGCGCCTTCCCACATCGCGCGCCCTGCGCACGATCTCATCCAGCGCCCGAGCCGCCCGCGGGTCG
Source organism: Planctomycetota bacterium (assembly GCA_011053145.1). Classification (GTDB taxonomy): domain Bacteria; phylum Planctomycetota; class UBA1135; order UBA1135; genus DRLC01. The sequence continues at coordinate 4,490 of DRLC01000041.1, read as the reverse complement.
AGCCCCTCTTCCCCCGCTTCGTCCCGTGCGAGGATTCCGTCGAGGACCAGGGCGACACCGCCTCCGGCCGCTGCGATCCGCGCCCCGGAGGTGTCCGGGACGTGGACCGATTCCCGCACGAGCGCGAACAGCGCGAAGCCCAGAAGGGGAGCGGCGATCGGCAGGAAGAGCGGTGGAAAAAGGGCGCGCATGGCCTCGCGCTGGCGCAGCCGCCCGAGGACGCGCGTGCGCAGGAGCCGCTCCATCGGCGCCCCACCCCCCTCGGTGTCGAGCGCGGTGAGAAGCGCCCCGTGGAAGCGCAATCTGCGATCGAGGGCGCGAGCCACATCGCGCCGGCTGATGCGCTTCGCGACGAGCCAAGCCCCGCCCGCGAAGCACCCGCCGAGGGTCGCCACGACCCAGGTCGCCGCCTCGTGCTGGGGCGCGTCACTCGCCGCATCGATGAGGCGCGCGGCGAGCACGCAGAACCCCGCACCGACACCGATCAGACATGCCTCGAGAGCGCGCGCCGCGAACAGGGCGAGGAAGGTTCGCTCGACGACACCGGCCACGGAAGCGGGGGGCGTACCCGGCGCCCGGCGCGGGTCGCGCTCGCGCCAGCTCGGTGAACCGAACGCGCTCGTCGCCCCGTTACTCGTCGCCGGCATCCTCGTCCTCGCCGGCCCCGACGACCGGCAGGGCAGCGCTCCACCCATCGGGAAGCCTGTCCAGGCGCTCGCGCGAGAAAAGGATCTCCACCGGCTCGCCCCGGGGCGGCACCAGCCAGGAATTCGCGATCCAGATCGTCTGGATCTCGCACTCCGGGGGCCGTGCGGTGAGCAGCGTGTTGCCCTCGTAGAAGAAGCACAGGCTGATCAGGTTCTCCTCGAGGTCGGCGACGAAGACCTCCTCGGTCTTCCCTCGCGGAACCCGAAAGCGCGAGCCCAGGTAGACCCAGCGATGGCGCGGCAACGTACGCCGCGTTTCGAGGTTCGCCACGAGGTCCTCGACCCGGAAGAAGTACGTTTCCTCCCCCTCGCGCCATCCGGCGTAGAGGAAGAAGCCGTCTCCGCTCGGAGGCGTGACATCGAATCGGGAGGCTGCCTCCTCCTCGGACTCGGAACGCCGAATCGTCGCGTTGCGTCCGGGTTCGACTCCGAGGAGCAAGAGGGCGGTGTTCAGGATGCTCGGCTTCACGTCCGTGAGGAACAGGCTCTCATGCGTTGCGCCCCGGGGACCCACGAGCACGTACTCGAGCAACTCCTCGCGCACCAGCACGCTCGCGGGCATGCCGACGAGGCCGCGTTCGAGATCGACGCGCAACCCCTCATCGGCGAGGACCTGGTCGAGCGTCTGCTGCTGTGCCGGGGCGCGCGCGGAATCCTGGGGAGCGATCGAGGAGAGCAGGAGGAGGATGGGGAAAAGCATGCTGGAGAGTGTACGGGTCTTGTGTGATCCGTTCCCGGGGTCGAGGCACGAGGGCACTCCTCGTCCGCCCTCGCCGGGATCGCCGAGGGCACCCGCCTGGACCGGTCCATTCGGACTCGGGGGATGGGCGGAAGGGGAGTAGACTCCGCGCCCCCCTCCCCTACCCGATCCAACGATGAAGTCTCCCGTTCTCTTCCTGTCCCTCTCGCTCCTCTCCTCCAGCGCCTGTGCAGCCCCGGCCTCGGGCCGTCCCGCCACGGCCGGCGTAGCGAACGACGGAAGGGCTCCCGATACGGCCATCGTCGTGCCATGCGAAACCTACACGCTGCCGAACGGACTCACCGTGACGCTGCACGAAGACCACACCCTGCCCAAGGTCGTCATCGACACCTGGTTCGGGGTCGGCTCGAAGGACGAGGAGCCGGGGCGCACCGGGTTCGCTCACCTGTTCGAGCACCTGATGTTCATGGGGACGAATCGGGTGCCGGGGAGCCAGTTCGACGAGATCATGGAGAACGCCGGCGGAAGCAACAACGCGTCCACCTCGAACGATCGCACGAACTACTTTTCGATGGGGCCGAGCTCGATCCTGCCCACGCTCCTGTGGCTCGACGCCGATCGCCTCGATGCTCTCGCGGACGCGATGACGAGCGAGAAGGTGGATCGACAGCGTGAGGTCGTCCGCAACGAACGCCGCCAGAACACCGAGAACCGACCCTACGGGAAGGCGGAAGTCCTCCTGCCGCCGGTCCTCTATCCGCCCGGCCACCCCTACGCCCACTCGGTCATCGGCAGCCACGAGGACCTCCAGGCCGCGAGCCTCGAGGACGTGAAGGCCTTCTTCCATCGCTACTACGTCCCCGCGAATGCGTCCCTCGTCGTGGCGGGAGACTTCGATCCCGCCGAGGCCAAGGCCGTCATCGCAAAGACCTTCGGCGCGGTCCCCGCGCGACCGGCACCGACGCAGCCGGTCGTGCCGCGCTTCGGCGGCCCCGATGCGCCGCGCCTCGACGCGATCCGCCGCATCGTCGCGACCGACCAGGTCCAGTTCCCGAAGCTCACGCTGGTCTGGCACTCGCCGGCGTTCTTCCAGCCGGGCGACGCCGAAATGGACCTCATCGCCTCGCTGCTCACCGACGGGCCCTCGTCGCGGCTCCACCGGCGCCTCGTGACCGAGATGGAACTCGCCCAGAGCGTGCGCGCCTACCAGGCCTCGCGTGAGCTCGGCTCCGAGTTCCACATCGAAACCATCGCGACTCCCGGCGCCGATCTCGACACCATCCGCGCCACGATCCTCGAAGAGATCGATCGCCTTGCCGCGGACGGGCCGGAAGCCGACGAGCTACGCCGCGTGAAGATCCAGCGCGAGTCGGACTTCCTGCGCGGGATGGAAGGCCTCTTCCAACGCGCGGACGCGATGAACCGTTACCACCACTTCTTCGGAACGGCGGATGGGTTCCAACGCGACCTCGACCGCTGGCTCGGCGCCGACGCGTCCGATGTGACCGACTGGACGAAGCGAGTCTTCTCGGAGCCGTTCGTCGACATGCGCATCCTGCCCGCCGGGGCCACCGTGCCCGAAGCCGCCCTCGACGAGCAGCCGGCAAACTTCCCACCCCGCGAGCTCGTGCCCCCGCTCCCGACCACGTTCGAGCTCAGTTCGGGCGTTCCGGTGCACGTCGTCGAGCGCAAGGGCACGCACCTGTTCTCGGGCTCCCTGATCGTCGCGGGCGGCTCCTCGCTCGTTCCCGCCGACAAGGCCGGACTCGCCTCGCTCACCGCGCGGATGCTCGAAGCGGGGGCCGGCGGACTCGACGAAGCGGCCTTCGCCGCCGCGAGCGACGATCTCGGCGCCAGCCTCAGCGCCTCGGCGAGCGCGTCCGCGCTCCGCGTCGACGTCGAGGGCTTGACCTCCCACCTCGATGAAACCCTGGATCGTTTCCGCGAGATGGTGCGCGATCCGAACCTCACGCAAGAGGACTTCGAACGCCAGCGCGCACTGCTCGAGGCAGCGATCGAGGCCCGCTCCGACAACCCCTCCACGGTCTCCCGGGAGGTCAGCTCATCCCTCGTCTTCGGTCCCGAGGATCCGCGCGGTCGTCCGGTGACCGGGCGACTCGAGACCGTGCGTTCGCTCACGATCGACGACGTCTGGGGTGCGCGGGATTCGCTGCTCTCCCCGGGCAACGCCTGCTTCGTCTTCGTCGGCGACTTCGGCCCGGGTGGAATCGCCGCGCTGCGGGCGGACCTCGAGGAACGATTCGGTGACTGGAGATCTTCCGGCGCCACCCCGACGGTCGAGCTCTCCGTCAAGACCGACGACGGTCCGGGCGGGCTCTGGCTCGTCCATCGCCCCGAAGCTCCCCAAACGGTGATCGCCTTGACGCGGCCGATTCGACCGGTCGACCCCGTCGAACGGGAGGCGCGGCGCTGCGTGAACGCGGTGTTCGGCGGCTCCTTTACGAGCCGCCTCAACCAGAATTTGCGCGAGGACAAGGGCTACACCTACGGCGTCGGGAGCGGTATCCGACTCCAGGGCGGCCAACCCCTGTTCCGCGTGGGGACCTCGGTGCGTACGGACGTGACAGGCGAATCGCTGCTCGAGATCCGACACGAGTTCGAACTCATGCGCGAAGCCGGCCTGCGTGCGGAGGAGTTCGCGAAGGCCAGGGAGAACCTCCGCCAGCGGGCCGCGGACTCGATCGAAACGACTTCGAGCCTCGAGTCCGCCCTGGCTCGCCTGCTCCAGGAGGGCAGGCCCGTCAGCGAACTGCGCGATTCCCTCGCGGCCCTCCGCGAAGTCACGCCGGAACTCGCGAAGAAGATCGCCGAGAGCGACCTCTTCGACTTCGATCGCATGACGATCGTCCTCGTCGGAGACCGCGACGCGATCCTCCCGCAACTCGAAGCCGCCGGCCTGCCGGCCCCCACCGAGTTGATCTGGGAGTAGCCCGGATCGCCCGAGCCGGGGGCGCGGCGGTCCCGCGCCGCGCCCTCACTCGCCGGTCAGCAGCTCGCGACCGATCCCGAGTCGCTCGAGGTCGCCCTCGATGAGATCGAAGATCGCGCTCGCATAGCGTCGG
>DRLC01000040.1 GCA_011053145.1 Planctomycetota bacterium | reverse complement strand
TAGGGACCGGGTCGCACCCATCCGCGAAGGAGCACGAGACCCGCTGCGCCCGCGAGCACGATGGCCTGGATCTCGAGGACCCCATGGCACCAGAGGATCGATGAGATCGCGCCGGCCTGGCCCCAGTGACCGGCCACGGCGGTGTAGGTGCCGAGCATGAGCGCGTTCGTCGCGAGCAGGAGCAGGAAGATCGGCGGAATCAGACCGGCCGCGAAGAACAGCACGCCGATCCCGATGTTATGCAGCATCAGGAATCCCGCCGTCGCGGGGGATTCGCGAAGGCCGAACGTGAAGTTCCCGCGGAACGGGGTTCCGTCGGCGGACTCCTCGAGCTGGTCGATCTCGGTTTCGACCACGCTCGGAGAGAGCAGGGAGGGGGCGAGGTCGAGGTTGCGCGAGACCGCGACGAACGAGAGGGCCGCGAGGCCGTAGAGCGTCGCGAGGATCAGACCCACGAGTCGCCACTCGCGTCGGATCGCGCGCGGGACGCGGGACGCGTAGTAGTGGACGAGGCGTGCGACGAGCGCGCCCGGCCGCCGCTGCGTCCCCGGGTGCAGGAGGCCGTGGGAGAGCGCGAAGAGCGAGCGCGCCCAGGCCGCGCGGCGCGGATCCCCGCCGCTGGCCTCGAGGCGCGCCACCTCGGACGCCGCGTAGCGGTAGAGCCGCGGGAGGCGTTCGAGTTCTTCCTCCGAAAGCCGCGCGAGGCGTGCCCGAGCGCCGCTCCCCGGGCGCGCTCGCCGCACGAGTTCGGCGAGTTCCATCAGAGGGTCGAAGGGCTCTTCTGCCTCGGGAGCGGTTGCGGGGTCCGGGATGGGGTCCATGGGGGCTCCAGTGGGGGACCCCAGCCTACTCCGCGCCCTACGGCGAAACAGTGCCTTCGATGCCCCGCCGCCCCGAAGCGACCCGGGCGACCGGGCGATCGGCCGGTCGGAAACCGCGCGGATCGCTCCCGATCCCAGGATGCAGTAGTCTCGGCCCCATGCAGCAGCTCGTCGTGGAGACTCCCGAAGGGGTCGTGCTCTCGCGCGACATCGCGGGGGCCGGTTCGCGAAGTGCCGCGGCGCTCGTGGACCTCGCGCTGATCTCGCTTTCCTTCTTCGGGCTGATCTTTTTCAGCGACGCGATCCTCGGCGCGGGGCAAGGGGTGATGCGCGTCATCGCGGGGGGAGCACTGCTGGTGCTCGCGACCTACCAGGTCCTCTTCTCGCTACTCGGAGTCTCGACGCCCGGCAAGCGCCTGCTGGGCCTCGAGGTCCTTTCCGAATCCGGGATCGAAGCGAACGTCGTGCAGCATCTCCTGCGCGGGCTCTTCTGGCCCCTCGAAGCCGCGCTTCTCGTGCCCGTACCCTTCGGGATGGTCCTGATGGCTTCGACGCCCCGCCACCAGCGCCTCGGCGATCTCGTCGCGGGGACCGTCGTCGTGCGGGAGCGCAAGAGGGTGCTCCCCGCCGAGCGCCTGGCCCATCTCCGCTGGGAGGAGTTCGAAGCCCCGCGCCTCGGTCTCGTCCCGGCTCTCGCCGCGCGTTTCGATGGCGAGGATCTCGGGCTCCTGGGCGAACTCCTCGGTCGACCCGGAATCGAATCCGAGTCACGAGCGCGGCTGCTGCTCCAGGCGGTGCCCCACTTTCTCGAGCGTCTCGATCGAGAGGTCCCGCCGGACCTTTCCGCGCGCGACGCGCATCGGCTCCTGATGGAACTCTACCTCTTCCTGCGCGACACGCGCCGTCGGGTGGGGGCGCGCTGACGAGGCGAGGTCGAGTGCGCGTTCAGAGGTCCTCGTTTCCAGGTCGGCGCGTGAGCCGACCGTGGGAGCGTTCGAGCCTCCGGATGTAGTCCTCGGAGAATCCGCCCCTCGGCGGCGGGGGAGGCGTCATCGGGTCGATCGGGTTCCCCATCGGCGCTCCCGGGCGCGGTGCGAACGGAGGTTCTCCGCCGAACCCCGTGCCGGGGAACCCGAACGGGCCCTGTCCGTGTCGCATGCGGACCGCGACCAGTTCGTTCGCGCCTGCGAACCAGATGAAGATCGCGATCAGCGGCAGCACGCACAGTCCGCCGCCAAAGAAGAGGGACACGATCGACGCGACGAACATCAGGATCGCGAAGACCCGACCGACCTCGACCGCGCGTTGGGTCGCGCTGACCCAGTCCGTCGTGCGCGCGAACCACGCGCGCAGGATCCGACCGCCGTCGAGCGGGAAGGCGGGGATCAGGTTGAAGGCGCCGAGCATCAGGTTGACCCACAGGAACCACCCGACGAGCTGCACCGCCGTCGGCATCGCGAGGATCCCGAAGACGACCATCAGGATGCCGGACGCGAGCGCGAGTACGAAGTTCACCGCGGGTCCGGCGATCGCGACCAAGCCTTCGACACGTGGGTGTTCGGGCACCTCGGTCATGCGCGCCATGCCTCCCAGCGGCCAGAAGGTGATGTCGATCACCCGAATGCCGAATCGACGGGCCATCAGGCTGTGCCCGAGCTCGTGCAGGAGCACCGACCCCGCCACCGCGGCGAAGAACGCCAGCGCAACCGGGAACGGGGCGGGCGACGCAGAGGCCGCGAGGTAGACCAGGAGCAGGAAGGTCCAGTGCAACCGGATCGGGATGCCGAACAGGTTGCCGATGTGGAGGGATCCGTTCACGGAAGGGGAGGGGCGCCGGAGCGCGTTGGGTTCATTCCTTGGGAAGATGCGCCGAACGCTTGCGGCGCGGGCTCCGGTCAGGGGCGAAGAAACTAGGCCGGGCGCCCTCCCCCCACAAGCCGGCAGAGGCGAGGCTCTCCGGGAGGAAGCCCTCTCGGGTGCAGCAGGGGGGTGGTCCCTCGGAGCGGATTCCCCCGGCCCATGGAGCGGGGCGAGCGTCCCGCTGTAGGATCGGAACGTGGGCCAAGGGCGCGAATGGATCGAGGTGGACCTCTCTCGGCTCGGACGGGAGGAGGCGACCGGTCGGGCTTGGAGCCGCGCTTCCTGGGACCGCGGGACGGGGGACGCGATCGGGTGGATCGGATCCTGGGGGGGCCCCTCCCTGGCCCTGGCACGGCTCGCGGAGCTCGATCGTGAAGGAAGGGATGGCCCCGGTCCCCTCCTCCTCGCGGTCGGCGACGCCGTTCGGCGTGGGGTTCCGACGGCGGCGCGGGCGAGCCTTCTCGGTCGTTCCCCTGGGACGGGATTCCTCGTCGAGGGCCAGGTGGGGGGAGCGCTCGGCACCGAACTCGCGACCCTCGCCGAGGTCGTCGTGCTGCGCGGGCGCACCTCCGACCCCGGCGCCGTGCTCTTTCTCGATGCCGAGGAGGGCGTGAGACTCGAGTCGCACCCGGAGTTCGCCGGACTCTCGTCGAGGCAGACGTGGGAGGCGCTCGGAGCTCCGGACGATGCGGCCGTGCTCTCGGTCGGACCCGCCGGAGAGGCGTCCATCCCGTTCGCGACCCTCGGAACCGGGGGCCGCAAGACGAGCTTCGTGGGTCGCGGAGGGCTCGGGGCGCTCTTCGGGGCGATGGGGTTGAAGGCGCTCGTCGTGCGCGGAGCGCGGGACGCGAGCGCACCGAACGATGAGCGTGCGCTCGGTCTCCAGGCGGCACTCGTTCGCTCCCCGCGACTCGCCGCGCGCGCGGCCGGCGGGACGATCGAACTCTTCGAGGCGTACGCCGCCCGCGGGGAGCTCGGCGGGGACGCGGAGGCGGCGCGACGGATCGCGGAACAGGCGCGGATCGCTCGCGACTCGCGCGAGGGTTGCCCGAGGTGTCCGACGCCTTGCGGGTGGACGTTCGAACGCGGCGACGGTTCCGCCCAGGGGGTGCGCTTCGGCGCGGGTCGCGCGCTTTCGGTGAACCTCGGAATCGCGGACTTCGATGCAGCGCTCGAGCTCCTTGGGCTCTGCGACTCCTTCGGCGTGGACGCGAAGGAGGTGGGGACGATGCTCGCCCTCCTCGCCCGCTCGCGCGAGGCCGGTCATCTCGGGGATGGACCGGTCTGGGGGGACGGGGCTGCCTTTGCACGCGCGCTCCGCGTCTGCCTCGCGGATCGGTCCGGGGGCGAGCTCGGCGAGGCCTTTCGCGCGGGGGCCGCGGCGCTCGCGCGCCGGCTCGCCGACGAGGTCCCCCTGGTGCGCGGCGTTCCGGTGCGGCGCGGCGCGCACCCCGCGGCGCTCCTCGGCCAGTGTGTCAGCACCGGAGGGACCGACCCGATGCGCAGCTTCCCGTTCCTGGTGGGAGATCGATCGCGGGAGGAGCTCGAGCGCCTCGCGCCGGAACTCGCTCCGCTCCCGGAAGGCGCACAGGACCCCGAATCTCCGGTGGGCAAGGGGAGGCTGGTGGCCTGGCACGAGGACCTCGTGGCGGGCGTCGATGCGACCGGCTTCTGCGCGTTTTCGATGGCGGGGCTGCTCGCGGACGGCGTGGTCGAACTCGACGAGCTCGCGCATCGGCTCCTGCCCGAGGAGCTCCTCGATCCCGAGGATGAGCGCTGGCGCGCGCTGTCGCCCGGGCGGCGTCTGCTCGCGATGGGGGCGAACCTCGTGCTGCTGCGGCGCCTCCTGGACGTGGGCGCGGCGAGCGCCGGTGGGCAAGACCCCGATCGCCCGCGTTGGGCCGCGGCCGAGCTCGACCGCGAGGGGATGCTCGCCGAGTACCGCGCGCTGCGCGGCCTTGACGGGCGCGGCCGCCCGGATCCGGCGGCGTTGGCCGAGTTGGGCGGGCCCGATGCCGGGCGGAGGACGGGCGCGCTTCGGCGCGCGCCTTCGAACCCCAACCCTGGACCCGAAAGGGCCCGTGCGCGGGTTCCGCACCCGGATCGCTCGGGTGCCGTGCGGGTTCGGGCTGCCGGCGCGCTGCGCGAACTCCTCGGGGAGGGCGCGACCCTGCGCCTCCGGGCCCCGAGCACCGTCGCGGAGGTCCTCGGCTTGCTCGCGGACGCGCATCCCGACAGCGCCGGGGCTCTCTTCGCCGGGGGGCGACCCATCCCCGCGGTCTGGCGAGATGGGCATCACCTCACTCCCGAGGATCTCGTCCACCCCGGTGACGTCCTCGACCTCGTCACCGCGATCGCGGGAGGTTGACGGGATCGCCGTGGAGAAGGCGCGGGGCTCCCGATAGGGTTCGTGGCGTGGAGCTCCTGATCCTGAAGACCGGCGCCCTCGGGGACGTGCTGCGCACGACCGCGATCCTCCCCGGGCTGCGTACTCGCTACCCGCAGATGCGCGTGACCTGGGTGACCGCACCCGCCGCGCGCGACCTCGTGGCGCTCCATCCGGAGGTGGCGCGGGTCGTCGAACTCGACGTTTCGGAGGATGCCTCCCTGCACTCCACCGGCGAGGAACTCTCCGGCGTGGGGTTTCAGCGCATCCTGTCCCTCGACGACGAGGAGCCGATGTGCCGTCTCGCGAGCCGGATCCACGCGGCGAGTCCCGGCGCCCACCTCACCGGGGCGTTCCTCGCCGAGGACGGTTCACGCACGTACACGGAGGACGCCGCCCCGTGGTTCGACATGGGCCTCCTGTCGCGGTTCGGCAAGGAGCGCGCGGACGCGATGAAACGGGAGAACCGCGAGAGCCAGGGGGCGATCTATGCGCGCATGCTCGGGATCGAGCCCGGCCGTCCCGAGCTCCCGCTTCCCGACGGGGCCCTCGCCTTCGCGGCTGCATTCGCGGAGCGAACGGATCTCCATGGGGCCGGCCCGGTGATCGGGCTCAACACCGGGGCAGGGGGGCGCTGGGAGTCGAAGCGCCTTCCCCCCGATCGCGTCGTCGAGCTCGCGCGCGAACTCGATCGTCGGCTGGATCGGCCCACCTTCCTGCTCTTCGGGGGGCCCGACGAACGCGAACGAAACGCACGGATCGCCGAGCGGATCGCCAGGGAGACCGAAGCACGCCTCGTGGACGCGGGGGTCGAAAACGCGCTCCTCGACTTCGCGGCCCTCCTCGACCGCGTCGACCTCCTCGTCACGAGCGACAGCCTCGCGCTGCACATCGCCCTCGCACGCCGGCGCCCGGTGGTCGCCTTCTTCGCGCCCACTTCCGCCGCCGAGATCGACGTCGCGGGGCTCGGCGAGAAGGTCGTGAGCACCGCGCCGGACGCGTGCACGTATCGGCCCGACGTGGACACCTCGACCCTGACGGTCGAGCGCCTCGCCGACGCGGCCTGTCGTGTCCTCGCCGCCCACGCGTCCCGCGCCGAGGCCGACGCGTGAAGAACTCCTGGATCTTCTATCTCGCGAAGGGGCTCGAGATCCTCGGCCTGGCCGTGGTGCTCGGCGGCGTGGTCCTCTCGATCCAGCTCGGGATGGGCGAGGAAGGGCTAGAATCGATGAAGGCCGAGAGCTACGGCCTCGCCGCCGGGGGGCTCCTCTTCTTCCTCGGCTGGCTGCTCGAGCGAGCGAGCGGATCGCGTTAGCCCGGGTGATTCATGATCCT
>DRLC01000039.1 GCA_011053145.1 Planctomycetota bacterium | reverse complement strand
GGCCAGAACGAAGGTTGCCCAGGCCGCGCGGCGCCAACCGGCCCCGCCCCGAAGAGCCTCCCCGAAGAGCGCGAGGCCAAAGAGTGCGAGGGCGGCGAGCAGGATCTCGCGCGCCTCCTCGACCGTCCAAGCGGTCAGAACCCGCCGCAGGGTCGAACTCAGGTCGCCGCGGTCGGCCGGATCGAGCCCCGCCTGGGCGCGTGCGCGCTCGAGGTTGTGACGAGCGGCCCGATGGCGCGGCTCGAGGGAGAGCGCGACGGTGTACCAACCGATCGCGTCGAGGGGGCGCTCCTGGCGGTACGCCGCATTGCCGAGATCGAAGGCCACCCGGGCGCGCTCGACGCGCGAGAGCGGACGGGCGAGCAGCTCACGCCAGTGGGCCTCGGCCTCCCGGTAGCGACCGGCGCGGTAGGCGCGAACCCCGAGTTCGAAGGGCGTCGCGGGATCGACCGCCGCCACCGCGCCGACGGTGCCCTCGACGGAGGCCGGGCGGGCGGAGAGGAGCGCGATCGGAACGCAGAGAAGGAACAGGACCCGCAGCATGGATTTCACAGCTCCACCCCCTCGAGGCGACGCGCCTCGGCCAAGATCGCCTCTCTCCCCACCTGGGCACCGCCCGCGAAGGCCGCCGCTTCGAGTCGATCGAGCAGTTTCTTCGTCGGCTCCAACGAGCGCGGTTCCACCGTGCGGTGTTCGCGCGCCCAGCGCAGGGGGTCCCTGCCCAGCCACGCGCCGTGAGCCTCTCCCGTGCGGTCCGACAGAAAGTCCGTGAACGCGACGAGTTGCGCGGCCCCATCGTCGCTCGCGGCGAGGCGCCGGCGCAGTCGCCGGAGGGCGCCGCGGCGCCGACGCGCCGCCTCGCTCGCGGGATCCCCGCGCCGGCGCACGGCGCCGCGCAGGAGGAGCCAGGCCGCCGGAAGGGCCAACGCGATCGCGAACAACCCGGATTCGCCGGGAACGAACGAGCGCGCGGCCCGATCCTCGCTCCGCCCGAGAGGGGTCGGGTCGATGTCCTCGATGTCGTCGGAGAACGCGCGCTCGGCTTCCCCCTCGAGGTGCACCGCATGGGCGAGGGGCCGCACCCGAACCGGGATCGGCCGCGTCTCGACGACCACGTACTCGTCCTTCTCGGGATCGAAGACCGAGAGGGGGACCGCGGGGATCTCGCTCACGTCCTCGGAGAGCGGGGCGAGGTCGTAGACCACGCGGCGCCGTTCGAGGCTCTTGCTCTCGGTGCTCCCATAGACCTGGAAGCCGCGGAAGGCGTCGAGGCGCGCGAGGTCGGGGGCCTCGAAGAACTCGAGGTTCCCCGCGCCGGTCCAGTCCACGGTCAGCTTGATCGAGTCCCCGACGATCACGTCGCGCGTGTCGGCGGAGGCGCGCGCGCGGATCCTGCCCACCGCTCCCGAGAAGTCGAAGGGCTGGCCTTCGGTGGGCAGCGGGATGACCTCGAGGGACAGCGGCGGTGCGCTGACGAAGTACTTGGCGCGCTTGGTCCGCCCGGAGAAGAACCCGCCGTCCACGACGCGCCCGAATTCGAGGAAGCTCTTCTGGAACTCGAGGGTTCCGGCCCGTGTCGGGAGGTAGCTCCTGCGCAATCGGAAGACGACCCGGTCCGGATCCCCGTCCACTTCCTCCACCGGGACTCGAAACTCCTGGTTCACGGTGACTTCGTTCGAGCCGCGGGGAGGCGCGCCGTCCTCGATCTCGATCGCCCCGGGGAGCGAGTCCCACCACGGCAGCGAAAGGTCGGCATAGTTCACGGCGGCCGACGCGTCCCAGCCGAGGCGCACCTCGATCGTGAACGGCTGCCCCTCGACGACCTTCGTGCTGGACGGTCGAAGCTCCAGGAACCCCAGGTCACTGCCGGCGAGGTCCACCAAGACCTTCAGGCGCAGGGGGCGCGTCTCCAGCGTCTCGCCTCCGGCCTCCACGCGGAACGGGGGGATCTCGAAATCGCCCTCCCGCTGGGGGCGGAGCGCGAACTTGTACGTCGTTTCCATCCGACTGCTGCGACGCCCCCCGATGACTTCCATATAGGAGGTCTGGTACGGGCCCGAGGGACCGGCGATCGTGATCCCGTCCACCTCGGGGATCTCGAGGATGCGCGGCCGGCGCTCGTTCTCGACGACGAGGTCGAGGACGACCTGATCGCCGAGCCTCACGACGCCGGTCGAGAGCCGCGCGCTCACCGTGGCCTTCCCGCCCTGGCCCGGGGGCGGTGGAACGGCGGACGCGAGCAGGGCGAAGAGGCCCGCGAGCAGGATGGAACGGAAGGGGTTCGTCTTCATGGGTCTCGCGGCGTTGGGATTCACCAGTCACGGTCCACGGGAACGCGGCGAACACGGCGCAGGGCGCTGCGCAGCTCCTCTCCACGCTTCTCGATCTCGCCGAGCCTGTCGAGGAGGCGCGTGACCTCCTCGCGGGTGAGGTGCTGTTCCTCGTCCACGGGCCGGCCCCCGTGGGCATCGCCGCCCTGTTCGGGTCGGGGAGCCTCGGTCGCCCCGTCGCGCTCCTCGTCCTCGCCCGGCTGGGGGTCCGGCTGCTCGTCCCCCTCTTGCTCGTCCCCCGCTTGCTCTCCCGTACCCGGATTCCGCTCCTCGTCGCCGGGGTCTTGCCGGTCGCTCTGCTCTCCCGGCTTCTGCTCGTCGCCCTGCTCACCCGACTCGTTCTTCTCGTCTCCTTGGCCGGGCTTCTGCTCGTCGCCCTGCTGGCCCTTTTCGCGATCCTTCTTGCCCTGGTCCCCGCTCTCTTGGTCCTGGCCCTCCTCGCCGGATTTCGAATCCTGCTGTTGCTCCCGCTCCTTGCGCTTCGCTTCCAGCGCATCGAGCTCATCGAGGCGGCGTTGGATCCACTCGAGGTCCGCGCGCGTGTCCGGATCGGTCCAGTCCATGCGGAGGCGTTCGATGAGGAGCGCCTTGGCACGGCCATACGCGGCACGGGCCTCGACCAGGGGATCGGGCGCGTCGGCGTTTTCTCCATCGGGCTGCTTTGGGGCGAGGTCGCGCTCGAACGGCGGCGGAGCGGGAAGAGCGGCCTGCGAGGCGCCCTGGAGGATCTCGGGAATGTGGGCCCGCGTTCGCTCGGCCCCCTCGAGTTCCGCGAAGCCGGCGTCGAAGGTCGCTGCGAGCCGGAGCTCTCCGGGACCGGCCAGGGCGCGAGCGCTCTCGAAGGCGCCACGGGTACGGGCCGCCGCTTCGACGGTCGTGGGAGCGTCGAGCTCCGCGAGGAGCGCGAGGTACCCCTCCGCGAAGCGCACGCGAGCGCGCGCGTCCTCGCCGAGGCGCTCCGCGTGGGTGACGAGAGGCGCGAGGGCCGCCCCGGCCGCCTCGAGGTCGCCGCGACGCTCCGCGGTGACGACCGTCTCGAGAACCGTGGCCGCGTCGGGGACGGGCTTCGTTCCCTCCCCGTCCATCGTCACGGTTCCCGGGCCGAAGAGGGCCGCGAGGAGTGCGATGGGGATCGGCGCAAGCCTCATCGGTTCGCCCTCCCCGCAACGCGCTCGCGCAGTCCCACCTCGAGTCCCATGCAAATCACCGCGAGAACCAGCGGCCACTGGTAACGATCGTGGGGAACGCGCCGCCGACCCCCTTCGACGTCCCGCCCCTCGAGGCGCGAGATCCGTGCGCGATACAGATCCACGAGCGGCGTCGGAGAGTTCTCCGTCGAGAGGTAGGCTCCACCGGTCCCTTCCGCGAGCTCCCGGAGGGTCCTGCCGTCGAGCTTCGTCACGACATCCTCGCCGTCCGGCCCCTTCAGGAACGACTCGGCCCCGCGCGCGTCCCGGATCGGAATCTTCCCGCCCGCCTCCGTCCCGATCCCGACGACGAAGACGCGGATGCCCCGTTCGGCGGCCTCCTTCGCGACCTCTGCCCCCTTGCCCTCGAGGTCCTCCCCATCGGTGAGCAGGACGATCGCCTCGTGGGCTCCGGTCCGCCCGTCGAAGAGCGCCAGCCCCTTTTCGAGCGCAGCCGCGAGGTTCGTCCCACCGCGGCGGTTGTCCTCGGGGCTCACGAAGTCGAGCAGGCCTTCCAGGGTCGCCCGGTCGTGGGTCAGCGGCGCCACGTCACGCGCATCCCCCGAGAACGCGATCAGCGCGACGCGATCGCCATGCAGCGCGTCCAAGAGCGAGCGGACTTCGCGCTTCGCGCGCTCGAGGCGCGAAGGACGCAGATCGCGCGCGAGCATGCTGTTCGAGGTGTCGATCGCCGCGACGAGGTCGATGCTGCGCGTCGAAACCTCCCGCATCGTGAATCCGCGCACGGGCCCGCTCGCGGCGAGGCCGAGGAACAGGAGCGTGGCGCCCGCGAAGACGAGGCGCAGGCGGGCTCGTGCCCTGGAGAACCCGGGAGCGAAGCGGTGGAGGCGCGACGGGACGACGACCCGCGCGAGGTCGCGCCAGCGACGCCGCAGGCCGAGGCCGCCGACCGCGAGGACGAACGGCACGAGGAGCAGGAGGGCGAGCCATCCCGGGCGCAGCAGTTCGAAACCCATGGCCTAAAGAACCCTCCTCGCCCAGGTGGCACGAAAGATCCACGCCAAGGCCTCGAGGGTCGCGGCGGCGAGGATCCAGCGCGGGTAGAGGTCGAAGTTTTCCTCGAAGCGCTTCTCGCTCCGGGGAGTGCGCTCGAGCCGCTCGATCTCCGCGTAGATGCCCTCGAGCTCCTCGCGGTCGCGCGCGTGGTAGAAGCGCCCGTCCGTCTTCTTCGCGATGGCCTCGAGTTCGCTCGTGTCGAAGCCGCCCTCGACCGCGACGAGCCCCTGGAACGGACGCTGCTCGTAGCGGTAGCGTGCCGAGTAGACCGTGTAGACCCGGATCCCCTTCTCGGCCGCGAGTTCGGCCGCGTCGAGGGGCGCGATCTCGTTCTGGTTGTTCTCGCCATCGGTGAGGAGCACGACGATGCGCGACTTCGCGGGGCTTTCGTCGAGGACCGCGACCGCCTTCGCGAGGGCGACCCCGATCGCGGTGCCGTCCTCCTCCCGCACGCGCACCATCTCCACCCGGTCGAGGAACCCCTCGAACGCGTCCACGTCGAGCGTGAACGGGCACATCAGCTGCGGGTAGCGCGCGAACGCGAGCAGGGCGCACGCATCGGCCGCGCCCTCACGATCGCTCATGCGCCTTCTCGCGAAGTCGCCGACCACCTCCTTGACCACATCGAGGCGTGACTTGCCCTTCTCCAGGTCGTCGAACTGCATCGAGCTCGAGCGGTCGATGCAGAGCACGATGTCGACTCCTTCGGAAACGTCTTGGCTCTCGACGTTGCTACGCAACGGGCGGGCGAGGCCGATCACGATGCACAGGAACGCGAACACCTGGAGCGCCGTCGGGAGGAACAGAAAGCGCTGGCGGGTCGAGCGGGCGAGGCCGGTGGGAAGGACGCTGACACGGCCCGCCACGCGCGCGCGGCGCGAACTCGAGAACAGGAACAGGAGAGCGCCCACCGGGAGGAGGACGAGGAACCACGGATCGGCGAGGGAGTAGTCGCCGAAGAGCGGTAGGGTCGCGCGGGCGGCGCTCTGTACCTGTGAGGCGAGGGCGAGGAAAGGGCTCATCGGGCCTCCTCCCCCGCCGCGCCCGCGGCCGTGAGCACGCGCTCGGCCCGCTCGATCGTTTCGCGAACGGCCCACGGACTCGGAGTGCGTCCGGCGTACTTGACCTCCCGCGCCTCGGCGAGGAGGGCGGCGAGGTCGCCCGCGGTCTCATCCGGGATACGCCCGGCGCTTCTCAGGTCTCGGATCCATTCCTCGTCCGTCACGCCCGGACGGTCCGGGGCGAGGCCGGGCACCCCTCGCAGGACACCGGTCACCTCGCGCACCACCTCGCGCGGATCGGCTCCCCGCTCGGTGGCCGCGCCGAGGCGGGCGAGCTCCGCGCGGGGATCGGGGGCAACGGGACCGGCGCGGCGGCGCCCCCTTCTCCTGCGCCAGGCGAACAGCCCGAACAGGGCGAGTCCGATCGCGACGAGAGCGATCCAGACCCAGGGCCGGGCGCTGCTCGACCCCGGGGCGGAGGAAAGCTCGAGGAAGTCGGCTGGGAACCCCTTCGGCCCGCGCGGCTCTCCCTCGTCCTCCCCGAGGAGACCGCGCACCTCGATCCGTGCCCCGTCCGCGCCGCTCACCTCGATGTCCTCGGGAAGCGGCGGCAGCAACGGCTCGAGGTCGAGCACCCCGGGTCGCAGGGAGGCCAGGCGGAAGACGTGCCGCGTTTGCAGCCTCGATCCGTCTCCGACGGGTTCGGGAGCGGAGGTCTCCTCGGAGAAGAGCACGAGGCTCTCCTCCGGCTGGAGCCGCACGTCCGCGAGGGAATAGGCGTCCACGTCCGCGGGAGCCTCGAGTTCGAGGACGAGCTCGAAGGGTTCGCCCACTTCGACCTCGGCGGCGCCGACGCTCCAGGTCGCGCGCGCGCCTCCCTGGCCGGCGACGAGGAACAGAGCGGTCAGGGCCGGAGCGATCATGGGACCAGTCCTCCGAAGACTCCGCCGCGCGCGCGACGGTCGAAGGAGCGCTGGATCGGATCGGCGGTGTCGCCGTCGGTCGAAACCTCG
>DRLC01000038.1 GCA_011053145.1 Planctomycetota bacterium | reverse complement strand
GCGACTGCCCGGTGACCGAGGACATCTCCGATCGCCTGCTGCGCCTGCCGCTCTTCCACGGCCTCAGCGAAACGGATCAGGCCGAGGTGATCGATGAGGTCACGTCGTTCGACGCGTTCTGAGCGCGCGCCCGTTCGCTGTTCCGGATCCCGACCACGTCCGACGCGAGCGAGACGAGGCACATCGGAACGAGCGCGTAGACAGGGGCGAAGAAGCGATCCCAAACCTGCGGAAACAGGAACCAGCGCACGGTGTAGGTGGCGAGGAGCGCGACGAGCAGAACGCTCGTCCGGCGCAAGGCCGGGCTTCGGAGGCGTTCCCCGAGCAGCGCGAAGGCGAGGAGCACCGCTGCTGCATAGGGGAAGAGATAGGTCGAGCCCGTAACGGCGCGCGCGGTGCGCCAGTAGCCCGAGCCCGGGATCTCGCTCGCCTTGGCGCCGAGGACCGCGCGGTAGGTCGGCCAGTCGATCCGGGTCGAGAGTTGCGAGGGATGGAGGCTCTTGGCGAGGAACGAGATCTGGAACAGCGCCCACCAGCCGTACCCCTGCGACCAGCGACCGACGCCGAGGTAGAGCGCAGCCGAGACCGCGACCCAGCCGGCGAGGAATCCGGTGGAGGGGCCGCTCGGTGACCTGCGCTCGGCCCACCAGAGCAGGATAGCCAGCGCGCCGAGGAACAGGATCGCGTCCGGACGCGCGAGGATCGAGAGCGTGAAGACCAGGGCCGCGCCGCGATGGCTCTTGCGCTCCAGCAGGAGGTAGGAGCCGAGCACGATCAGGAACAGGCCGAGGGAGTCGGGGGTCGCGTAGGTTGCGGTGACGAGCAGCGGAGGCGCGTGCGCGAGGAGCGTTCCACCGAGAAGGGCCCACGGAGCCGCGACCCTCCCGAGGAGCCACAGGACGAACACGCAGGCGGTCAGGAGGAAGGAGACGACCGCGAGCCCCCAGACCGCACCCGAGAGCGGCGCCCCGAAGCGGTGCGCGAGGTGGACGAGGTAGGTCGGGAGCACGCGTGCTCGGTAGAAGCCGATGTGTTCGTGGAAGATCGCCGGATCGGCCGCGCGAGCGCGTCGGACCTTCACGCTCGGCGCGGTCAGGTCGGCATAGACCTCCGGAGGAAGCTCGCGCTTCGCAGCCGCGTAGGTCTCGCGGTGGACGTCCGCGGGGTCGTCGTACTCCCACTCGAGCGCGAGGCCCATGTAGCCGAGGACGTCCCAGTTCCAGGCAGGGGGGAGGTTGCGGACGGTCCTGGCCAGGACGAAAACGGACAGGACGAGCGCCAGTGCGGTTCCTGCGATGTTCTTCCAGCGCTTCAAGGAATCGTTTCGTACTGGTCGCGGCACGCCCCGCACTCCATTCGGGGACGATACGGGCTCGCCCGCCCGCGTGCTAGGCAGAATGGGTGGAGCGGCCTGGCCCCACGTCTCCGGGACCCGACAGCGCGGATCCGGAATCCAGGGCCTCGGAGAGATCGCCCCAAGCATTCCGTTTAGGATCTTCTCGACACTCCCGAAGCGTTTTGCCCTCGTCGCCCCACATTCTCCGCAGCGGCCTCCCGCTCGCCGTCGCCGCTCTCTTCTCCATCGGCTGTGGGGGGGACGGTGGTTCGCCGGTCGGAAAGGAATTCCCTCGACCGACCAACCTCGTCCTTCTCTGCGTCGACACGCTGCGCTGGGATCACCTCGGAACCTACATGCCGGCGGACGAGCGCGATCCCGACGCGTCCCCGTCGATCGACCGCCTCGCGGACCAGAGCGTCGTCTTCGAGGAGGCGATTCCCCAGGCATCCTGGACGCTCCCTTCCTTCGCCGCGATCCTGACTTCGACCCTCGCCTCCGCGAACGGCTGCAAGGATCTCGAAAGCCGTCTCCCCGAGTCGTTCACGACCTTCCCCGAACTCTTCCAGCGGGCGGGCTTCGACACCTTTGGGGTCGCGAGCCACATCTTCTTCCGGCCCGAGTACGGTCTGCAGCAGGGCTTCGACGGCTACGACGCGAGCCTGGCGCACAAGCGTGGGGAGGAGGGGTGGATCCCGCTCAGCTCGCCCCACGTCGCCAAGCGCGCGATCGAGTTCTTGGACGCGCACGCGGTCGGAACGGACGCGAAACCGTTCCTGCTCTTCGTGCACGACTTCGATCCGCACATCCCCTACTACGACCACGACGGCGTGGGCGTCGATCCATCCACCGAACACGCCCGCTACCGCGCGGAGATCCGTTACACCGATCGTTTCATCGGCCGCATCCTGGATGCGATCGAGAGCAACGGACTCGCGGAGAGCACGGTCGTGTGCTTCCTCTCCGACCACGGCGAGGCCTGGGAAGAGCACCCGGGCGTGCGCCGGCACGCGCGCAGTCTCTTCCGGGAGGAACTCCAGGTGCCGTTCTTCCTGCGTGTCCCCGGCATCGAGCCGCGCCGTGTCGGGCGCATGGTGCGGATGGTGGATGTGATGCCCACGCTCCTCGAGCTGTTCGGCATCGAGCCGGGACCCGATCGCATGGAAGGCGTCAGTCTCGTCCCGTTGCTCCTCGGCCGCGAGGTGGAGATCCCCCCCCTCGTCGCGAAGATCGAACTGCACCCCGATCAGCACCACCGTCGCGCGATCGCGGACGACCGCTGGATCCTGATCGAAACCCAGGCGGGAACGTGGCTCTTGTTCGACCGCCGCGAAGATCCCGGCGAGACGCGCGATGTCGCCGCGGAACACCCCGATCTCGTCGCTGAGATGCGCGCTGAGCTCGACGCCCTGCAGGCGCGAGCCCGTGCCGAAGGCGCGTCCCACGAAGGTGCGGCGGCCGTCGAACTCGCCCCCGAGGATGCGCAGCAGCTCGAGGACATCGGCTACGGCGGGAAGTAGGTCCGATTCGCCCGGGCTGGCCCGGGTCATTCCTGAGCCTGGCTAGTCGCGCTCCAGGAGCTGGAGGACGCGGCTCTGGAGTGAGGTCATTTCCACAACGCCCCCTTCCGGCGTGCCGCCGACCTGTTCGAACGGGACCGACGAGAGGAAGACCGCACCGTCCCGCGGGTCGTCGGGGAGCCTGCCGTGGCTGCCGCGTACGAGCTCGGGAGCGATCGGAATGACATCCATCAGCATGCGCATCCCGAGCTTCTTCTGCGCGACGCGGCGCGCGACCCGCAGCGCGGGGATGCGCAGCTTCGGGTCCACGAACAGCTCGCACGGGTCGTAGCCGGGCTTGCGGTGGATGTCGACCGTGCGCGCGAAGTCGGGTGCACGGGCGTCGTCGAGCCAATAGTAGTACGTGAACCAGGCGCCACGCTCGGCCACCGCGACGAGCGTGCCGGAGCGCGGGTGGTCGAGGTGCTCGCGCCGCTTGCCGCGTCCGTCGAGGACCTCGGCGATGCCCGGGAGTTCGCCGAGGAGCGAGGCGGCGCGGTGCGTCGCTTCCGCATCCTTCGTATAGACGTGCGCGACCTGGTGGTCCGCCACCGCGAAGGCACGACTCGCGAAGGGGTCGAGGACTTCGCCGGTCGGCGTGTCGCGCACCTCCAGGAGTCCGGCCTCGCGCAGCGCCCGGTTGATGTGCACGGGGCGGTCCACCTCCTCGAGGGCGTACTCGCTCACGACGACCGTCTCGACACCGGATTCGTCGGCCGCTGCGACCAGCCGACCGACGAGCGCATCCACGTCCCGCAGGGCCTGGCGGGAGCGCGGATGGGCGGGGCCGAAGCGTTGGTGGTCGTAGTCGAGGTGGGGGAGGTAGAGCATGGTCAGGGTCGGCCGCTTTTCGCGCAGGACCCGCACGCCCGCGCGACAGAGCCACTCGCTCGACGCGAGTCCGGCTTTCGGCCCCCAGAAATCGAAGAAGGGGAAGGGGCCGAGCTCGCGTTCGATCTCGTGCTCGAATCCGCGCGGGGTGCCGTAGATCGCGGGGATCTTGCGGCCGTCGGCGGGATAGTACGGGCGCGGGGTGAGGGACCAGTCGACCGCGGCGCCGAGGTTCCACCACCAGAAGAGCTTCGCGCAGGTGAAGGACGGATCGAGGGCGCGAGCGCGCTCGTAGAGCTTGGGGCCGCTGACCAGTGCGTTGGGTTGACGCCAGAGCCACGCCTCCCCGAGTTCGTGGAAGTACCAGCCGTTCCCGACCGCTCCGTGATCCGCGGGCATCTGTCCGGTCAGCATCGTGGCCTGGGCCGAGAGCGTCACCGCCGGCAGAACCGTCGTCATCGGCGCCATCGATCCTCGTTTCCCGAGGGCCGCGAGTGCCGGGGTCTCCGGACCGATCTGGCGCGCGGAGAGTCCGACCACGTCGAGGAGCAGCACGGGCTTCATGGCGCGGGGATGCTAGCCTAGGCTGGATCGTTCCTGAAGGCGCGCGTCCGGAAAGGAACCTCCGCCGGAGGGCCCCGCCCGCCGTGAGATGCACGATGGAGTTCACCCCACCCACACCGCTCAGCCTCGAGGAGGACGGAACGTTGCTCGTTCCGACCGAAGGGATCGAGGAGGGGTTCGCCCGGAAGTTCCTCTACCTCGATGCGAAGGGGAAGAGCCAAGAGGTGCTCGTGGCACGCAGGGGAGGTGTGCTCTTCGCCGCGGACTCGTTTTGCCCCCACCAGGGAGGACGCCTCGCCGAAGGCCCGCTGATGGGCGGAGAGCACTTCCACTGCCCCCTGCACCTGTACCGCTTCGAGCCGGACACGGGCGAGCCGGTGGAGGTGCTCTGCCGGCCGCTCTGGACGTTCGGTGTGGTCGAGCTCGAAGGCGAAGCTCGTGTGGAGGTCAAGGCTCGCCGTCCCTGAGTCCGGTTCCGCGCGAATCCCCTGGCTTGCGTGAAACGCCCAGTGCAGCTTCCCGTAGGAGGGGGCGGAGGGCAGGACGCCCTCCCCGACCCCCAATCGAACGCCATGCTGCTCTCCTCGTTTCTTCTGACTTCGCTGCTCGTTTCCGCGCCGCACCCCGCTGTATCCGTCGCGCCATCCCTCCGGGGGGCGGTTCAGGAGGCTGGTGTCGCGGACGGATACCACCCCGAGTTCATCCCGGCGGATGCGTCCTTCGTGTTGTTCCTCGACATCGCCCGGCTGAAGACCTCGGCACTCGGGCTCTTCTGGAAGAGCCAGGCGTTCGAAGAGGACCGCGAGGAGATTCGGGACGAGATCGGTTTCGATCCCCTGGACGTGTGTTCCTCGTTGACGGTCTATTCGAGCGGTGACGACACCGACGAAGCGCTGGCGATACTCGTCGCCAGCGGTGACGCGGTCGATGGTTTCTTCGCACTGCTCCGGGAGAAGGGGGAGTTCGAGGAGGTCCGCCACCGGGAGGTTCCGCTCCTTCGCAGCGACGAGAACTACCTCTTCGTGGAGTCCCGGGGGGACAGTCGGCTGGTCCTCCTGTCCGAAGACCCCGATCGGGTGCTCGACGGACTCGCGCTGCTCCGTGGAGAGGGGAAGACGCTCGCCGCGGAAGCCGAGGGCGCCGACCTGCGGCCCGGAATGGATTCATTCCTCTTTGCGTGTGCGAGGAAACTCTCTCCCGCGATGCGCGACTTCCAGCCCACCTCCCGCGTCATGCGGCTCGCACAGTCCGTGCGCTTCGACCTCGGACAGCGTGAGGAACTCTTCGTGTCTCGCCTCGACGTCCTCACCGCGGACGAGGCCGCAGCGCGCAACGCGTCGGACGTCGTTCGAGGAGGTCTCGCCCTCGCGCGTCTCGCCGGGGGCGAGGACATCCCGGCCGAGGTGTACGACCTCCTCGGCGCCCTGAACGTGAGAACGGAAGGCTCCCACGTCGTGCTGGACTTTCGCTATCCGATCGAGCGGTTGATCGGTCTCGTCGGGTCCCTCTCCGAATCGGACGAGGGCTGAGGCGAGTCAGGGGATGGGCGAGGCTTCCCGCACCGCGGCTGCGACCGAAAGCGACGAGGAACTCGTCGCGCGGGCGCTCGTGGAACGGGGGACCTCGCATACCGAGGCCTTCGAGGAGCTCGTCGATCGCCACCAAGGGGCGCTGTTTCACTTCCTCATTCTGCGCGTCGGGAATCGCGCCGAAGCCGAGGAATTGACCCAGGACGCCTTTCTCCGGGCCTTCGAGGGGCTCGATCGCTTTCGACCGCGCTGGCGCTTTCGCACCTGGCTCTTCACGATCGCCAAACGGCTCGCGGTGAGCCGTGCGCGGCGTGCTCGGTCGGAGGCCCTGGCCCCGGAGGGGCTCCTCGACCCCGATGAGATGCTCGACCCGGCGGCCTCGAGCGCGCGGCGTGAGGAAGTCTCGAACCTGTGGGATCTCGCGGCGCGCGTGCTCTCGCGTGAAAAGCGCTCGGCGCTGTGGTTGTGCTATGGCGAAGGACTCGACGCGGGGGAGATCGCTCACATCCTCGGTCGGCCGCGCGTCAGCGTCCGCGTGCTCCTGTTCCGTGCCCGCCAGGAACTGGCACGGGCCTTCGGAGCAGCGGAAAGGAGTCCAGAGCACGCCGCGGATCCGTCGACGCCGGCCCTCACAAGCCCGGTCGCCCCGACCCCGAGCGGAGGAATGAAATGACCGATCGTTTCTCGAAGAACGCGGACCTGGAAGCGCGCCTGCGCAGGGACGCGCGGAACGTCCATGCGGAGCTCTCGCCGGGCTTTCGCTCCAGGTTGCTCGTCTCGATTCGCTCCCGCGCACGGAGGCAGGGCGCGCCTCACCGCACTTCGATTCCACGCTTCGCAGTCGCGGCCGCCCTCCTGGCCGCGCTGGTCGCTGGCGCCGGGTGGTGGTGGCGGAGGACGACGGTGGACCCCGGGCATCTGGCACGAGCCGGCGGGACGCCCCCCGCCTCGGAGTCCGCGAAGGGACCGCGGCTGCTCGCCCGCGTCACCGAGTTCGCGCCCGTGAAGAGGGCCGCATCCCGCCTCGAGGACCTCGGTATCGAAGACTCTCCTCCCGAGCGCCCATTGGAGCGCGAGTCGAGGGAACTCCTGGAGGACGTCACCCGGGCCGTGCGCGGATTCACCGGCTCGCTGCCTCCGCTCCTCCGCCGTCCGTTCGGAAGCTGAGGATCGCTGCGCTCGATTCGCGGCGAGCCGCATCGGGTCGTAGGATGCCCGCCCCTTGGATGCTCTGCCCCCGACCCCGCCGGATCTCCGTTCTCTGCGTCGTCTCGTCCTGTTCCGAGCCCTCGCGAAACGTTGTCCGCAGTGCGGAGGTCGAGATGTCTACCGGGGCTACGCGCGCATGCGCAAGAGCTGTCCGGAATGCGGGCTCGTGTTCCGCCGTGAACATGGTGCCCAGACCGGATCGATGTACCTGACGGCTGCAGTGACCCAAGTCTTCGCGGCCGCCATCGCGGGAGGGATCTTTCTCCTTTCGGACTGGAGCGTGGCGCTGTCCCTCGGGGTGAGCATTCCCGCGGTGCTCGGCTTCTGCCTCTGGTTTCTGCCGCACTCCCAGTGTCTGTGGTGCGGGGTCGAGTACCTGACCGACTTGCACAATGGGGAGAGCTGGGTCCGGCCGCGGGCCTGACGATCGAGCGCGATGCCCGAGCTGCCCGAGGTCGAAACCGTGGCGCGACTTCTGCGACGTCCCCTCGCGGGTCGTCGAATCGTCGGCGTGCGGGTTCCATGGGAGCGTTCGCTCGGCGGCATGTCGCGGCAGGCCTTTTCCTCCGCGGTGCGGGGGAAGGTCTTCGGCAGGGTGGGGCGGCGCGCGAAGTACGTGGTGCTCGGCCTGCGGGAGGGGGGAGCACCCGCCGGGGCCTTGCTCGTCCATCTCCGGATGAGCGGGCGGTTGCATGTCGATCCCGCGGAGCGGGCCGAGCGGCCGCACACCCGCGTCGTCCTGCGACTCGATCGAGGGCGGGAGCTACGCTTTCTCGATGTGCGGAAGTTCGGTCGCTTCGTGTTCGTCGCCGATCCCGAGGAGGCTCTCGCCG
Source organism: Planctomycetota bacterium (assembly GCA_011053145.1). Classification (GTDB taxonomy): domain Bacteria; phylum Planctomycetota; class UBA1135; order UBA1135; genus DRLC01. The sequence goes on along the minus strand of DRLC01000038.1, from coordinate 3,232 downwards.
ATCTGGGCCCCGAACCCCTTTCCCCAGACTTCGACGGCGAATGGCTCCACGCCGCCCTGCGGTCGAAGCGCCGGATGCTGAAGCCGCTGCTCCTCGACCAGAGCTTCCTGGCGGGCCTCGGCAACATCTACGTCGACGAGTCGCTGCACGCGGCACGGCTGCATCCCGAGACGCCCTCGAATCGCGTCAGTCGTCGCAAGGCCCACGAACTCGCCGATGCGGTTCGCGCGACGCTCGAGGAAGCGATCGAGCGCGAGGGGTCGAGTTTCGACACCTTCTATCGAACCCCCGAGGGGAATCCGGGACGCTTCCAGGACCAGTTTCAGGTCTACGGCCGGGCGGGACGCCCCTGCCGGCGCTGCGGCAGCACCCTGAGCCGAATCGTGGTCGCACAGCGTGGCACGCACCTTTGTCCCCGCTGCCAGCGCGTCCCTCGCCTCCGCATCCGCAGGCCGGGATAGATCCCGCTTCCAGGGGAGACGGCGCCGCGCCGGGCCGTTATTCTCCGCCGCCATGATCGAGGTCTCGAATTTCAAGAAGGGCGTCTGCCTGAAGTACAAGGGTGCGCCGATGGTGATCGTGGACGTGACGTTCAGCACGCCGACCGCGCGCGGAGCGAACACGATCGCGAAGACGAAGATGCGCAACCTCGTGACGGGGCAGCTCATCAACGAGTCGATCCGAAGCGGAGAGCGCTTCGACGAGGTGGACTCCGAGCAGCGCCCGATCCAGTTCCTCTACGGGGACGGGACCCGTTGGCACTTCATGGATGCCGAGTCGTTCGAGCAGTTCGACCTCGGGGCGGAAGAACTCGGGGACAAGCCGGGCTATCTCACGGACGGGATCGAGGGGGTGCGCGCGTTCCTCGTCGAGGGCAATGTCGTCGACATCCTGCTACCGAACACGGTGGACCTCGAGGTCATCGAGGCCGATCCGACGATCAAGGGGGCCACCGCCCAGGCACAGCTCAAGCGTGCCGTCGTCGAGACCGGAATCGAGGTCCAGGTTCCCGCCTATGTGACCGCCGGGGAGCGCATTCGCGTCGACACCCGTGACGGACACTTCGTCGAGCGGGTGAAGAAGTAGGCGGAAGGTGGGGGGAAGCGACGGGATCGCCTCCGAAGCTCACTTGGTGAGCCGCGACTCCCAGGCCTTACGCAGTGCCTCCTCTCCGGGCCACATCTCGACGCACAGGGCGAGGTAGAGCGTGACGTCCTCTTCGTCGAAGTCCTTGTCGAGGGCTTCGATGGCCGCCGGGATCTTCTCCGGGTCGGGAGGGGACGCGTCGGGGTCCTCGATCATCGCGTCGTTGTGGGGGACTCCCGTGGCGTCGAGGAACCCGGTCACGAGTTCCTTCTTGGTCTTCACGAGGTAGGTTCCGAAGAACTCGTACGCGAGGTCTCCACCCTTCGGGCCGCTGATGATGCGACGGGCCTGGCGTGCTCTCTTGGCCATCGGAAGGGCGCGGATCTTCTGTGGCCGGAACTTCAGGGCCTTCGCGACCTCGTGGTCGAGAGGGCCGAAGCCTTGGTCGGCGAGAGCTTCGTAGAGGGCGAGGAAGCGCTCCTCGGACGTGTTCCGGAGTTGTTCTAGGACTGCCATGGGGCGGGGAGTGTAGCGCCCTGTCCCTTGGTGGGGGAGGGCGCAGGGGATACTCTCACGTGCGATGCCGGGATTCGAAAGGGGACGTATGTTCGGGATGGAGCGGGGAGAGGCCGTCTATGTGGCCTTCACCTGCCTCTTCGGGGTCGTTCTCGTGCTCACGAACATCGTCGGCGTGAAGCTCTTCGTGATGTTCTCCGAGGGGCGTCCACCGTGGATCCCAGGAGCAGGGGCTTTGACGCTGACGACCGGGATCGTGACCTACCCGGTGACCTTCCTCCTGACGGATCTCGTGTCCGAGATCTGGGGGCGCAAGCGGGCCGACTTCATGGTCCTCCTGGGCTTCGGGATGAGCCTATTCATGCTGGTCGTCGTGATGATGGCACGGGCCCTGCCCCCGAGTGACCTCTGGGTGAACGGCGAGCTCGGGATGGAGGCGGTGGAGCTGCAGCGAGCCTTCGAGGCGAGCTTCTACTACCCGGGCAGCTTGCTTTTCGCGTCGATGATCGCGTATCTGGTGGCGCAGCTCCTCGACGTTCGGCTGTACCACTTCTGGTGGCGTGTTACCGGCGGGCGCTTTCTGTGGGTCCGGAACAACGGTTCGACGATGATCAGTCAGCTGGTCGACACGATCATCGTGAACTCGATCTTCCTCCGAATGGCCTTCCACATGGAGTGGGCCGTCATCGGGGAGATCATCGTGGCCGTGTACCTCTGTAAGGTGGGGCTCGCGATCCTCGATACGCCCTTCATCTACCTCGGGCGCGCGTTCCTCGTGAGCTTCCTGGGGATCGAGGAGCGGGGGGTGCCGACGAAGGCCCCTCTCGCGGATTGAGCCGCGGAGCCGCCGGATCCTCCTGGAATGGAGACACCGCCCCGGGAGGCGGTGCCGGGCGGGCTTTGAGCGGACTCGATGTGCTCGAGGGTGTACTCCGAGTGGAGACAGGGGACGTGGTTAGTCGGCTGCCCGCCTGACCCCTTCATAAGGCACGCGGCCGAAATCCGCCAGGGGCAATCGCCCCTCCCCCTCCCGTCAGTCCGTGCGCCTCGGTTCGCTCGCCGAGACGGAGAGAACCTCGACCTCGAACGTGACTTCCTGGCCCGCGAGGGGATGGTTCGCGTCGAGGACGATCTCGGTCTCGCGCGCCTCGACGATCCGCATCTCCATTTCGTGGTCGTGGTCGTGGTCGTGGTCGTCCCCGTCGTCCTCGACGCAGACCGAAATCCAGTCCCCGGGCGTGTATTCGTGTTCGGAGGGCAGCTCCGTGCGGGGGACCGCGACGAGCCCGTCGGGGTTGTAGGCCCCGTAGGCCTCTTCGGGTGGAACGGTCACCCGCAGCGTTGCGCCAGCTTCTGCCCCCTCGAGGGCCTTCTCGAGACCCGGCAGGATCTCCTCCGCGCCGTGGCGGTAGCGGACCGGCCCGTCGTCCTCGGAGGATTCGACGAGCTCTCCGTCCTTGTCGTACAGCCGATAGCGAATCTCGACGTAGGCGTCTTGGTGGATCTTCATGGGGTCCGGGGAGAGGAGGGGGGGGCGGAGTCCTGGAGGTAGGTGTAGCCGGAGAGGCCACGTTCGAGTTGCCCGAGGAGCTTGGCGGATTCTTCGAAGGAGATGCGATCCTCGTCGATC
>DRLC01000037.1 GCA_011053145.1 Planctomycetota bacterium | reverse complement strand
TGAGGAGCTGCACGAGGGCAGCGACCCGTTCCACATCGTCGGGCTCGAACAGGGGGACAACGATTTCCGCTCCCGCACACCCGGGCTCGCTGCGACCGACGGCGAGGTGGTCTTCGTCGATGAGGAAGAGTTGCGCCAGCGCCAGATCGCCATGCTGACCGGCGGGAGCGTGTTTCGCCGCGCTCCGCACTCCCTCGGGCGCGGTCCAGCCGAGAACGGCGGATGGAAGCCTTCCGCCGTGGCTCCCGAGCAGGGTGGCGAAGAATGCGTGGAGGAGATTCCCGTCGAGCAAGAGGACGAGTCCCTCTGGATCATCGCAGCCTGCGCCCTCGGCGCCGGGGGAGCCGCGCTCGCCCTGAAGAAGCTCTTGATGTAGACCGCGGCGCCCCCTGGTCGTGGAGAGGGATCTACCCTCTCCACGACCAGGGGAGCCTGCGGGATGGGGCGAGGCTGGACACCTCGTCGAATCTAGCGCACCGTAGGGTCATGAAGATCCGACGCGGCAAGAACGTGCTCGGCGGCCCGCTCGCCCCGTGCAACCTCGACCCGGTGACCGGGTACCTACGCGACGGCTGCTGCCACGCCGTCCCCGGGGACATGGGAATGCACGTCCTGTGCGCTCGCATGACCGCGGAGTTCCTCGAGTTCTCCCGCGCGGCGGGCAACGACCTCTCCACGCCCGCGCCCCAGTTCGGGTTCCCCGGCCTGAAGCCTGGGGACCGGTGGTGCCTGTGCGTGACGCGTTGGAAGGAGGCACTCGAGGCAGGCTTCGCGCCCCCGGTCGTGCTCGAGGCGACGCACATGTCCACCCTCGAATTCGTGGACCTCGAGGACTTACAGAACCACGCGGAAAACGCGCTGGGCTAGCCGCGCAACACATCCGCGAGCAGCTCGTACTCGCGGCGGTTGTTGTAGACCTGGGCCGAGATCCGAAGCAGCCTCGCAGGCGTCGCCGCGCAGTGCATCACGGGCACTTCGATGCGATGCTCGTCGAATAGACGCTGTTGCAACGGATCCACGTCGAACGCCGAATGCTCGAGGGGAGCCGGCGCCTGGGGATCCTCCGGCAGGAGCACGGTCGCAATGGATCCGATCATCTCCTCGGGGGCGGGGGCGGGCGTGCCGAGGGCGTCGAGCAACAGGCGACGTCCTTCCAGGGCGAGATCGCGGTTCGCCCTCAGGACGCCAGGCCATCCCTCCGGGGAAAGGCCGCCGATGGTCTCGAGGGCCTTCGGGATCGAGAGCCACGCCGTCGGATCGTCCGTCCCACACCAGTCGAACTCGAGCAGAAACTTGGAGCGCTCCCCGGCCGGCGCGTTCGCCCCATGGCTGATCGTGACCGGGCGAACCAGCTCCTGCCGGTCCGCTCGCACGTGCAGGAAGGCGGCGCCCTTCGGCGCGCACAGCCACTTGTGGGCATTGCCGGTGTAGAAGCACGCACCGAGGGCATCGAGGTCGAGCGGCAACATTCCCGGCGCGTGGGCACCGTCCACCATCGTGTCGATGCCGCGTTCGGCGAGGGCGGGCACGAGTCGTTCGACCGGTAGCACGAGGGCGGTCGGACTCGTGACGTGATCGAGGAGCGCGAAGCGCGTGCGCGCGGTGACTTCTCCGAGCACCGCATCCACGACTTCGTCGGGCGATGCGATCGGAAACGGGAGATGAGCCACGACGACCTTGGCACCCGCGCGCTCGGCGGCGAGCTCGATCGCGTTGCGACAGGCGTTGTACCCGTGGTCGGTCACGAGCAGCTCGTCACCGGGCTCGAAGGGATAGGAGAAGAGCACCGCGTTGACCGCCGTGGTGGCATTCGGCACGGGGGCGAGGTCGCGGGGATTCGCACCCAAGAAGGAACCGAGCGCGGAACGCACGTCATCCAAGAGGCCCAGGAGCTCGCGTGCCATGAAGGCGACCGGTTCGGCCTCGAGCCGCTCTCGAAGCTCCGCCTGGGCTTCGAGCACGGGACGCGGGCAGGAGCCGAAAGAACCGTGGTTCAGGTAGACGACGGAGGGATCGAGCGGCCAGATCCCCCGGGGAGCGACCGCGGGGTGGGGAGTGGAAGCCTGCATGCGGGTGACGATACGGGATCTCAACCCAACTGCACGCCGCATCCGCGGGCGGGTCTCCTATCATCGTGCCATGGACATCCTGGTCACCGGAGCCAGCGGGCTGGTCGGGAGTTCGCTCGTGCGCGCACTCGAGGCGGAGGGTCATCGAGTGACCGCTCTTCGGAGAGTCTCCGGCGGTGCGTCGGAGATCGTGCCGCCGGGCACCGCGTGGTGGGATCCCGAGGGCGGGACGATCGACCTCGGAAACACGCCGATCGACGCTGTCGTCCACCTCGCCGGGGAGAACATCGCGTCGGGGCGCTGGACCCGCGCGAAGAAGCGCCGCATTCGGGACAGCCGCGTGGAGGGAACCCAGCTCCTCGCCCGCGCCCTCGCGAAACGCTCCTCACCGCCGAGGGTCCTCGTCTCCGCTTCCGCGGTCGGCTTCTCCGGCGACCTCGGGGAGAAGGCCGCGACCGAGACCACCGAACCCGGCGACGGATTCCTCGCCGAGGTCTGCGCGGAGTGGGAAGAGGCGACGGGCGCTGCCTCCGACGCCGGGATCCGGGTCGTCCTGCTGCGGATCGGCGTGGTGTTCAGCGCGGAGGGCGGCGCCTTGGCGAAGATGCTCCTTGCGTTCCGCCTGGGTCTCGGCGGGCGGGTCGGCTCCGGGCGCCAGTATGTGAGCTGGATCCACCTGCGCGATCTCATCGCGATCATCCAGTTCGCCCTCGAGCAGGACGAGATCGAAGGTCCCCTGATCGCCGCGGCCCCCGGTGCGGTCACGAACGCCGAGCTCACGCGCGAACTCGGCCGCGTCCTCCACCGTCCGACACTCCTGCCCCTCCCCGCCTTCGCCGCCCGCATCGCGCTCGGAGAAATGGCGGACGAGCTTCTGCTCGCCTCGGTGCGCGCCACACCGGAAAAACTCCTCGCCCACGGCTTCTCGTTCGCGTTCCCGAGCCTCGCACCCGCCCTGGCCGACCTCCTCGGCTGAGAATCCGCACACCGCCCAGCTCCATCGCTTGCCCCGCCGCTCCCCTTCGCGCACCGTACGCGGGCCTCTCGCCCCACACCCCGCCTTCCGCCATGAACGTCACGGTCTATCACATCCTCCACGTCTCGAGCCTCTTCCTCCTCGCAGGCCTCACCTTCTCCGTCTTCGCCAACCCCGACCCGAGTCGACGAAGCAAGGTGATGATGATCGGAGGCTTCCTCTCCCTCCTCGTCCTGGTCTCCGGCTTCGGTCTCCTCGCGCGCCTGCACTATTCCTTCCTGAACGGCTGGGTGCTCGTGAAGTTCGTCGCCTGGCTCGGCCTCGCTTCCTTCTCGGGCGCGGCGTTTCGAAAGCGCGAGGCCGTGCCCACGCTGAGGCTGATCGTCGCCGTGTTGATCGTCGCCGCGGTGACGATGGTCTACACGAAGCCGTTCTGACCGAGCGCGGCGAGCCGTGCCCGAGCTGTGCGGGAGGGAATCGACCCTCCCCCCTTCCTGCACAGGTCGTCGCGGGGTCGTCCGCGCAGGAGGCGCCCCAGGCCTCGTGCGAGCGCGATGGGGTATGCTGCACCGCAGCGTCCCCAGATCCCGACCCTCCCCATGCAACCCCTCCGACGGCCACGCCGCCTCCTCGCTGGAAGCTTCTTCCTCCTCTCCACCGCCCTCCTGTTCCCCAGCTGCGGCGCGGACGATGCCCCGAGCGCGAGCTCTCCCGACGAACCGGGCGCGGCGCGGACGCAGGCGCCGCGCTCCCAGGTCAACCCGGCCGAGGCCGCGCTGAAGAAGGGCGCGGCGCTCGCCGAGGCGAACGACATCGAAGGCGCCGCCGAAGCGTACCGGGAAGCGGTGCGGCTCGACCCGAGTTCCGCCAAGGCCCACCTCGCGCTGGGACGCACCCTCATGGCCCTCTCGCGCGTGAGTGCGGGGCGTGGCGGGGACGCGGTCGGAGCGGATGGCGGCGTGGACCTCGGCCAGGACGAAGAAAAGCTCGCCGAGGCCGTCAGCGAACTGAAGCGTGCTAGCGAGCTCGCGCCGGAGGATCCCGACACCCTCTACTGGGCGGGCCGCGCGCTGCACGTCGCGAACCAGGGGAACGACGCCATCGCCGTCCTCACGCGCGCGGTGGAGCTCGACCCCGCGCACGGCCCCGCGTGGAAGCGCATCGGACTCGTGCACCTCGAAAACGGCGACGTCGAAGCGGCGCGCGACGCCTTCGAGAAGGCCGAACCCCTCCTCCCCGAGGACCCGGGCATCGCATTCCAGCTCGGCAACGTCCTCGCCGAGGAAGATCCCGCCGCGGCGCGCGACGCCTACCGCCGCTCGGTCGAGACCGACCCGACCTTCTCACCCGCTTACAACGGACTCGCCGGGGTCCTCGGCCGGCTCGGCGATGTCGAGGGAGCGGCCGAAGCCCGCGCGAACTCCAAGCGCTGGCGCGCGTTCCTGGATCGGACCCGGGCCGTCGCGGCCAAAGCGAATCGGAATCCGAACGACAAGGGAATCCAGATCAAGGCGGGCGAGCTCTACCTCGCCCACCACGCCTGGACCCAGGCACTCGAATACTTCGACCGCGCGCTCTCGCTCGACGCATCCGACCCGCAAGTGCATCTCTACTGCGGGATCGCGTCGCGCGAACGCGGTGACCTCGAACGCGCTCGCCAGCACCTCGAAGAAGCGCTGTACCTCGCCCCGACCGCCCTCGAGGTGCGTATGGAACTCATCAGCGCGCTCGTCGCGCAGAAGGATCAGGCGCGCCTGCGCGAACTCCTCGACGAAACCGGGGCCGCGGTCTCGTCGATGGACGCCGAGACGCGCATCTCCTACGGGCAGCACCTCGCCGAGCTCGGGCTCGACGAAGACGCTTCCGTGCAGTTCCAGGGCGTCCTCGACACCGACCCCGACGACGAGGCCGCGCGCGCCGCCCTCGAAGCCCTCGCGTCCCACGGGGAGAACGGGTGAGGCGACGCGCAACGCGCACGGCCGCCGGCCTACTCCTCCTCGTCGTCGCGGGCTGCTCCGGGGACGAGGAGCCCGTCCCCGCTCCCGGTGCAACGCCGCGGGCCGCAGACCCCGCACCGGCCGCCCCCCCTCCCCACTACAACTTCATCGACATCACCGACGCCTCCGGGCTGGGTGCGTTCGAGCAGGTCAACGGTCACCCCGACAAGCACCACATCCTCGAATCGGTCGGTGGTGGTGTCGCGCTCTTCGACTACGACGGCGACGGGGACCTCGACGTCTACCTCACGAACGGATCGAGCTTGGAGGGCTTCGAGCCGGGCGCCGAACCCAGCGATGCTCTCTTTCGCAACGACGGGACCGGACGCTTCGAAGACGTCACCGAGGAAGCCGGGCTCGGGGATCGCGCCTGGACGATGGGCGTCACGGTCGCCGACGTCGAGGGGGACGGGGATCCCGACCTGTACCTCACGAACTGGGGCCCGGACGTGCTGCTGTTGAACGACGGCGCGGGTCGCTTCCGGGACGCGACCGACGAGGCGGGACTGGGCGATGACGGCTGGGGCGCGTGTGCACGGTTCTTCGACTTCGACGGCGACGGCGACCTCGACCTGTATCTCTCGAAGTACGTCGTGTTCGACGCGGAGAAGATGGTCCGCGAACGGGCGACCAAGAGCTACAACGGCGTCACGGTGTTCAAGGGCCCACGCGGCCTCGAGGCGGAGCGAGATCGCTTCTACATCAACGAAGGCGGTCTCACGTTCCGCGATGCCTCCTCCGAGGTGGGCATCGATGAACCGGCGTCGTTCGGCTTCGAGGTGTTGGCCTTCGACTACGACGAAGACGGGCACCAGGATCTTTTCGTCGCGAACGATTCGCAGTCGAACTTCCTGTGGCACAACACCGGCGAGGGGCGCTTCGAGGATGCGGCCCTCGCCGAGGGCGTCGCGGTGAGCCTGTTCGGAACCGAGCAATCGAGCATGGGGGCCGCGGTCGGCGACGTGGATGGGGACCTGCGCGTGGACCTCTACGTCACGCACTTCTCGCACGACTACTCGACCCTGTATCGCGGCGTCGCACCCCACGCGTTCCTCGACGTGACGCACCGCATGAAACTCTCCGAAGCCACACAGCTCGACATCTCGTGGGGCTGCGGAATGTGTGACTTCGACTCGGACGGGGACCTCGAGATCTTCGGCGTGAACGGGCACATCTATCCGCAGGTGGATGCGGTGGGCGCCGGGGTGCGTTACCGCGAGCCCAACGATCTGTTCGAGCGCGACGGCCGTGTGTTTCGCACCCCGCCGGGCGGTGCGGGGCCGGGCTTCGAGATCGCCGCGGCGAGCCGCGGCGCGGCCGTCGGCGACATCGACGGCGACGGAGACCTGGACCTCCTGGTCGGGAACATCGACGGCCCACCGACGCTGCTGCGCAACGACGGAGAACAGGGGCACTGGGCAAAGCTCCTTCCCGTACAGCCCGGGAGCCCGAACCGCGGAGCCATCGGCGCGCGTCTGACGGTGCGCGTCGCGGAGCACACCTCGATCCGACTCGTCGGCTCGGGCGGCAGCTTCCTCTCCCACTCCGACGACCGCATCCACGTCGGTCTCGGAGATGCCGAGCGAGTCGATTCGGTGGAGGTCCGCT
>DRLC01000036.1 GCA_011053145.1 Planctomycetota bacterium | reverse complement strand
GAATGCTCGAGGCCCTGTCCGAGCCGATGGGGGAGACGGCCAGCTAGGCCGCGCCGACCAGGACGAGATGGAACTCGCCCCGTCCCAGCGAGAGGGGCTGCAGGCGGCCGGTCAGGGGCATGCCCTGCGCCGCTTGGACCGACTCGCGCCCGGCTCCGAATCCCACGGGAAACTGGCCGGGCAGCTCGCAGCGATCGACCTCGTGCTCCTGGAGCGCCTCCGCGGCCTCGGACAGGGGGCGGCACCCACGGGCGGCTCCTTCGACCCCCCGGAGCTCTTCCCGTTGGAGCGTTCCGCCGGGCACCGCGAACGAGCGCGCGAAGCGGTGGCGTGCGGGTCACGGCTCCTCGCCGAGGGCCGCGTCGGCTATGTGCTCGTCGCCGGCGGACAGGCATCCAGGCTCGGCTACGACGCTCCGAAGGGGGACTACCCGATCGGCCCCGTCACCGACCGAACCCTGTTCGCGTACCACGCCCATCGGATCGACGCGGCCCGTCGTCGTACCGGGAAATCGATGCCGTGGTACGTGATGACCTCGCCGGTCAACGACGCCGCGACCCGCGCGATCTTCGAGCGCGACGGCTTCTTCGGGCTTCCGCCGGAAGACGTCGTGTTCTTTTCCCAGGATCTGCTTCCCGCCCTCGACGCCGAGGGGCACCTGCTCTTCGCGGCCGAAGATTCGCTCTTCCTCGCCCCCAATGGGCACGGAGGCTGCCTGCTCGGGCTCTCTTCGTCCGGGGCCCTCGCGGACATGCGCGAGCGTGGCATCGAGTTCGTCTCCTACTTCCAGGTGGACAACCCTCTTGCGCGTCCCGCGGATCCGCTCTTCCTCGGACTACACGCCCTCGAGGAAGCGGACATGAGCACGAAGGTGGTGGAGAAGCGAGATGCGGCCGAGAAGGTCGGCGTGATCGGGCACATCGACGGCAAGCTCGGGTGCATCGAGTACTCCGACCTTCCCGCGGAAGCGAGAGAGGCGCGTGACGAGACGGGGCGCCTGCGGTTCCGCGCCGGGAACATCGCGATGCACGTGTTTTCGCTGCCCTTCCTCGAGGAGGTCACCCAGGGCGAACTGGAGCTTCCCTGGCACGTCGCGAACAAGCGCATGGCGTGCGTCGACGAGGGGGGCCGTCCGATCGACGTGGACGGGGTCAAGTTCGAGACCTTCGTCTTCGATGCCCTGGCCCACGCCCGTCGCAGCGTGACCCTGGAGGTCGACCGGGCCTTCGAGTTCAGTCCGGTGAAGAATCGGGAAGGGGAGGACTCCCCAGCGACGGCGCGCGCGGATCTTTGCCGACTCTTCGCGGACTGGGTGCGCGCCGCGGGGCGGGATCTGCCCGCACCCGGTCCCGACGGCCTGCATCCGGTGGAAGTCGACCCACGGGTCGCGGAGACAGGTGAGGAGTTCGCGGCGCGCGCGGTCGCCCCCCGCGAACACGACGGCGGCCATGTCTACGGGGTCTGAGACCCGGCCCGGAGTCGTGACGCCGCTCGCGCACGGCGAAGCCCTGCTCGCGCGCTCCCATGTGTGTGTCCTCGGCGGGGGAATCTCCGCCGAGGATGAGATCTCCCTGGCGTCTGCTCGGCGGATCGCGGACGCGCTCGGCACGCGGACCGACGCCGAGGACCTTCGCGGTCCGGCGGAGGTGAGTCTGGTCGTGATCGAGAAGGATGGGCGGTGGCGTCTCGGAGACCGCTGCGCCGCTCCGCCCGAGGCGCTCGGAAGCTTCTGCGCCGACGTCGACCTCTTCTTCCTCGGGTTGCACGGGGACGCGGGGGAGGACGGGACACTCCAGGGTTTCCTGCACACCGCCGGACGCGCGTTCACCGGCTCCGCGGTTGCGGGGAGCGCCGTCGCGATGGACAAGGTCTTCGCCCGGGCCGTTCTCGAGGGCGCCGGGGCATGCGTCGCTCCAGGCGTCGCCTTTGGTCGGGAAGAGTGGGCCGAGGAGCGGTCGGCGCTTTGCTCGAAACTCTCCCATCTGGGCCAGCGCAACGGGTGGGTCGTGAAGCCGCGCTCGGGCGGATCTTCCCTCGGGACCACGGTGGTTCGGGAGGAGGGGGAACTCGAATCGGCCGTTGCCACCGCCCTGGCGGTGGAGCCAAGGGTCCTCGTGGAGGCCCTCGTGGAGGGCATCGAGGTGACCGGCGCGGTCCTCGCCGGCGAAACGGGACCGTTCGCTCTGCCGGTCGTTGAAATCCAGCCGCGTTCCGGTTCCTTCTTCGACTACGAAGAGAAGTACTCCCAGTCCGGGGCCCGGGAGGTCTGTCCGCCCGAATCCCTGGGGCCGGAGGAATGCGCGCGGGTCCAGGAGCTGTCCCTCCTCGCGCATCGCCTCCTGCGCTGCGACGGATACTCGCGCTCGGATTTCCTCGTTCCGCGCCCGAGCACCGGCTTCTGCGAACCCGTCTTCCTCGAGCTGAATACCCTCCCGGGAATGACGGAGCGCTCCCTCTTGCCGATCGCTGCGTCCGCGGCCGGCCTGGACTACCGCTCGCTCTGCCTGCGGATCGCTGCGCTCGCGCTCGCCGGCCGAGACGCCTGATCGGTGGGGGCTTGCCGAGCGCGAAGCGGGAGGCCATCCTCTTGCCACCCGTCGAAACGGGCACGGGCCAGAGTGGCGGAATTGGTAGACGCGATGGATTCAAAATCCATTTCCCGCAAGGGAGTAGGGGTTCAAGTCCCCTCTCTGGTACCACGCCCGGCCAGCACGTGGGCGACCGATGAGTAGCCAGCGGAGGCCGCGCGGATCGGAGGAGGTCGCCGAGGAGCTGGCTGCGGCGCTGCTCCCCATCGTGCGCCGTTTCCTCTCGCGTTCGACCCGCGAATACAGCGAGATCGAAGAGCGCCTGGCCTCGGACCCCGACGCCCTTTCGGACGAAGCGCTGCTCGAGCGGCTGGAGAGCGGGCGCGAGGAAGAGGAGCGCATGGGGTGGTGCCTCGGCGTCCTCGGGGCTGCATCCGGGTGTGACCTCCTGCTCGCCCGCAGGGAACGCCGTGCCCTGGCTGCGCTGCTACCGGTCGTCCTGGAGGCGCTCGGTGGAAGGCGACTCGAGCCCCCCGCCCGGGAACTCCCGGAGGTGAGACCGGATGCGGGAGGCGGCTGGGAGGCGCCGCTCCTGGTGGCATGGATCGTTCTGCGGATCGGGGTCGCGCGGCGCGCGGACCTCCCGATTCGCTGGGCCCTGTTCGAGCACGGACGGGAGCAGAGCCTCTACCTCTCGGCCGGTCCTGGGGAGGCTGGCCGCCTCGCTCCGTGGCTCGAGGGCGCCCAAGGCGGTCCCCGCGAGCTGCCCTTCGTTCCAGGCGCCCGACTCCTCGCCGAACCCGACGCGCTCGTGCTGGTGCTTCCCCGAGGTACCCTCCAGCCCAGCGACTCCGATCGCTCCGCGGTCGGAACGCACCCCTGAGTCCGCTCGGGGGAATCCGCGTGAATCGCCTCCCACGCGGGTGGTGCATGCGAAACCCGCGCGACGCCCCGGAGGATCTGGACGTCGCGCGGGCCCGTGCGCTCGGGAGACTCAGGTCCCGGCGCGCACGCGCCGGATCGTGATGATCGCGGCCGGGTTGCGCCAGTCGTACAGCTCCGGGCTGAGGTCTCCGATCCCCTGCACTCCATTGGAGACATACACATACCCTTCGGCAGGGGTCGGATCGTGTGCACCGGAAGCGCCGCAGGCGGGCCCCGGAACGAACGCGCACGATTCGGAATTGAACTCCGTGCCCGCGTCATAGGCGAGCGCGCGCACCGTCGTCTCGGGATCGCGCGTGATCTGGAACGAGTCGAGACCGACGAAAGCGTCATTGGTGTTCACCAACATACCGGCCAGGCTGATGCGATCGGCCTTGCCCGTCACCGTGATCCGGATCGTCTCCGAGGTTCCCGGGAGGATCACCCCGGAACCGCTCTCCACATCGGCGACGTTGGCGTCCTGGCTCAGCCGCATCGCGAGCGGCATGTTGTTGCCCTCCTCGGCGAGGGCGGCAAGTTCGGCCGAGGCCGCCTCCCCGGGGGTAAAGACCGAGGTGTCGGAGCTGTGGCTGGCGACGAGAACCGGCGAGAAGATCTGGCCGCGCGTCACGTTGGTGATGGTCACGTCGAATTCGGCCCTGTCGAACGAGGGGTCGGGGGTCGCAGCCGCGAGGGTCAACGCGGTCATGCCGGTGGCGAGGCTGATTCCGAATAGGGTCTTTGCGTACTTCACGGGATGTGTCCTTTGGGTTGCTGACGCGGTGCCCGGATGGCACCGAACCGGGATGCTAGGAACCGAAGGTCACGAGACGATCACGGCCCGGTCACTTTCCGAATCGTCGGGAAGGGGCCGGTCAGCCGGCGGCGGGAGCGGAGGTCGCGAGCACGAAGGAGAACGTCGTTCCCTCGGCCGGGTCGGATCGGACCTGGATGGAGCCCTCGTGCAGATCGACGATGCGCTTCGTGATCGCCAGACCCAGCCCGGTCCCCCCCGCATCCTCCCGCGCGCCCCGCTCGACCCGATAGAACCGGTCGAAGAGCCGCGGCAAGGCGGGGCCGGGAATGCCGGGGCCCGAATCGCTGATGCTGACGCCGACCCCGCCCGCCACCTGCCGCAGTGAGACGCGGACGTCTCCTCCCGGGCGCGTATAGCGGATGGCGTTGTCGATCAGATTGTCGAGCGCGCGCTCCAACAGGGCGATGTCGCCGAGTACGGGGGGAATGTCGTAGTCGATCTCGGCTCGCAGCCGGATTCCCTTCTGCTCGGCGGGCAGATGGAACTTCGCGGTGATGTCCTGGACCAATTCCGCCAGGGAGAAGCTCTCGCGCTGTGGACGAAACTCATGCGCTTCGAGGCGTGTGAGCTCGAAGAGTTCGTCGACCAGCTTCCCGAGCCGCTCGGCCTGCCGGAATGCGCTGGCGAGGAACCGTTCGCGTTCCTCGCCTTCGAGCCGCTTCCAGCGCAGCATCAGGGTCTCGAGGTAGCCCTGAATCGCTGCGGTGGGGGTGCGCAGATCATGGGAGACGTTCGCGACGAACTCCCGGCGGCGCCGGTCGTTCTCGTGGAGTTCCTGGAGCTGGGAAGCGATGCGTCCGGCCATGGATTCGAAGGCCGCCGCAAGCTCACCGACCTCGCCGGGTGAGCCGGCGACGAGGTTGGGCGGGCGCTGTCCCTCCTCGAAAGCATTCATCGCATCGCGCAACCGCCGAAGAGGTCGCACGAGGAGTGCGATCCCGAGGGTTCCGATCCCGGCCGCGAGGAGGAGGCTGCCGAGAAGGTAGACGAGGGACCCCCGAAGCAGCGCACTCTCTCCCAGCGCGGTGGCGATCCGCTCGTGGGCCTCTCCACCGAGAACGACATAGAGGTAGCCGCCGAGGCGCCCGTCCTCGCGCAGCTCCGCGACCGAGAACGGCTTCGCGAGTTCGGGGTTGCGCGGATCCGTTCCCCGGGGGATCCCTTCCGAATCCGGGTGCTCGAGGGCTTCCCGGATCGGCTCCATGTCGACCCGGTCGAGTTTCACGTGACCGGGGGGCGCGTCGAAGGCGAGGATCTCGCCCGAGGGGTCGAGGAGGTAGACCTCGAGGCTCGGGTTGATGTGCATCACCTTCATGAACAATGCCCCGAGGACCTCGCGATCCACCGGGTCGCCCTGGGCCCCCCGCGAGAATGGTTGCAGCGACGCCGCGACGTGGGTGGCGACGTCGCGGTTGAGCTTGTAGTGGACCTCCTCGAAGTACAGGCGCGAGCCCCTGAGGATGCCCCAGAAGAGCATCCCGCCGATCACCAGGAACGACAGCAGGAGAACGGCGGTCAGGCGCGTGCGCAGGGAAAGTCTCACGGCGATTCGTTGAACCGGTAGCCCACCCCCCAGACCGTCTCGATGAACTTCTGGAGGTCGCCGTCGCCGTTGATCTTGCGGCGGAGTCGGTTGATGTGGGAGTTGACCGTGTGCTCGTAGCCGGCGTACCCGGGCCCCCAGAGCGCGTCCACGAGATCACTGCGCGTGAAGACGCGCCCGGGGTGGGAGGCGAAGAAGTGCAAGAGGTCGAACTCCTTGGCGGTGAGTTCGACCCTTTGGTCGTCGAGCCAAGCGGACCGGCGGAGTGGATCGATCTTCAGGTTGCCGCGCACGAACACCTCATCCCTGGTTTCCCGGGAATCCAGGCTCTCGATCCGCCGGAACATGGCCCGGACGCGGGCGGACAATTCGCGCAGGCTCACCGGCTTGGAAAGGTAGTCGTCCGCCCCGAGTTCGAGTCCCAGGATTCGATCGAACTCCGCCCCCTTCGCGGTGACCATGATGATCGGGACATAGTGAGGCTGCTTGCGAAGCGCGCGGCAGATCTCGAGGCCGTCCACGCCCGGCAGCATCAGGTCGAGCACCAAGAGGTCGAAACGCTGGCCGAGAGCCAGCTCGAGGGCGCGTCTTCCATCCCTCTCCACCGAAACGCGGTAGCCCTCTTCTTCGAGGTGCATGCGCGCCAGTTGGGCGAGGTCGGGGTCGTCTTCGACGACGAGCAGGTGACGGGGTTGGGACATGGAACCGGGGCACCGCAGGATAGCTCGAACAGATCACGGAATGGTCACGAGCCCCGCAGGGCGGCGCGGGGCGCCGTCCAGCGGGGCTCGTTCCGCCAGGGCAGGAGGAGCGGGCCCCCGACCTCGCGGAGACCGCGCCACCCGATGGGCCTAGAAGGACGTCAGGGTCGACGAGCCGACGAGTTGCGCGCCCATGTCAAAGACCAGGAACTGCATCGTGTACAGCCCTTCGAGCCCACCAGGGTTCGTGAAGGTGCGTACCGCGTTTCCATTCCCGTCCACGGGGAACGTTCCAGGAACCCGGGAGAGCCCCGGAAGGCTCAGCCCGAGGAAGAGCGGAAAGCCGAGCGAGATCACGGTCTCGGTGGGGGGGAGGTTCGAGTTCAGATCGAAGTAGAGGATCGCGAATCCGTTCGGCGCACCCTGGGTGAGGGCGACATCGAAACTGCCGGGGCCGGTGGTCCCCGGACCGCTGACCGAGGCGATCGGTCGCGCGGCGACGACCTGGTTGCGCTCCGAAGTGGCCGCGAAATCGGTCGTGTTGTAGCGCAGCACTCCGCCGGTCGCGGGCTGGTAGCCGAGGTAGGCGGCCACGCCGTCTCCTCCATCGAACTCGAGGTTCGAGATCGAGCGCCCGGAGACGCCCTCGAGCACGACCTCGATCGGACCGCCGAAGACGCGCTGGATCCGGTTCACCCCGGTCCCGAAGTTGTTGATCGCGAGGTAGAGCGAATCCTCCACCGAATCGAAGGCCATGCTCGCCGCGCCGTCGAGGCCCGAGAGCACGACCGTTGCGTCCGCCTCGGTGAGGACCGGGCTGCCGGTCAGGGCCGCCTGGTCGAAGAGCAGGACGTCCGTGGATCCGGGGGGCGCGGGAAAGGCGCTCGAGGAGGTGCCGTAGAAGAGGTTCCCCGCGTCGTCCAACGCGATGGGGCCGGAAGCACCGGCGACGGCGACGAGCTGGGTCGTCGTACCGGTGGTGAGGTCCACGCGGTAGACCTGGTTCCCGAGTCCGAAGCCGAGGGCGGCGGCACTGACGAGGACGTGCGTGGCGTCCTCGAACACGGCGTCGTAGTTAAACGCGAGGGTCGTGACCGGGTTCGGCGTCGCGGGGGCGAGGGGCATCTCGTAGATGACGCCGTTCGAACTCTCCCCGAGCACGAGCATGCTCTCGCTCGGATCGGTGAGTACGAAGGACGGGAAGACGAAGGGCGAGAAGCTCGCGAGATTCGTCAGGAGGACCCCCGACGCGTCATAGCGATCGACGTTCGAGCCGTCGAAGGCGATGATGTCGCCGTTCGAAAGCGTCAGCGTCGCGCTGGCGCCCGGGTAGGGGAGAGAGGTGACGGCGAAGCCGTCGGCGGGTTGGTCGGCCTGCCCGAAGGCGGGCGCGGAGAGGGGAAGGAGAGAGAGGGCGGCGACGGCCGCGATGGATCCCGTTTTCATGGGATGACCTCCGGTTCGATGTCCACGTCGAAGACCGGATCCCCGGGGGGGCACGACGGGACGTTCGCGGTCCGGAGGAGCGCGAAGACCAGGCGGGCCCATTCCCCGGGGTCCGACACAAGGTCCGCACGCGCGCCGGGTCTCCTGACTCGTCGTTTCCGCCGCGCGCTCCAGCCTTCCCGGGTCAGGACCCAGTGACCGGACACCCGCCTGCTCGGGGGTGCCCACCCGCGCTCACGGGGAGCTCGGGCGAAGCGGGGCTCGGCGACTCACAGTGGCGGGACCGTGCAGGATTCGCACCTGACTTCCCCGTTCGCACGTGCCGATACGAGCGCCGAGTCTAGCGGCGCGGTCGGCGTTGCGGCCCGTGATCCCGGGAAAAACGCCGGTCGGCTTCGCGGATCAGTGGACAGCGGGGCGGCCGGACGGCGCGGCAGGTTCGCCCTCGCCGGCGCCGATGCGCTCGAGGGCGCGCTCGAGTTCGTCCGCGGCCTCGGCGCCGAGGACGACGCGCCAGTTCTGGCCGGCCTGCTGGACGAGTCGTTCCGAATAGGTCCCGCTGACGTGCTTGGCGAGGAACCCCTCGGGGGCGAGCTGGCAGAGGACGACCAGGAGGGCGAGGTGCACGAGGAGCCCTGTGAGCGCCCCGAAAAACCCGCCCCCGAGGCGATTGACGATCCCGAGCTGCATCACCTCGAGGAGACGCTGGCCGAGCAGCCCGATCAGCGACGCGGCCGCGAGTGCGACCAGGAAGACCGAGACCCAGGAGGCGCCGTTCGCGAGCCGTGCGGGAAGGTCGGGCCAGGTGTCCTGGATCCACGTGCCCGCCGAGGGACTGAAGACACGCGCCATCGCCACCGCGAAGACCACGCCGAGGAGGCGGATGACCTGCCACCAGAGCCCGCGCCAAAGACCGAGCAGAACGAGGGCTGCGACGAGGCCCAGTCCGACGAGATCGATCGGGGCCAGGTTGGCGAGGGCGTCGGCGAAGCGTTGGGAAGGGGGGGTCATGGTTCGGGGCTCCTCGGGACGGACCCCCCCAAGCATGCCTCGGATCCCCCCCGCGGGCTACCTGGGATCGCCCAGAAACACCGCCGCCGGTTCGCAGTCGCCCCGGGCATCCCCTCCCGAGCGTTCCCCGGGAGGGGACGCCCGGGTAAACTCTTCCGCCCGAAATCGGGCCCGAACCATGTACGACCCCAGGGAATGGATCGAACGGGGGCTGGAGCTGTATCAGTCCCTGATCGCCGAGCGCGACGAACTGGAACTCGAGTTCCAGACGAGCCGGACGCTGTTCTTCGGGGAAGACAGTGAGCCCGGATCGGACCCCGTGCTCGCCGATCGGCGCCACCTCGAATGGTTCGTGCTCGAACGCCCGTCCGATGCCCTCGGAGGGGTTCCCGCGGAGGCCCTGCTCTCCGAGTGGCTCGATCGGGCCGACGCGATGCAGGCGGACCACACCGAGGCCTTCCTGCAGTCCCACGCCGGCGCTTTCGAGGTGACGAGCGCCGACCCCGGGCGGGGGATCTGGGTGCGCGATCTCCTCGGGGCCGGCGAGTACCCGATCCACGAGCCCGACGCGGCATCGGGCCTGCGCCCGAGCGACCTCCTCGTCGGCCGGCTCTTTCCGATCGGCGACGGGGTCTTCCTGCTCTCTCCAGCGGTCGGCTGCTTTCGGAGCTCGGGGCTCGTGGATGCGGTCCGCGAAGACATGCAGCGCCTTCGGGCCTCGCGGCGGGGGGTGCTTCGCATCGAGCAGGTCGAGCTCGAGCGCCTGTTCTTCGGTGCGGCCGCGCAACCCGGAGCCGAACCCGCCTCCGATTCGCCCGATGTCCCCGTGATCGATCTCGCCGCGGAGCGGGAGCGCGCCCGCGCCGGCCTCGAAATGGCCGGGGTCCCGCCCGCGCAGATCGAACCGATCCTCGAAGTCGTCCGCAGTTCGGCGCGCGAGGGTCGGCCGGTCGTCGTCGAAGTCCTCAACGCACTGGCGATGGACACGCGAGCGGACCTCGAACGGGCGCGCCGTGCGCTGGTCGAACTCTGGGGGATCGAGACCCACAACCAGGGGGCCGGCGTCGAGGAGTCGGCGCTCGGAAGGCCTCCGAAACGGGAGGGCGCCGAGACCGGGTGCGATGCGGCCGAAGCCCTCGCTGCATTCGACGCGGGACGCGCCCGGGGCGAGGACCTGGAGGGCCTCTTCGCGCGACTGGCGAGCGACCTCGGGGTCGAAGCGCCGACCGACGACGCGGACACGCGACTCGCTCCCGACTTCCCCGGGGTGGTCGGCGCGATGGTCGAGGAATTCCTTTGGGACATCGGCCGGGAGCGCGGGGGCACGGAGGCGGAGCGCCTCGCCTGCCTGCGCCGGCTCTCCGATTACGGGAGCGGTCTCGGGGTCTTCGAGTCCCTGGGTCGGCGGGAGGTCCTGGACTTCGCGGGCCGCTGGCTGCTCGACGAGGGGAACCTGAGCGGCCCCGAGGAAGCGCGGGCGGTGCTGCACGCCCTCGGCGAATTCTGCCACTGGTGCGAGGACCGCCACGAGCACCAGCTGTGGAGTGCGGCCGGCGACCTCGTCGAGCGGCTGGCCGAGTCGGTCCCGCGCCTCGTGCTCGCGCGCCAGCACACCGAGGCCGCCTCGGCAGCCGACGCCCCCTGGGAGATCCGCTCGGTGGGGGACGGCGCGCTGCACCTCGTGTCCCAGGACCGCGCGGAACGAAACCTACCCGTTCCCGCGATCCTCGCGGAGCTTCTCCGGCCCGGAGACCTCGTGCACGCGCGGGAGGAGGCGGGTGCCCTGTCCCTGAGTGCGTGCTACCCCGCCGAGCTGTTCGAGCTCCTAGGCCGGCCGAACTGAAGACCGCGCTTCAGCGCGCCGGTGTCCAGGGGATCTGCACTTCGGTGATCAACTCCTCGACGGACGCGACCGAGCTCGGGTTCACGAGGTAGGACTCGCGGATCGGGCCGGCAGCGGCCCAACCCCGTTCCTGGAGCGCGCGAAAGAGCGTCGGATAGACACGCGGAACGTCGGCGTAGGACCCACGCACCCGCGTGTAGAGGACCATCGCCCGCGGCAGGGTGTCGAAGCCAAGGGCCGGGGGCGCATCCACCGGACGCCGGCCGACCGGGATGCAGACGCGCGCGCGGAGCTCCTGCACCGGGACCTCTCCCGGATCGTCGAAGAACAACGTGAAGGGGGCACCGCTCGGTTCCACGTCGCTGACCTCCACGAGGTTCAGGAGTCGACGCATCGCATCCCCGAGATCCCGATAGTCGCCGCGTTCCTCGAGGTAGACGTAGCTCGCGGCGAGGCGTTCCTTCCAACTGGTCGGCGCGGCATCCGGCGCGTCGAGGGAACCGAGGATGTCGGGGGTCGTCGGGATCTCGGCGGAGGCTTCCCGAACCCCTACGGCTCGGCCTGTTCCAACCGCGGCGCAAGCGGACGAGACGAAGAGGATGCAGAGAAGCAGCGGGGGACGAGATCGCTTCCGGGGGTTCTTCATGGGGATCTGCATCGGCAGGATGCCCCCATTCGTTGAGCTCACGGCGTCTGATAATATATCTTATGTGCTATGGCGGCGTGATCCGACCCAGCGGACGCCCCCGGAACCCATCTCGGGGCTGGTTCGGCCGGCTCCCCGCGCTACCTTCTCGGGCCATGATCTCACGCAAGGATGGGCCTCGGCGCGGGCTCTGGTACGAGGAGTTCGAACCCGGGGCGATGATTCTGTCTCCGGCGCGCACGATCACCGAGGCCGACATCGTTCTGTTCGCCGGACTCTCCGGGGACCAGATGCCGCTCCACACCGACGAGACCGCGGCGACTCGAACCGCGTTTCGAGGGCGCGTCGCCCACGGCATGCTCGTCCAGTCGGTGGCCACCGGCCTCGCGTTCCGGACCGGATACTTCGAGGGAACGCTGCAGGCGCTCGCCGGGATGACGATCCGCTGGCCGGCGCCGGTGCGGCCCGGCGACACGATTCGGCTCGCGCTCCGCGTCGAACGGCTCGAAGAGCCGAGCCGGCGCTCGGGCATCGTGGTCTTCCGGGCCGAGGTCAAGAATCAGGAGGATCGCGTCGTGAGCGAAGGCGACTGGTCGTTCTCGATGCTCCGGGACATGCCCGCGAACCACAAGCTCCTGGCCGGAGACGCGCGATGAGCGACCCCAGTACGAAGAGATGCTTCCTGCAGGCCGATCGGCCCTGCGACCTGACCTGCAAGGCGGCGTTCGAAGTCGATGATCCGGTCGACAACGTCGACTGCTACTTCATTTGGCTCGCGCATCACTTCGGCGAAACCGTGTTCGAGGCGCGGCGACTCCTCGAGGGCTTCGGTGGGTTCCCCGGAGGACCCGGGGGCGGCCCCGGGATGTCGCCCGGTGCGCCGGGGCCGACCGGAAAGGGTCCCAAGGGGTTCCCGACGAACTGACTTGCGATTGAGTCTCAATGGGCACGCTCAGCGCGGCGAGCGGTGCGGGCCCCGGAACCAGCCTCTCCCGCGGGGCGCGTTTTCCACCGCGAAACCCGCCAGCGTGGGCCTCGGCCCGGGGTTCGCCCGGACGTGCACGGGCCAATCGAGCACCAGCAGTTCCCCGGTCGGTATGTCGAGCCGGCCGGCGCGGTCGAGATCGAGACCGAGGGCGCCGCAGGCAGCGGTTCGAAGCACCCACAGGTGGGCGACGATCGCGACCGACCCACCCGAGGCCCGCTCCGCCCAGCGGTCCAGCGCGGGAAGGACGCGCCGGGCGAGGTCCTCGAGCGACTCCCCTCCGGGGGGCCGGGTGGAACGCGGCGCTCGGTACCAAGCCTGACGCGCCCCCGGAAAACGCGCATCGATCTCCCCCACCGACTTCCCGGCCCAGTCGCCACGATCGATCTCCGCGAGGTCCGGGTCCTCGAGCCGTTGCACGCCGACGCGCTCCGCGATCCGATCCGCGCCGAAGCGGGCGCGCTCGAGATCGGAGGAGACCACGATCGAGGGCCGAAGGGCGGGCTCGATCGGAATGCGCTCGGCGGCCGCGCGCGCCTCCTCCTCACCGCGTGGCGAGAGCGCCACATCGAGGTTCCCGTAGATCGTGCCGCGCCAACGATCCTCGACTTCCCCGTGGCGCAAGAGGAAGAGTCGGGCCGATTGCGTCCCCATGGGGTCACCGTAGCAGGGACGGACCCCGGCAAAAAACGCCTTCTCGTCCTCTTGAGGGCCACTTCTTCTTTGCTCGCCCCCCACCGCTTCGCTACGGTCCGCGCACCGATTCCGTTTCGGGGCCAACAGACCCCGAGACCCCCCGCCGGACGCTCGGGATCCCGCTCCACGCGGAACGGCTTCACGCCCCACACGAAACCCCATCCAACACCTGACGATGCTGCGTTGGATCGCAAACGCGCTGACCTCTTCGGTCGGCCGCAAGATCGTCCTGGGCCTGACCGGCCTCCTCCTGGTCGGGTTCCTCTTCGAGCACCTCCACGGGAACCTGAAGCTCTACGAAGGGGACGGGGAGGCCTTCGTCGATTACGTGAACTGGCTCCAGGGCTACGGCTGGCTCCTGCGTGTCGCGGAGTTCGGACTCCTCGGCCTCTTCGTCGCCCACATCGTGATCGCGCTCCGGTTGACCCTCGAGAACCGCGAAGCGCGGCGGACCGGGTACGTCGTGCGCTCGAGTACGGGCAAGAAGACGGCCGCTTCCGCTTCGATGTTCGTCACGGGCGCGCTCCTGATCGCGTTCCTGATCAAGCACCTCCTCGACTTCCGGTTCCACCACGAGTTCTTCGACGATCCGTCCGGCGAAGTTCGGGAACACCTCGCGAGTCCGGGGACGGCCGCGATCTACATCCTCGCGGCGCTCGTTCTCGGGCTGCACCTGTCCCACGGGTTCCGCAGCGCCTTCCAGTCCATCGGAGCGAGCCACCCGAAGCTCGATCCCATCCTCGAGAAGCTCGGCCCCCTGGTCGCCGCGCTCCTCGCGCTCGGCTTCGCCTCGTTCCCCGTCTACTTCCTGTTCT
This sequence comes from Planctomycetota bacterium, assembly GCA_011053145.1. Taxonomy (GTDB): domain Bacteria; phylum Planctomycetota; class UBA1135; order UBA1135; genus DRLC01. The sequence continues at coordinate 22,803 of DRLC01000036.1, read as the reverse complement.
TCGGAGGCAAATGATGACCCCCCAGGCATCCGACGCAGGCCGCCTCGACTCCAAGGCTCCGGGCGGGCCGATCGAAACACGCTGGGACCGCCACCGCTTCGACATGAAGCTCGTGAACCCGGCCAACAAGCGCAAGTTCCACGTCCTCGTCGTCGGCACCGGCCTCGCCGGCGCTTCCGCGGCGGCGAGTCTCGCCGAACTCGGCTATCGCGTCAGCGTGTTCTGCATCCAGGACTCGCCGCGACGCGCGCACTCGATCGCGGCCCAAGGCGGGATCAACGCGGCGAAGAACTACCCGAACGACGGCGACAGCATCTACCGGCTGTTCTACGACACGATCAAGGGCGGCGACTTCCGTGCCCGTGAGTCGAACGTCTACCGACTCGCGCAGGTTTCGAACAACATCATCGACCAGTGCGCGGCCCAGGGCGTGCCGTTCGCGCGCGAATACGGTGGACACCTTTCGAACCGCTCGTTCGGGGGAGCCCAGGTCAGCCGCACGTTCTACGCACGCGGTCAGACGGGCCAGCAGCTCCTGCTCGGCGCCTACAGCGCGATGATGCGCCAGGTCGGCCTGGGCAAGATCAAGATGTTCCCGCGGCGCGAGATGCTCGATCTCGTGAAGGTGGAAGGCGTCGCGCGCGGCATCGTCTGTCGCAACCTCGTCACCGGTGAGTACGAACGCTACGCCGGCGATGCGGTCGTGCTCGCGACCGGCGGTTACGGAAACGTGTTCTACCTCTCGACGAACGCGAAGGCCTGCAACGTCACGGCCTCCTGGCGCGCGCACAAGCACGGCGCGTTCTTCGCGAACCCCTGCTACACGCAGATCCACCCCACCTGCATTCCGGTCTCGGGCGATCATCAGTCGAAGCTCACGCTGATGAGTGAGAGCCTGCGCAACGACGGCAGGGTCTGGGTTCCGCTCGAGAAGGGGGATACGCGCAAGCCCAACGACATCCCCGAGGAGGAGCGCGATTACTACCTCGAACGCCGCTACCCGGCCTTCGGCAACCTGGTCCCGCGGGACGTTGCTTCGCGCGCCGCGAAGGAGCGCTGCGACGCCGGCTACGGGGTTGGCGCGACCGGATTCGCGGTCTACCTCGACTTCCGCGACGCGATCGCGCGGGACGGCGAGGACGCGATCCGCGCCCGCTACGGGAACCTCTTCCAGATGTACGAGCGCATCACCGGAGAGGACCCCTACCGCGTCCCGATGCGCATCTACCCCGCGTCGCACTACACGATGGGCGGCCTCTGGGTCGACTACAACCTGGAGTCGACCATCCCTGGACTCTTCGTGCTCGGTGAGGCGAACTTCTCCGACCACGGGGCGAACCGACTCGGCGCGAGCGCACTGATGCAAGGCCTCGCCGACGGGTACTTCGTGATTCCCTACACGATCGGCGGACACTTCAATGCGCGCGCGCTGCCCGCCGTCTCGACGGACGCGCCGCAGTTCCAGGCCTCGGAGACGATGGCGCGCGAGCGCACCGACAAGCTCCTCGCGGTCGGCGGGAAGCGCTCGATCAACTCCTTCCACCGCGCCCTGGGCGAGATCGTCTGGAACAAGTGCGGTATGGCGCGCAACGAGCAGGGCCTCACGAGCGCGATCGAAGACATCCGCGCCCTCCGGGCGGAGTTCTGGGAGAACGTGCGCGTCCCCGGCGATGGGGGCTACCTGAACCAGAGTCTGGAGCACGCCGGCCGTGTCGCCGACTTCCTCGAGTTCGCCGAGTTGCTGGTCTCGGACGCCCTCGACCGCACCGAATCCTGCGGCGGCCACTTCCGGGAGGAAAGCCAGACCGAGGAGGGCGAGGCGGCTCGCAAGGACGACGAGTTCAGCTACGTCGCCGCGTGGGAATTCCAAGGGGTCGGCGAGAAGGCGAAGCTCCACAAGGAGGAGCTCACCTTCGAGTACGTCAAGCCGTCGCAGAGGAGCTACAAATGAGTGCTGGAAGCGGACACGACACGATGCGCATCACGCTGAAGATCTGGCGCCAAGCCGGCCCCGACGCAAAGGGCGGCATGGTCACCTACACGCTCGACACCGTCTCGCCGGATATGTCGTTCCTCGAGATGCTCGACGTCCTGAACGAGGAACTCCTCGCAAAGGGCGAGGAACCCGTGGCGTTCGAGCACGACTGCCGCGAAGGCATTTGCGGAGCCTGTTCCCTCGTCGTCGATGGGATCCCCCACGGGCCGCAGTCCGAGACCACGGTCTGCCAGCTCCATATGCGCCACTACGCGGACGGGGCGACGATCCACATCGAACCCTGGCGGGCGAACGCGTTCCCGATCGTGCGGGACCTGATCGTCGACCGCAGCGCCTTCGATCGCATCATCGCCGCGGGCGGTTTCGTGTCCGTGGCCACCGGGGCTCCCCAGGACGCCAATGCCACGCCGATCGGAGGGGAAATCGCGGAACTCGCGATGGACGCTGCCGCGTGCATCGGCTGCGGGGCCTGCGTCGCCGCCTGCCCGAACGCCTCCGCGATGCTCTTCACGGCCGCCAAGGTCTCTCACCTCGCGCTCCTCCCGCAGGGAAAGGTGGAACGCGAGCGCCGCGCCCTGGCGATGGTGGGCGCGATGGACGCGGAGGGATTCGGGAACTGCACGAACCACTTCGAGTGCATGGGCGCGTGCCCGAAGGGCATTTCCGTCGAAAACATCGCCCGGATGAACCGCGAGTACCTGCGCGCGACGCTGGTCTCCCGGGACCTGGGCTGACGGCCTCCCCCCGGCCGGACTGCCCCGGAGGGGACGAAAGGGGCCTGCGGCGTTCCGCATTCGGAACGCCGCGGGCCGCCCGAGCGAAACCGCCCTCCCCCACACCCCTGGCCGTCCACGGAATCTCACCCCGAATGCGGTTTTTCGATCCTCCCGCGCGGGGTTAGGATGTTTGCCGCCGCCCCGGCGGAATCTCGGTACGGCCTTTGCACCAGTTGAAGCTTGGCGAACCAACGCCTTGCCCATCTGTCACTGCACACCCAACGTTCCCGTCTCGTCAGCCATGAAGAAACTCCTTCTCACCGCGGCCCTCGCCGCTCTTGGCATGCTCGGCATGCAATCCCCCTCCTTCGCCCACGGGGGCCAGTACCGAGGTCCCGGTGATACCGTTCCGCCCGGCGGTGGAGGAGGTGGCGGCGGTGCCGGTACCGCGCCCGGCCCCGCGGGCCCGACCACTCCCGGTTCCGCCGGCCCCACGGCACCCGGTCCGCTCAGCCCCGGTGCTCCCGGCGGCAGCACCGCCAGCAAGCCGACAACGGGCACGACCACCGCGAGCGGCCCGGACCTCACGGTCTGGTCCTTCTGGTGGGAGTTCAACAAGGAGCCCTACCTCAACCTGAAGTCCCACATCCAAGAGGGCCAGATCGAGTCCGGCTCCGAGGGCTTCTTCCTCGGACGGGGGGAAAAGAAGGAGGCCAAGAACAGCCTGCGTCCGTCCGAGAACCAGATCCGCGAGAAGGTCGTACCGGCCCTCCTCCGAGCGCTCGAGACCGAGACGAACAACGACATCGTGACCGGTGCGATGATCGCGCTCGCGAAGATCGGCGACGTCAAGGGGGAGAGCGGCGAGTCCGAGTTCGAGCAGGTCATCAAGCATTTCCTCGGCGACAGCAACCAGGAGATCAGTGAGACCGCCGCGGTCGCGCTCGGGATCCTCGCGAACCCCAAGTCGATCCCGACCCTCGCCGCCCTGATGGAAGACACCCCCGAGGGGCGCAAGCTCGTGGGTGACCCCGAGGTTCCCTACCGCACACGCGCGTTCGCTGCCTACGGGCTGGGGCTGATCGGGAAGCAGGCCTCGGCGGAGGAACGCCAGACGATCGTGGAGCACCTCGCGAAGACGATCGCGTCGGACAACACGTCCTCCCGCGACCTCCAGATCGCGTGCATCATCTCGATGGGCCTCGTGCCGATCGAGCAGATGGAAGCACCGGTCGCGGAAGGGGAAGAGGGCCCCCAGCCGCCCTACCTCAGCCGCACCGCGCAACTGCAGTTCCTCCTGGACTTCCTCGCGGACGACACCAACAACTTCCTCATCCGCGCCCACTGCCCCACCGCCCTCGGGCGCCTCCTCGATGGGATGCCGGCGGACCTCCACGAGACCTGGCGCAACAAGATCGCCGATGACCTGCTCGACCGCATGAGCAAGAGCTCGGACGAACCTCGGGAGGTCCAGCAGAGCTGCATCCTCGCGATGGGATTGATCGGCACGGCCGGGGACACCGACCTCGACAAGAAGATCCGCAAGGCCCTCGCCGAGGTTCCGAAGAACCTGTCCGACCAGCAGTCCCGCAACTTCGCGCTGATCGCGATGGCCAAGGTGGCCGGGACTCCCGGACCGGACGGAAGTGAGAGCGGCATCAAGGACGCGTCCGAGTTCCTGCTCAAGCAGCTCGAACGCGGCAAGTCCACGATCAAGCCCTGGGCCGGCCTCGCGATCGGGGTCCTCGGCCGCAAGCTTAAGGAGCAGGGCACCGCGCCTCCGGAACTCGTCGCCCTCGGCGACGCTCTTCGGAGCGCTCTCAAGGCGGAGAAGGACAAGTCGCGGCTCGGCGCGTACTCGATCGGCGTCGGGATCATGGGCGACCAGGAAGCTTCCAAGACCCTCCTCGAGCACCTCGAGAAGCTGAGCGAGGACACCGCCCGCGGGTACGTCGCGCTCGGGCTCGGGCTGATGGGCGACCTCAACGCGAAGGAGCCGATCGGCCGCATCATCGAGGAGTCGAAGTACCGTCCCGATCTCCTGAAGCAGGCCGCGATTTCGCTCGGTCTCCTCGGGGACAAGGAACTCGTCGGCAAGCTCGTCAAGATGCTCCAGAGCTCGAAGAGCCTCGCGACCCAGGCCGCGATCTCCTCGGCCCTGGGATTCATCGGGGACCAGCACTCGATCGACCCGCTCGTCAACATGCTCCAGGACAAGGAGCTCACCTCCCAGGCACGTGGCTTCGCAGCCGTGGCCCTCGGCATCGTCGCCGACAAGGAGCCTTTGCCGTGGAACACCAAGATCGCGGTGGACCTGAACTATCGGGCTTCGGCGACCACGTTGGTCGACTCCACGAACGGCACGGGCATCCTCGACATCCTCTAGGAGGCCCCGGCAATCGCGCGGGCCCGGTCGGACGAAAGTGTCCGGTCGGGCCCGCTCGCGTTACGGGAACGGAACGTTGTGTCCGATATAGTCCATTGCAAGCCGGGAGATCCCCCCTCGGGCTCGGTTCGTGGTCTCCGGGGCCAGAAGGCCCGGCGGCACACCATTTGGAATGATCCCCTGCCCTTTCGACGAACTAAGAGAGAATGGACCATAGAGGGCCAGCCCACCGGGCTGCCTTCCAGGACAACGCCCAGAGAGACTCGGAACACAAGCCATGAAGCTCCTCGCCACCCCTCCCGCGCTCCTGCTCCTGGCTGCGCTCGCGTGCCCCCTCTCCGCCCAGAAGGTGGGCCAACCCGACGGGCCGCCCGATGATCCCGGCCGCCCCGGGGGGTACAACGGCCCCGGGGATACGGTGGATCCGAGCACGGGCGGAACCGGCGGCACCGGGGGGGATCCCGGCCCGGTCACGGGGACCGACCCCAGCACCCCGATTCCCGGGAGCACGACGCCCGCGAGCCCGTACGCCGAAGGCGCGAACCCCTTCGCGCGCCCGAACATCCCCGGGCTCGGGGCAACCGACGCCGAACCGCCCCCGATCACCCCGGCGAGCCGACCGCGTGTCGAGTCCCCGAACTCCTGGAAGCTCTGGTGGCACTACAACCGCTGGGACCATCTGGCCGCGGTGCCGACCCTGAGCGAATCCGGCGCCGGTGGCTTTTACATGGGCCGAGGCGAGACCGCAGAGGTCTCCCCGCTCCTGCGCGCTTCCCAGGCACAGATCCGAGACGTCGTCCAACCCGCGCTCATCCGCGCGATCCGCCGGGGAGGCCGACCGGAGCTCCAGATCTACGCGATCCAGGCGCTGGCGAAGCTGCGGGACGTGATGCCGGACCCGAAGCTCGGCGGATTCGCGGACGTGGTCCGCATTCCCCTTTCGAGCGGAAACCAGGAGGTCGCCGAGAAGGCGGTGCTCGCGCTCGGGATTCGCGGGGAGGACCGCTATGCCTCGTGGTTGACCGCGATCCTGAAGGACGAACCCCTCGGCCGGGACCTCGTCGGCCGCCAGCGCATCGGAGTCCGCCTGCGCGCGTTCGCCGCCTACGGGCTGGGATTGCTCGGAGAACGAACCCACAGCCCCGAGGTCCGCGCGCTGATCTACGACTCCCTGAAGACCGCGCTGTGGGTCGATCGCGTGGAAGTGCAGTCCGCTGCGCTCACCGCGCTCGGAATGACCCCCATGCCGCTCGACAACGAATTCGTCGGCGAGAGTGAGCTGTTCACCGGGCGAACCCGCGTCGATCAGATCCTCGAGATGCTCTCCTTCTTCGGGGATGCCGATCAGTCCTACGTCGCGCGATCCCAGGCTCCGACGGCCATCGCCCGCCTGCTGCAAGGTGCCCCCGAGTCCCTCCGCGCCCGGGCAGGATACACCTTCCTCGCCTCCGTCGGTCGGTCTTCCAAGGAGCTGCGGGAGGTCCAGAACGCCTGCGTCATCGCCCTCGGCAACATCGGCCGATCCGGAGGCGATCCGCTCGACGAGCAGATCCTGAAGCACCTCTCGGAGGTGGCCTACCGCTCCTCCGCACACCGCTCCACCCGGTTCCTCTCGATGGTCTCGGTCGCCGAAGCGGCGGCGCGCCGCGGCACCGGCGATGAGCCGTATCCCTCGCTCCAGAGGATCCGCAAGCTCCTCCTGACGAACCTCAGCCGGTCCCGTGGGGAAACCCAGGCGTGGACGGCCCTCGGGCTCGGGGTTCTCGAGGAGACCGCTCCCCAGCGCGGCGAGGTGGCCGCGCCGGCGAGCGGGCGCATGCTCCGCCAGCTCTTCACCCGGACTCGCTCGGGAGAGGTCGCGGGAGCCATCGCGATCGCGCTCGGCATGATGCGCGACCAGGAATCCCAGGAACTCCTGCGGACCCGCATGCGCGAGACCGGCGAGGAGTTCGTGCGCGGATACACCGCGCTCGCACTCGGCATGATCGGAAATCCGGCCGCGATCGAGGACCTCTCGCAGGTCCTGACCGAATCGACCCAGAAGCCCTTCGTCGTCGAGAATGTCGCGATCGCGCTGGCGCTCCTCGGTGACCAAGGCATCGGCCAACGCCTCTTCGAGATCCTGGAGGATTCCTCGCGGCCCACGATCCAGGCCTCGGTGGCTTCCGCGATGGGGTGGATCAAGGACCCGCGGCCGCTGACCGAGCTCTGCAAGCGCCTCCTCGATCCCCGCAAGGGCGAGATGGGACGCGCCTGGACCGCGGTCGCGATCGGTCGCATCTGCGACCAGGATCGGTGGCCCTGGCTCGCCCGCATGTCGACGGATGCGCAGTACGACGTCTGGCTCCCGACCCTGATCGAGCCGCAGCTACAGAACGGGCTCCTGGACCTTCCCTGATCCCGGCCTTCCCGCGGCGTCCGCTCGAAGCAGCCACGCCAGGGCGGCGAGCAGGACGGCGAAGATTCCTCCACTGAGGAGGCGCGCGCGGCGAAGGAGCCGCACGCGCTCGGCGGCGTGTTCCTCGAGCTGGTCCGCGGAACGTTCGAGTTCGAGCGCAGCGCTCTGCCACTCCCGGTCTCCGGACGCCCGGTCCTGGACCGCCGCCCAGAGGGCGTCCGCGTGGCGCCGCGCCCTCCCGGCGTCGCGCAGGGAGACCGAAATCGACGCGGCCCGCCAGAGCAACTCCAGATTCTCCGGGTCCCGCTCCAACGCGCGCTCGGCGAGGAGCAGTGCGCCGCCGAAGTCCCCGGCTTCCATCAGGAGTGCCGCGGCCCGAGGAAGGCGATCCTGGCTCTCGGGGGGAAGGGCCTCCACGGCGGCCCATCGCGACCCGAGGGGCTCCTGGGCCGTGGCGTTCGCCGCCCCGAGGATCAGGAGGAATCCCACCCCGATCCGCGCGGCCATCGACACCTTCACAGCCCCACCCCGAACCCGCGCCAGGGACTCGGGTCCAGGAGACGCCGGCCCGCCTCCACGAGGGAACGCTCCTGGAGCCGCTCGATCGGCGCGTGGTCGTCGACCAGGAGCTCGGATCCGTTCGCGTCGGGGGAGACGAGCTGCCAACTCCCCGGGACGGAGCGGGGCTCGAGGAGCGCCTGCACCGCCCCCCCCACCGGAGCGAGCCCGCTGCCCGTCACCGGCAGCTCGGCCCCGGGTCGCGCGAGCAGCGTCAGGTTCCGCGCGAAGGGGACGCGCAGCAGCAGGACCGGCGTCCCGAGGGTCGAGGCGGTCGTCCGGGCGATCGAGCGGACCACGGGGTCCTCGAAACCGAAGCCGCCGAGGTTCATCTGCAGCCAGCCCCCCGGCGCGAGGTGCTCCTCGCACATGCGCACGAACTCCTGGGTCACCAGGTGCGGGGGAATCTCCACCTGGTTCGCATAGCAGTCGAGGAAGATCTGGTCGAAGCGTGCGCTCGCGATGGGCTCCACCCGCAGGGCGAAGCGTGCGTCGAAACCGGAAAGGACGAGGCGCCCGGGGGTCCCCTCGGGGGCGAGGTCCAAGAACTCCCGTGCGAGGTCGACCACGGCTCGGTCGAGTTCGACGCCGACGGCATCGAGCCCGGCGTCGGACACGGGTCCACCTTCGAGAACCCGCAGGGCGGTGCCCCCGCCCAGCCCGAGGATCAGGACGCGCCAGGGGTCCCCCGGATCCTCCTTTTCCCCGAGCGCGCGCGCCCACGCGGAGGGGAGGAGCACGTCGTTGTAGTAGTAGCCGAGGGGCAGCATCCCGGGCCGTTCCTGCCAGACCGACTGGTAGGAGTCGAACCCCTCGTTGACCTGGAGGAAGCGCATCCTCCTGTCCCCCTCCATGCGCTCGACGATCCGAATGGATTGGTAGGGAGACTCGACCCGAGCGAGGACGCGCGTGCCTTCGGGGACTCGCGGTTCGCCGGGGGGGACGATCAGGGCGGGAGCGAGCAGGAGCAGTGCCAGGCCTCCGGGGGCGGCGAGATCACGGCGTCGGCCACGGTCGAGCAGGATCGCGGCGAATCCGGCGAGGAGCAACAGACCGGCGGCGACGCGGTACCCCCCCGCAAGCCCGAGTTCGGGCACCAGGTACAGGGTCGTCGCGAAGACGCCCGCGAGGCTCCCGAGGGTCGACGCGGCGAGGACGAGTCCTCCGGCGGCGCCCGCGCCCCGCTCCGAGGTCTCGGCGACGGCCTCGACGGCGAGGGGGGAAACGCAGCCGAGTACGGTGGCCGCCGGCAGGAACAGCAGGAGGGAGGCGGCGAGGCTCCCCCACAGGACCGTGGCCGCGGCTTCGTGGAGCGCCAGATCCGGGGGCAGGAAGAGCCCCGCCACCGGGGCCGCGAGCGCGGGCAGCCACGCCGTGCCGACCGCGGCGAGGAGGAGGACGACGCCGAGCCTCGAGAGATCGCGGCCGCTACCGGACAGCCGGCCGCCGAGGGCGTATCCGAGGGCCAGCGCGAATAGAACGACCGCGATCACATTCGCCCAGACCACCTGGCTCGTGCCGAACCAGGGCGCCAGGAGCCGCACCGCGGCGAGCTCGACCACCATCGTCCCCGCGCCCCCGACGGCACAGATCGCGAGAACGGACGCGATGCGGGACGAGCGAGCCATGCGCACGGGGAACGGGGAGCGGGACCCGCTCAGTTCGTGCTGGGCACGTCGTAGCTCGCTGTCGCGGTGAAAACGCTCGCCCAGTCGCCGAAGTCATAGGCGCGGTCGACCATGTACTTGGGGTTGCGGGCGAAGAGGTCCTCGTGTGGGGTTCCGCCGTTCACGATGACGCGTACGGGCTGGTCGAGGTCCACCAGGACGTCGTTGAAATAGACATCCACGATCGAAACCCCCTTGGCGGTGATCGTGATCGTGTTCGACGCGCGGTCGGCCACCGCGTCCACCTTCGGCGAACCGTCCAGATCGATTCCGGTCACCTTCACCCAGCCGGCGGACCGAGAGGTTGCGGTGGGCGGCGCGAAGGTGATGTGCGCGGGCGAGCTATTGCGGGTGTGCTCCTGCATCCAGGCCCAGATCGCCGCCGCGGAATCCTCCCCGGTGGTGGAATTGCCGTAGCCGAGTTCCTCGACCCCCCTCGCGAAGGTGGCGGACTCCCCCCCTCCGCCGAGGTAGGTCGCGACGTTTCGGAAGTTGGTCGGATCGGCACTCGGGATCTCACCGCGTCCGATCAACCCCGCGAACAGGTGCGGGAAGTAGGCCGCGGTCGCCGCCGCGGCCGCGAATCCCTTCCCGTGCCCCGCGAGATAGATGCGGTCGAAGTCGAAGCCGAACATGTTCGTCCGGATGACACGCCCGAAGGTACCCATGACCGCCGCGAAGCCTGCATCCCCGCTCCAGGTCGCCGGGTCCCCTTCGATCGAGACGACCACCAACATCGCGCCGCCGCGGATGGCCTCGTCGGCCCAGGAGGTCTCCAGCACGTCCTGCGCGGTCTGGTCGGCATCGGGAACGATCAGCACGATCGGCGCCGGCCCCTTCTTCGAGGAGAATTTCTTCGGCGCCCAGTACGTGAAGACCGGCTCCGCGCTCTTCTCCTCGGTGATCTTGCCCTTCTTCAGCTTGCGGTCCTCGAGGATGGACTGGCTCGCGGTCCAGAAGATCTCCCGCCAGTCCGCCACCAGCGCGAGCAGCGGTCCCTGGTCCTTCTTCCTGAGGGTCGCGTCCACCTTCTTGATGTCGGTGGACAGCTTCGAAAAGCTCTCATCGATGCCCTCGACCTCGGTCCGCGCGGTCCAGTAGGCAGCCACGTCCTTGCCCAGCTTGCGGTGATCGGTGGCCTTCAGGACGAGATCGGGCGCCAACGTGACGGCGCCGAGGCCGGCCAGGGCGAAGACAGTGAGGAGCTTGGGGATCATCATGTTTCCTAGTGCTTTGCGTTTCCCTTCGATGCCGGCCCGTGCGGACGCGTGCGGGGCTGCGGGAGCAAGGAGATGCCCCAGCACCGCAACGCCCAGGGGGCCGGCGGGGTGGAAAGTATAGAGGCCCTGAGGCCGCTGCGAACCGCTTCGAGGCGGCCGGCACGCAGGTCCATCCGGGCGAGAACCAGGGAAGCGTCTTGCGAGCCGCGTGCCAAGGCCCTTCCGAGGCGGTCCCGGGCCAGGTCATCCCGACCCAATCCATACGTTGCGATCCCCCACCGGGACCACAGCTCGGCGGTGTCCCGACCGGCGGCGGCCTCGCGCTCGATCGCGTGCTCGAAGAGGGCGTCCAACTCCTCGACCCTCCCGAGGCGGGAGAGGGTGAGGCCGAGGTCCATCGTGCTCCATGGGGCCTGGGCGCGCTGCTCGAGGATGCGCTGGATCGGAAGAGCCCCGGTCTCGAGACGGAGCGCCTGGGCCTCCACCACCCCGTAGTTCCAGGCGAGGCGGAGGTGCTCGGGCGTCAGCTCCGCCGTGGCCTCGAGGGCGGCGAGCAGCGCCCGAACGCGCGCCGGCCCCGGGGGCTGCACCTCGGCGACCCACCAGAGTTCCTCGCCGGTGAGTCCGTCGAGCGGGCGCCGCCGCAGGGTGGTGAGGGCCGGGCTGTTCTCCTCGCCCTCGCTCTTGGCGAGGCGGACGGCGAGGAGCGCACCGCGGGTCACCTCGGGGCCCTCGGGATCCGCGGTGAGGGCGACCCGGGCCAACGCATCGAGCCCGGCGCGCAGCTCCGCGGCTTCGGCGGGGTCGGTCGTGGGGTCCGCGAGTCGCGCGAGATCCGCCCAGGCTCCTTCCCAGTCGATCCCCTGGGGATGCAAGAGGAGCGCGAAGAGCAGCAGAAGCCTCATGCGGAGAGGTGGACGAGCCCGCGGCCCGGGGTCGTGGATCCGATCCGCAGGACCTCTTCGCCGCGCGCGGCGAGGGATTCGGTCACCGGGGCGACCTCGTCCTCGTCGACGACGAGGATCATCCCGATGCCCATGTTGAATGCGCGGAAGGCCTCGGCCGGATCCAGTCGCCCGCCCCGGACGAGGAGCTCGAAGAGAGGTTGGGGTTCCCAGGAGCCCGGGTCGACCCGCGCATCGCATTCGCCGAGCACGCGGTTCAGGTTTCCCGGAATGCCGCCCCCGGTGATGTGGGCCATGGCCGCGACGCGCCCGGCCTCGACGAGGGGCCACAGGAGCTCGAGGTAGGAGCGATGCTCCGCGAGCAGGGCCTCCGCGACCGTTGCACCGCCGAGCTCGTCCGGACGGTCGTCGATCCCGAGGCCGAGTTCGCCGAACAGGATCCGCCGGGCGAGGGTGTACCCGTTCGTGTGCAGCCCCGCCGAGCGCAGTCCGAGCAGGACCTGTCCCGGACGAACGCGACTCCCGTCGATCAGGTGTTCGCGCTGGACCGCGCCGACGATGAACCCGACCAGTTCGAAGTCCCCTTCCTTGTAGAGCCCCGGCATCTCGGCGGTCTCCCCCCCGAGCAGAGCCAGCCCATTCGCCGCGCAGGCGTCCGCCGCCCCGGAGACCAGTTCGCTGACGATCGCGGGCTCGAGCTTGCCCATCGCCGCGTAGTCCATGAAGAAAAGCGGACGTGCCCCCTGCACGAGGATGTCGTTGATGCAGTGCTGCACCAGATCGCGTCCAACCGTGCGATGCACGCCGGCCATCTTCGCCACTTCGAGCTTGGTCCCAACGCCATCCGCGCTCGCGACGAGGATCGCGTTGTCGAAGCCGAGCTTCGTCGGGTCGAACAGGCCCCCGAAGAGTCCGACGTCCCCGAGCACACCGGCGGTGAAGCTCTTGCGGATCGCGGGCTTCGCGCCCTCCAGGGCTTGGTCCTGGGCATCGATATCGACGCCCGCCTCCTTGTAGGTCAGTCCGGCTTCGCTCTTCACGTCCGAAGGGTGCTCCTCAGGCATCGGTCAACAGGGTGCGCAGAACACCCCAGGGGGAGACAGGATAGCCCTCGGGAAGGGTCAGGCGGCGCAGGATCCGCTCGTAGTTGTCAAAGCCGATCGGGGAGGGCAGCGCATCGAGCGAGAACCAACCGACATCCACCTCCTCCTGCCCGTGGACGAGCTCTCCACCGATGGGCCGGCACAGGTAGACCGCGACGTTCGCCGGCTTGCGCGGGTCCGAATCCGTGTAGGTGAGCTCGAGGAGACCCAGCGATTCCACCTCGAGTCCGCTCTCCTCGCGCACCTCGCGGACGAGCGCCTCCTCCGGGGACTCGTCCGCTTCCTGGTAGCCGGCGGGAAGGGCCCAATGGCCCCGGAAGGGCTCGATCGCACGGCGGATCAAGAGCACGCGGGCGGCGGGGTCGAGGACGACGCCCAGGGCGGCGGATGCCGGATTGCGGTAGAGGACGAACGGGCAACGGCCACACCGCAGTCGGGTCCTCCCCCCCACCGATCCCGTTTCGAGTCCGCTACCGCACAGCGGACAGTACTTGGCCTGGTCTTCCCACACGTGACGCGCTCCGGCTCTTCGTCCAGCTTGCGCGAAGGTCTACACTAGGGGAAGCTGCGCGGCCGGGCAACGCGCTCCGCCGTGCGGGGCCGGCCTCCCCGGCGCGGTTCCCCATGAAGTCGCTCCTTCTCCTCGGCTGTACAGGCTCGATCGGCACCCAGACCCTCGAGCTGGTCCGCTCCTCTCCGGAGCATTTTCGCATCGCGGCCCTTTGCGCATCGAGTTCCTGGGAACTGCTCGCCGAGCAGGTGCATGAGTTTCGGCCCGACGTGGTCGCTCTCCGGGACCGCGAAGCCGCCGCGCGCCTCCGGGACGTGATCGACGGCTCCGTCGCGATCCTCTCCGGCGAGGAGGCGTCGGCCCAGCTCGCCTCGGAAGCGGACTACCACACCGCGGTGCACGGAATCGTCGGCGCCGCCGGACTCCCGGCTTCGATCGCGGTCCTGGAGCGCGGCAAGACGCTCGCGCTCGCGAACAAGGAGTCGCTGGTCGTCGCGGGGGCGCTCTTGATGGAGCTCGCGCGCACGGGCGGCGGCACGATCGTGCCCGTGGATTCCGAGCACGCGGCGATCTTCCAGTGCCTGCGCGGGGAATCGGTGGACAGCGTGCGCCGCGTGCTCTTGACCGCCAGCGGCGGCCCGTTGCGGGATCGCCCCCTCGACGAGTTCGATTCGATCTCCCCGGCCGAAGCCCTCGATCACCCGACCTGGGACATGGGACCGCGGATCTCGCTCGGGTCCGCGACCCTGATGAACAAGGCCCTCGAGGTCATCGAAGCCCACCACCTCTACGGGCTCGAGGCCGAACGCATCGAGGTGGTGCTGCACCGCCAGTCGATCGTCCATTCGATGGTGGAGTTCCGCGATGGCTCCGTGCTCGCCCAGATGGGTCCTCCGGACATGCGCGGCCCGATCCACCATGCCCTGCATTACCCCGATCGCGCCCCCTGCAAGCTCGTGGGCTTCGATCTGGCCTGCTTTTCCTCGCTCTCGTTCGAGCCCGTGGATCCAAGGCGCTTTCCCGCGCTCGAACTCGGCTACGAGTGCGTTCGAGCCGGGGGAGATGCGGGCTGCGCGCTGAATGCCGCCGACGAGGTGGCCTGCCAGGCGTTCCTCGACGGGCGAATCTCCTTTCAGGACATCGTGCCGGTCGGTCGAAGCGTACTCGCGGCGCGCCCGGGGCTGGAGGGTGACCTCGCATCCCTGCTCGAATCCGACCGCATCTCGCGGGGCCTCGCGGAACGCGAGGTGGCTCGCCGAGAGCGCACGCCGGTCCGCGACTCCTCCTCTCCATGTCCATGAGCTTCGACGTCCTACGCCTGCTCCAGGTCATCTGCGGCATCGGTCTGATCGTGTTCGTCCACGAACTGGGCCACTTCCTCGCCGCGCGCATCTCGGGCGTCCGCGTGGCTGTCTTCAGCATCGGGTTCGGGCCCGCGTTGCTCGAGCGGCGTATCGGCCAGACGCTCTTCCAACTCGCCCCGATCCCGCTCGGCGGATTCTGCCGCTTCGCCGGAGAGGAGCGTCGCTTCGAGGGGACCGAGCCGCTCCCCGACGAACTGGCGGCACAGGGCGTGGGCAAGCGCTTCTTCATCTATTCGGCCGGCGTGCTCGCGAACATCGCGTTCGTGCTCGTCGTCTACCCGTTCCTCTTCTCCGCCGGGGTGCCGTTCCAGTCCCCGACGGTCGGTTCGGTGACTCCCGGGAGCGCGGCGTGGCAGGCCGGGGTGGAGCCGGGGATGGAGGTGATCTCGATCAACGGCAAGGAGATCTATGAGTTCTCCCAGATCCCGATGGCCGTGCTCTTCGGAAACGGCGACCCCCTCGAGACCCGCCTGCGCGATCCGAAGACCGGTGAAGTGGTCGAGCGAACGATCCTGCCCCGCTACGACGACAGCCTCGAACGCTGGACGATCGGGATCCGGTCCGCAGTGGCGGAGGACCCCCAGGGATCCCCGGTGCTCCAGGTCCGCGAGGACTCCAGCGCGTACCGGGCCGGTCTGCGCACCGGAATGGGACTCATCGGTGTCGTCGGGGCCGATCCTGGGCTCACGCCGTTGGAGCAGCTCGACCGGGCCGCCCGAGCCGGCGATCCGCTGACGCTGCGGGTTCGAGACGGCGAAAGCGAACGGGAAGTCACGGTCGAACCGGAATGGATCGATGGCAGCTCTCCGCGCCTGGGGATCCGCCCGGTGGAGACCCTCGTCACCGGGGTCCGGCCGGGTTCCCGCCCCGAAGCCGCGGGGCTCCGCGAGGGGGACCGGATCCTGGCGGTCGGGGATCGGTTCCTCTATCGCGCCCGCGATCTGCGCGACGAACTCACCGGGGCTCTCGGCGCGGGGCCCGTGGTGCTTCGGGTCCTCCGCGACGGAGCCACGAGCCCACTGCGGCTCTCGTCCTCGGTCCTCGGATCGGATCCCCAGGGCGTCGCGGCCTTCCTCGAGGATCTCGCGGTGGGCCCGGACCTCGACGGAACGCGGATCACGGTCCAACCCGGCGAGGCGGGCGCGCTCGCGGGACTGCGCGACGGGGATCGTCTTCTCGAACTCAACGGCGTCGAGGTCCGCGACTGGCTCGACATCTTCCACCTCGTGCAGGAGAGTGCCCGTTCCGGCGAGGCGATCCGGATCCAGGTGGAGCGCCGGGTCGCCCCCGATGCGGAACCCACCTACCCCCTCGTGACCGCGACCCCGGTGGCTCCGCCGGCTCCCGATTATGGGATCACGTTCCGTTCCGCGCAGTACACGTTCCAGGCCGAGGGCGCGGCGGAGGCAGTGCGCTTCGGGATGCGGAACTTCATCGACACCCTCGAGAGCCTGTGGTTTGCGCTGCGCGGGGTGATCGGCGGATCGGTCAAGGCATCGGACAGCCTCGGTGGCCCGATCGCGATCGTGCAGGTCTCCTACAGCGTCACCGGCGCCGGCTGGTCGCGTTTCCTGTTCTTCCTGTGCTTCATCAGCCTGAACCTCGCCGTCGTGAACCTATTGCCGATTCCGGCCCTGGACGGTGGGCACCTGATGTTCCTGATCATCGAGAAGATCAAGGGCTCGCCGGTTTCCGACCGTGTCCTCGGATACAGCCAGATGGTCGGGGTGGTCCTGCTGCTCTCGGTGATGATCTTCGTCACCTACAACGACATCCTGCGCCTGATCGGACGCTGAGATGACCGCCCCCGGGCCCAGGGCCGGCGCGATCGCGAGGCTTCTTCGCTTCTCGCTGTTCCCCTCCGTCGTCGCGGACGTGCTCGCGGGCATGACCCTCGGGAGCGGCGAGGTGCAGTTCGGCCCGCCTGCAGCCGCGCTCCTTCTCGCCTCCCTGTGCGTGTTCCACGGCGCGATGGCCCTGAACGACTGGGCGGACCGCGAGTTCGACGCTGCGACGCGTCCCGATCGACCCATTCCGTCCGGCGGCGTCTCCGCGCGGAGCGCCTTCGCCCTCGCCTCGATCCTGCTCGGCGCCCCGCTCGTGCTCCTGGTGGTCTCCCCGGGAATGGACTCGCGCCTCCCCGGGGCCGTGCTCCTCGCGGTCGCCTGCCTCGCCGTCCTGTATGACGTCGGTCTCCGTGGACCCTGGATCGGTCCGGTGCTGCTCGGGCTTTGTCGCGGTGGCAACCTCAGTGCCGGGCTCCTCCTCGGCGCGGCGCTCGCGGCTCCGGAAGAGCCGCCGGCGCCGCTTCGATTCCTCGTCCCCGTGGCGTACGGTCTGTATGTCTTCTTCGTCGCGCGCCTCGGCCGCCTCGAGGATCGGGAGGAGCGGGACGAGCACCGGAAGATCGGCGCGTCGACCCTCTTCCTGGTCGTCGCGACGCTGCTCCTCGGTCCCGCGCTCTTGCCGGGAACGGCGTATCCCACCGCTCCGCCCCTCCTGCTGCGGCTCGGAGTCCTCGCGATCCTGCTGCTCGTCGCGATCCCGATGGTTCGGCTCGCGCTCGCCGATCGGTCTCCGTGCCCAGCGACGATCGAACGCTGGATGGGCGTCGCACTCGGGCGACTCGTGGTCTTCACCGCGGCCGCCGCGCTGCTCGCCGGCGGTGCCGCGCATCCCGGGCCGGGGATCGTGCTGCTGTTACTCTTCCCCTTCGGGCGAATCCTGGCTCGACGGTTTCCGCCGAGCTGAGGCGACGCGCTCGCGCAACCACGCGATGGCGTCGGAACGGGTGCGCAGGCGTCGTTCCAACTGGAGGTCCTCCACTTCCCGGAGGACGACACCGAACTCCGGCCCGGGTTCGAGCCCCGCGTCCCGGAGATCAGCCGCCGTCACGAGGGGCTCGGGATGCAAGTCCTCGGGCTTCGAGGATGCCGCGCGCGCGGCCAAGTCCGCCGCTGCGGGGCTGACGCTGGCACGGCAGGCCCGGTGGACCGCGAACGCATCCGCGAACCACGGGTCCCGGAGGATCCGAACCGCCCGGGCCCCGGTGCAGCCCTCGGGGTCGCGCCGCGTCCCCTCGAGCCACTCCTCCAGCTCCCAGATGCGAAGGCAGCCCGCCTGGGCGCGGCGCGAGATGCGCAGGGACTTGAGGAGCGCAATGCGCGCCTCACGCCGTTCCTCCGCCGTCCCCAGCCCGATGCCGGGATCCTCGAACAGGGTGGCGAGCAGGCGGACGAAACCGGGTTCCGGCCCCAGGCGGGCCACGCACCCGGGGCGCAGGGCGGCCCCGGGGAAGCACGATTCCAGGGCGCCGACCTCGCGGAAGATCTCGATCGCGCGCGCGGGAACGCGTCCCCCGGCGATGCGTTCGAGTTCGTGGATCACGCGCTCTCGGCTGATTCCGGCGAGACTCCCTCGCTCACGCTTCGCGGCCTGGAGGGTCGCCTGATCCACTTCCAGTTCGAAGGCGGCCGCAAAGCGACCGAGGCGCAGGATCCTCAGCCCATCCTCGCGGAATCGCTCGGCCGGGTCCCCGACACAGGCGAGGTGTCCCCGCGCGAGGTCCGCGATGCCGTTCTCGGGATCGCGCAGTTCGCCGGTCCGCGGCGACAGGTAGAGCGCGTTGCAGGTGAAGTCACGCCGCGCGGCGTCTTCCTCGAGGGTCGTGCCGAAGCGCACGCTTTCGGGGCGGCGACCGTCGAGGTACGCACCGTCGGTTCGGAACGTCGTGACTTCGACCCCCATGCCTTCCTCGAGCACCAAGATCGTGCCGAAAGCCGCCCCGACCGCCACCGTACGTTCGAAGGTCGCGCGCACCTCGTCGGGTCTTGCATCGGTGGCGATGTCGATGTCGTGGGGCGGGATCCCCAGGGCGAGGTCGCGCACGCAGCCCCCGACGAGCCAGGCTTGGAAACCCGCTGCATCGAGACGATCCCCAATCGCCCGAGACGCATCGCGGAGCCTCGCATCCATGTCTTCGAGATTCGGCTGACGAATCCGCTTCTTCATCGCTTGAAGCCTAGCAAAGCACCGAGCAGAATCCGGATCCATGCGGCGGCTCCCCCCTGAACGCGCACTCAGCTCCGATCCATCGCGTGGTGCGATCTCGTTTCTCGGGGCCACGGCCCTGACGGCGATCGTCGCGGTCCTGATCTTCGTTTCCCTGCCACGTCTCAGGAGCTTCGTGTGCCTCGAGAACGAATCCGAGGCGCGGGAGCTCGCGGTCGCCCTCGCGAAGGTGCTGGAGACGGACCCACCCCCGGACGGGGAACCGCTCCTGCTCGAGGAGCTGGTACGCGCGGAACCGGATGTCGCCGCGCTCGGGGACGAGGACTTCTTCGCGGGAGGCCGCCTCCTGCGGCGTCACGGTTACCTCTTCGCCGTCGTCCCGGTGGCGGCACCCGTCCCCGCACCCGCGCCCCGCTCCGGAGAGGTCCTCGCGGCCGAGTCCGCCCCCCGGCCGGGCACCCCGCGGCTCGCGGTCCGCGCCTGGCCCTGGAAACGGGGGCGCACCGGCCGCGCCGCGTTCCTCGCGTTCCCGGGCGGGGAGCTCTGGACCCTCGAGGGGGGGCCCGCGTGCCCGGAGGGCCCCCGGGCCGGCCTGGAGGCCCTCGCGAGCTGGGAAGGGTGGCGCCGGACCCCTTGAGCCGGGGATCCCATCTCCCTACAGCAACCGGCGGATTCGGCCGAAGGGAGGAGCCCATGGGGAGGTCCGAATCACGCACCCTTCTGCTGCTCGGCGGCGGTTTCGAACAGTGCGCGGCCGTGCGGGTCGCGAGGGGACTCGGGTACCGTGTCCTCGTCGCCGACGATGCCCCCGCCCCCCCGGCGGCGGCGCTCGCCGACGAGTTCCTGCAGACATGCCTCAAGGACCCCGCGCGATTCCATCGGGACCTGGCTCGCCTGGAATTCCACGGTGTCTTCACCCACGCCGCGGAGCTCGCGATCGAGCAGGCGATGGTGGCGGAGCGCTTCGGACTCCCCGGCCCCACGGTCGAAGCGGCGCGCCGCGGGACCCTCAAGGACCTGCGCATCGCCGCGCTGCGCGCCGCCGGCGTGCGCGTGCCGGACTTTCAGATTCTGCACGCGGAGGACAGCGCCGACTCTTGGCTCGCCGCCGCGCAGGCCATCTCCTATCCCCTCGTCGCCAAGCCGAATGACGACAAGGGGGCTCGCGGCGTGCGCTGGATCCCGAGCTCCGAGGACTTGCTGCGCTACCGCGCCGAACAGATCCCTCCGGGACAGCATGCGACCTTCCTGCTCGAGTCCTTCGAAGAAGGCCTGCAACTCTCCACCGAAACGCTCCTCGTGGAGGGCGAGGCACGCTGGACGAGCATCGCCCTTCGCCACTACGACGGGATGGAGCGGTTCCATCCCTTCCTGATCGAGGATGGGCACTCGATGGGAATCGAACTCGAACGCGCACTCCTGCTCGAGATGGAACGCGCGGTGCTCGCCTCCGCAGCCGCGATCGGCCTCTCGACCGGAGTGCTCAAGGGCGACCTACTCGTGCCCCACGATGGCGCCCCCTTCGTCCTCGAGATGGCGGTGCGCACTTCGGGCGGTCGCTTCGCGGACCTCGTCGCCCCGCTCCACCACGGGGTGCAGATCCTCGAACCACTCGTCCGGCTCGCAATGGGCGACCCGATCGATCCCGCATCGCTCGATCCGTCTCCGATGCGGAGGGGGGTGTCCCAGCGTTTCCTATACCTCCCCGAGGGAGATCGCGCGACGCGTATCCCGGACCTGGATCCATTCCTCGCCCTCCCCCACGTCGAAGAGATCGTCCTGCAGGACGCGTTCCTCGATTCCCCCGTCCAGGCTCCGATTCGCTCCCACCACGACCGGATCGGATACGTGGTCTGCACCGGGGCGAACCGACGTGAAGCGGACGAGCGAGCCCTGGGCCTCGCGCGGGAGCTCGAGGCCGAAATGGGCTCGAGCCATCCCCTCGCCCCCCCTCCCCCAGCCAACCTCCCAACCCCTGATTCGATGAGACGCACCGCCGTCGTGATCGGAGCCGGCTGCTACGTCCTCGGGGATTCCTTCGGGGACGGGGTCGTGCTTCCGACCCTGCTGGACTGCATCCGCGAGGGCACCATCGACCGCATCGTCCTCGCGGTCCGCACCCCGCGGGACGCAGCGTTCCACCGGCGCCTGGCCGACCTCTCCGTCCGCCTAGGCGTGACGGCCAGAATCGAGGAATTCCTCATCGACGGGCCCGCGGACCTGGACGGGCTTCGGCTCGAGGACGCGATGGCCTTCCTCTGCACGCCGGACACGAGCCACTTCGAGTACGCCGCCCATCTGCTGCAGCGCCGCGTCCCCACCTGGGTCGTCAAGCCGCTGACCGGGACGGGCGCCGAGAGCGAACAGCTGGATGCCCTCTCCGAAGCCAACGCGACCCCGCTCTTCGTCGATTACCACAAGCGCTTCGACCCGAGCTTCGCGAAGCTCAAGGGACTCGTGGACCGGGGCTCACTCGGGCGCCCGCTGCTCGTCTCGGTGCAGTACACCCAGCCCGCTCGATTGCCGCTCCAGGACCTCGCCGCGTGGTCCACGGACCTCGATGTCTTCCAGTACATCGGATGCCACTTCGTGGACCTCCTGTTCTACCTGCTGCCCCAGGCCCGTCCTTGTCGCGTCAGCGCAACGGGGATTCCCGGTCGACTCGCATCCGAAGGGGGACCGCGCTTCGACCTCGTGCACACCGCCCTCGACCTCTCGATCCCCGCGCCAAGATCGCGCTCGAGCGCCCTTCTCCGGGCCGATTTCGCGGTGGGCTGGAACGACCCGGAAGGAACGCCCGCGAAGAGCCACCAGCGGGTCGAGCTCGTGTTCGAACGGGGGCGCGTGCTGGTCGATCAGAAGGAGCGCGGTTTCGAGGTCTGGACCGATGCGGGATTCGAAGAGGTCAATCCCCACTTCCTCCAGATCCTCCCCGATCCGAGCAGCGGAGCGATGTGCGTGCGCGGCTACGGCCCCGAAAGCATCCGTCGCTTCCTCGCGGTGCGCGAAGACCCGCACTTGATGGACCGCAACGCCCTTCCCTGGAGCCGCTCGGCGAAGCGCACCGACGCGATCCTCGACGGCGTCCGGCGCAGCCTCCAGGATGCGGGCGCGTGGGTTGCGCTAGAGGCGGCCGTCCCGAACGCCGCGCTCCCCTCGGACTCAGTACCAATGCCAGAGCAGGCACTGCAGGGCGAGCTGTAGCCTCGTCTCCTGCGTGCTGTTCGCGACGAGCCGAAGGCGAGGCGCGACGATCCAGGCGGGGCCGATCTTCGCCGCGCGATCGGCGGCGTAGAGCCGCTCGCCCACGGCGCGCCGATCGTCTTCCGCGAGCACCAGCAGACGGTTGCGCACGGCCGCACGTTCGTCGGGATCCTGGGTCGAGCAACTCGCCGAGATCAGATCGATGCGCCGGAGCGGATCCGTTTCCACCTCGAGCTGTTCCCAGAGCCAAATGCGTCCCGCGGGCCCCGTGTTCGAGGCCTGGATCATCAACCACTCGTGGGCTCGCAGTCCCTCGATCCGTTCCTCGAGATTCGCGAGGGCCATATCCCGCAGGAAACGCGCTGCCTTCTGGAGCTGTACGATCCCCATGGCCTTGAAGGTTGCGCCACGCTCGATGAGCGGCCGGTGCTCCTCGAGTCGGTTGCGGTCGAGGAGAGCCGCGTAGGCGCGTTCGGAGAGGGCCGGATCCGCGAGCGGATCCCGTAGCGCGAGAAGGGCGGCTTGCAGCCGCCGAGGGTTCTCCCCGAGGTCCGCGATCGCACGATCGATCGCCCGCGGATCGCCGAGTCCGCACGCGAGTTCCAGCGCCTTCGCGCGGACCACCGGGGATTCGTCCTCGAGCGCGGGACGCAGCCAGTCGCAGCGGGTCGCGACATCGGGCGTGCTCGCCTCGGCGATCGCCTCGAGCGCGAAGACCCGCACCGTCTCGTCGGGGTCCTCGGTCACGACCGATTCGAGGTCCG
>DRLC01000035.1 GCA_011053145.1 Planctomycetota bacterium | reverse complement strand
TCTCGGCCGCCTGCAGAAACTTTGTCGCGACCTCCGCGACGCGCTGTTCCTCCTCGAGCAATTCCGCCTCGTCCACGTTCCTGGGCAGGCGCTGCTTCGAAGTGATCGGGACGAAGTTCGACTCGGGGAAGGCCTCTGGGGTCAGTTCCAACCCCAACTCCCCGGCCTCCTGGCGGATCGCCTCGATGAGGCGCAGCGCGGATGCGCGCAGGAATCCCAGCCCCTCCGAGATGTCCGCCTCGGCCTCCTCCCGGGAAAGCCCTCCTTCCCACATCTCCTCGCCGTAGGAAGGAAGTCGCCCGAGCAGGTGCGAAACGCTGTATCCGGCGTATGCGAACCACCGCAGGGAGGCGACCATCTCCGTGAAGTGCGCGTAGGTGCGGTTGTAGCGCGCTCCGTAGTCGTCGAGGAACGACTCCAGGGCATCCGCCTCGCTGATGAGCTGGAAGTAATGCTTCTTGGTCCAGCGATCGCTCGCCGAGCCGGGGCGGCCGGAATCCTTCGAGAGGAGAGCGTTCGCCAGGCGAAAGAAAACCTCGGAGTGGGTCTGCAAGAGGCCGGCGAACTGCCGCTCCTCGACCAACGTTTCCAGCCTAGTGTCGGGCATCGGGTGGGGTGGGGGTGGAGACCGGCCGGGAAGCGCCGATCGGACCCCAATTTAACACATGGGGGATCCGAACGATCCTTCGGGAGGGGTTTTGGCGCTCAAGACTCAAGACGGCTTCCCACCAGGACCGATGGCCTGGACCGAGCCGGGTTCCAACCCCCGACCCTGGAACTCCCAGATCCGCACCCCGATCCCCGCACCCAAAGAGGCCCGCCATTTCTGCCGAGCGCTGCCTGGAGACCTACCTCCAGGAAATCAACGAAGTTCCCCTCCTCACCGCCGACGAGGAGAAAGAACTAGGTCGCCGCATCCAACAGGGCGATCTGGCCGCCCGTGAGCACTTGATCCGGGCGAATCTTCGCCTCGTCGTGTCGATCGCCAAGATGTACGGGGACCGGGGACTGACGATCCAGGACCTCATCGCCGAGGGCAACATCGGCCTGCTCAAGGCAGCCGAGAAGTTCGACCCTGACGCCGGATGCCGGTTCTCCACCTACGGCTCCTGGTGGATCAAGCAGTCGATCCGCCGCGCCCTGACGAACACGGTCCAGTCGGTCCGCGTTCCGGGCTACATGGCGGAGCTGATCTCCAAGTGGCGTGTCGTCGGGCGCGAGCTCGAGTACAAGCTGGGCCGGACCCCGAGCGTCGAGGAGGTCGCCCGCGAGCTCGGGATTCCCCCGGAGAGCTGGAAGCTCTTCAAACAGACGATCCAAACGACGGCGGGCTCGAACCAGATCTCCCTGGACGTCCTTTCCGGCGTCCAGGACCGCGTCGAGGACTCGAAGAGCGCGGCACCCGACGAGGAGATCCAACAGTTGGACCTTCTGGAGCGCATGCGCGACCTGCTGCAGTCCATCGACGAGCGCGAAGCGACGATCCTCCGACTTCGTTACGGCCTCGACCGCGACCAGGAACCGATGACCCTGAAGGAGATCGGGAAGGTGGTCGGACTGACCCGAGAACGAGTCCGGCAGATCGAGCGGGAAACCCTCGCGAAGCTGTACCGTTTCATGGACGACGCCTGAGCTCCGCCGGCAGCGCGGGAGGGGACGGCATCCTTGCCGCCCGGGCCCCAGGGCGTAGGCTCCTCGCTCCCCATGGCTCCTCGCTCCGACTCCGGGAACCCGGACGGTGACTGCCCCCCCGTGGACGCTCCGGCTCTCCAGGCGCCACGCGGCACACCCCTCTACGTCCACATTCCCTTCTGCCTGCGCAAGTGCACCTACTGCGACTTCTTTTCGGTCGCTGCGGACGCATCGACCGATACGGAAGCGACGGTTGCCGCAATCCTCGCCGAAGCCCGGCGCCGAGCCCCGGCGGCCCCGCGCACGGTCTTCGTGGGGGGAGGCACGCCGACGTTCCTCTCCGAAGCCGAGCTCGAGCACCTCTTCGAGACCCTCGAGAGCCACACCGGCTTCCGATCCTCCGCCCGCGAGGTCACCGTGGAGTGCAACCCTGAGAGCCTGACGGCGGCGAAGGCTCGGCTTCTCCGCGAGCTCGGCGTCGGGCGCCTCTCGATCGGCCTCCAGAGCCTGGATCCGCGGATCCTGTCCCTCTTCGACCGCCCCCACACGCCGGAACAGGGCCTCGCCGCCTACCGGATCGCCCGGGAGGCCGGCTTCGAGGACGTCAGCGTGGACCTGATCTACGCCGTCCCCGGCCAATCGCTCGACGCCTGGCTCGCCGAACTCGACTCCGTCCTCGACCTCTCCCCAAGCCATCTGAGCGCCTACTCCCTCGCGTTCGAGGAGGGCACGGCTCTGACCCACGAACTCGAAACCGGCCGGCTCGAGCCCCTCGACGAAGACCTGGCCCTGGACTTCTTCCTCGAGACCCGCGCACACCTCGCGGCTCGCGGGCTTTCCCCTTATGAGGTCTCCAACTTCGCAACACCTGACCATCAATGCGCCCACAATGTGAACTACTGGCGCAACGGGGAGTACGTCGGCCTCGGGCCGGGGGCCGTCAGCAAGCTGGGTGCGACGCGCTTCGGCAACCCCCGGTCGGTCTCCCGGTGGCGCCGGTCGGTCGAGACCGACTCCTTCCCCGCCTCCTGGGAGGAGACCCCGACTGCGCTGCAGCGCCTCGGAGAAACGTGGTGGCTCGGTCTGCGCACCTCCGAGGGGGTCGAACCCTCACGGGCCCTCGAACGCTCGGGCTGTGCCCTCGATCCGGATCCCGCGCTTCGGGAAGCCCGCGAGCTCGAATCCCAAGGCCTTCTCGTGCGGCGCGGCGGATCCTTCTCGCTCAGCCCACGCGGCCTGCCGCTCGCCGACGCCGTCTCCCGCCGCTTCCTCCAGCTCGCGCCCTCGAGCGTCGATGCCTGATCCCCCGCGACCCCGACACCGAGAAACCGCGACCCCCTCCCCGAGCCCCGAACTCCATCCCCCGGCAGCATCCTGAATCGAGCCGGTTAGGATCCCCCCCATGGCGAAAACGAAGGAGAAGAAGCCCGGGCGCGGTGCGCGTTCGAGGCCGGCCGCGAAGCAGCGCGTACCCCGCACGCTCGGCGGCTTCTTCCTGCGCGGACTGGTGACGCTGCTCCCGGTCGTCCTGACCATCGTCGTGTTCGGACTGCTCTTCCAGATGGTCAACCGGTATGTGACCGGTCCGATCAACGACGCGATCTACTGGTCCCTCGAGCGCAACGCCCTCGGATGGAAGGCTCTCGACGAGCTCAACATCGACCCGCTCTCGCTGGACTACCTCGCGCGGGACGAGGTGGACGATGACGACATCCTCGACCTGGTTCGCACGCGCTCGTGGAGCGACCCGTACGTCATCGATCAACTGCAGATCAAACGCTCCCAGCGCCTCTCGTTCTTCCGCGATCTCGACGCGCTCTGGATCGACCACGAAAAGCTGCGCAGCTCCGTCGCGGGCGTCGTGC
Organism: Planctomycetota bacterium; assembly: GCA_011053145.1. Lineage (GTDB taxonomy): Bacteria > Planctomycetota > UBA1135 > UBA1135 > DRLC01. Next base: position 9,332 of record DRLC01000035.1, on the reverse strand, counting down.
ATCCCGTCATCGGAGTGCTCATCTCGATCCTCGTCGTACTCTCCCTCGGCTGGACGGTGGGGGGCTTCGTCGGACGACGCATCGTGCAGAGCCTCGACCAAGCGATGCACAAGATCCCGGGCGTGCGCTCGGTGTATCCATACAGCAAGCAGCTCGTCGAGTTCTTCTTCGCGGAGAAGAAGCTGGAGTTCGACACGGTGGTCGCGGTTCCGTATCCGAGCCCCGGAATCTGGTCGATCGCGTTCGTCACGGGAGACTCGTTGCGCACGGTTCGCGAACAGACCGGCAAGCCTCTCATCACCTGCTTCGTTCCCTCCTCGCCGATGCCGATGACCGGCTACACGATCTTCGTCGACGCAGCCCGTGTGATCCCGCTCCCGATCAGCGTGGATGAAGCGCTGCGGATCACGATGACCGGAGGCGTGCTCGTACCTCCCCACGAAACGGTGGAACTCTTGCACGATCTGCAGGAGGACGACGACTCCGAAGCACCGCCGACGCCCGCCTCCCCCGAGGACCCCTCATGAACTTCGCCGACCGTCTCGATGCGGCGACCGAACGCGTTCGCACTCCGGCGCTCGTCGGCATCGACCCTCACCTCGACCTGCTCCCCGACGAGTACGCGGCCGCGCGTGACCCCCGCGTGCCCCTCGCCGAGCGAGCGGAACTCGTCGAACGCTTCTGCTTCGAACTCCTCGACGTCGTTGCCGGTCGCGTCGCGGCCGTCAAACCCCAGTCCGCCTTCTTCGAACTCCTAGGTTCCGACGGGGTGCGAGCCTTCGAGAACGTCTGCGCGCGCGCACGCTCCCTCGACCTGCTCGTGATCGGTGATGTCAAGCGCGGCGACATCGCGAGCACGGCGAGCGCCTACGCCGAGTCGTTCCTCGCATCCGGCGAGCACCGTTGCGACGCCGTCACCGTCAGCCCCTACCTGGGACCCGACACGCTCGAGCCCTTCGCGAACGTGTGCGCGCGAGAGGACGGCGGCATGTACGTGCTGCTGCGTACCTCGAACCCCGGCGGCGGCGCGTTCCAGCTGCACGGCACGCCCGCCCTCTGGGAAGAAGTCGCGGGCGCACTCGAACGCCTGGGCACGGATCTCATCGGCAACTCGGGCTTCTCTTCGATCGGCGCGGTCGTCGGCGCCACCCACGCGGCCGAGCTCGCGACGATTCGAGCGCGCCTTCCGAAGACGCCCTTCCTCTTGCCCGGATACGGGGCCCAGGGTGCGGGCGCGGACGACGTCAAGCCGGCCTTCTGCGACGCCGAGTCACCGTGGCGGGGCGGCCTCGTAAACTCCTCGCGTGGCATCGCGTTCGCATGGCGCAAGGACAGCGCCTCGCATCCGAAGGACGCTGCCTCCAAGGCACTCGACCGCATGATCGCCGACCTGGCTGCCGCCCTCGACATCCGCTGACCGGCCGGCGATCGATCACCGCCATGGACGAGCCCACGATCTCCGCCCTCTCCGCTGACATCCTCGGCCTCGCGCCCTGGGCGGGCAAAGCGCTCGCGACGCGGCCCAAGCCCGAATCGCTGCCCGGCATGGTGATTCCGGCTGCGATCGGTGACGTGCCGCGGCCGTTTCCCGAGCCCGCCGACGAGGAACGCGACGAACTCGTCGAGGCCCTCGAAGCCGGTCTCACACGGCTCGAACCCCACGTCGCTGTTCTCGACTCCGTCCGCTCGCTGCGCAGGCCGGGCGCCTGCCTCGTCCTCGCTGGTCAACAGCCGGGCCTTCTCGGTGGACCGCTCTACAACATCTACAAGGCGGTCCACGCGATTCGACTCGCCGCGGCGCTCGAAGAGGCCTGGGGTGTCCCGGTGAAGCCGGCCTTCTGGAACCACGGCGACGACCACGACATCGCGGAGGTGCATCACCTGTGGGTCCGCAACCGGAACCTCGATCTCTTCAAGGTGGGGCTCGCGGGAATGTCATCGGGCCGTGTCCCGCTCTCGCGTGTCCACTTCAACGCAAAGGAACATCGGCTCGGAGCCCTGCGCGAAGTCTTGCGCCAGAACCTCGCCGACAACGACCGCGCGCGCGAGCTCATCGACCGCTTCCTCCCGCGTGACGGAATGAGCTTCGCGCGAGCCTTCACGCATGTGCTCCTCGAGCTCTTCGGAAACCGCGGTCTGATCGTGCTCGAGCCCGATTGGATCCGCCCGCAACTCTCGCGCTCCCTCGTCCATGTGGTGACGAGCGACGTCGCCGACTCGCTCGCCGAGGGCTCCCGACGCCTGCGCGAGGTCGGCGTCGAGCCGGCCATCGATCCCTCGACCGCCGCGCTCGTCTTCCACCACGAGGACGGCAAGCGCCGTGCGTTGCGCATCGCACCGGACACGCCCGCGAGCTTCCGATACGACGGGGAGCCGGGGTCCCGCACGGCCGCCGAACTCGCGGCCGAGATCGTGGATGCGCCGGCCGACTGGTCCGCCGGTGCTCTCCTCCGGCCCCTCGTCCAAGACCACACCCTTCCGGTCGCCTGCTACGTCGGGGGCTGGGGTGAACTCGCCTACCACGCGCAGCTCCCGCCGTTGCGACAGGCCGCGAACATCCCGCGGACTGCGTTCGTCCCGCGCCTCTCCGCAACCCTCGTCGATTCCGCCACGGCGCGCTCCCTCGACACCCTCGGTCTCACGGTCGGCGAGGTGCTGAAGGCGCGCGGGCGCGTCACGGTGGAGGCGGCGGAAACCCCCAAGAGCCGGGTGGCCGAACGCTTGCGCGAGATCGCGCGCGCGACGAAGAGGGACCTTCTCGCGGAGCGTGCCGACCTTTCCGAACTGGACCGCGGTCTCGCAACGCAGATCAAGAAGGTCGCCGACCAGTCCGTCGCGGGAATCGAGAAGCTCGCGGCAAAGGCGGATCGTGTGGCCGCGAACAGCGCGGGGCGCGGCCGACGCCACTATCGACGCATCGAGACGAGCCTCTTCCCGCGCGAGCAGCCCCAGGAGCGTGTGCAGGGGATCCTCGAGGCGCTCGCGCGGCACGGCACTTCCTGGATCGAATTCCTCGAGGCCGCGATCGAACCGCTCCCCACCGAACACTTCGTTCTGCACCTCCCCGACAGCGAGGACATCCCGTGAAACTGGACGCACTCGTCCTCGGCGCGCACCCGGACGACGCCGAGATTTCCTTCGGCGGCACAATGCTCCGCTGGGTCGATGCCGGCCTCCGGGTCGGCGTGCTCGACCTCACCCGTGGCGAGATGGGCACACGGGGGACGGTCGAAGAACGCGATGCGGAGACGCGCGCGGCCACGCAGCTCTTGGGTCTCGCGTGGCGCGGCAACGCGGAACTGCCGGACGGTCGCGTCGAGCCCAGCCTTCCCGCCCGTGAGCAAATCGCCCGAACGATCCGCGAGCTGCGCCCCGACGTCCTGGTCGCGCATCACCCGACCGACCTGCACCCCGATCACTGCGCGGCGGGTCATCTCGCAAGGCAGGCGTGGTACCTCTCGGGACTCGCCCGGCTCGCCCAGCAGGACGGTGGCCCGGAAGCCTTCCGTCCGGGGATCCTGCTGCACTTCCTCGGACACATCCCCGCCGACCCCACGTTCGTCGTCGACATCTCGGAGGTGTTCGAGCGCAAGATGGACGTGATCCGCTGCTACGCCAAGCAGCTGGAACCCTCGGGACCGGACGACCGCGGGCAGCACTTCCTCTTCGGGGCGGACATCCTCGCCCGGGCGGAGACGAAGGCGCGCTTCTTCGGGGAGCGCATCGGTGTACGCCATGGGGAAGCGCTCGTGCACGACGGCCCGTTCCCGCTCGACGGGACCCTCGCACGTCTCTTCCCCCGGGGTTGACCCGGTCGTGCGGCGCCGAGGCCCCGGGTTGTCCACATCCTCTGTGGATAATTCGGGGATAGATGGGGGAGTCCTGTGCAGAACCACGGCATCCCGCGTTCCTGACCCCAGAGACGCGCGGGCGGAGGGGGAAAACACGCTCGACCCCGACCTGTGGACAACTCCGTCGGGAGGAGTGGGGGAGAGCGGCGCGGATCGGGCTACAATGGCGCGCCATGCGTCGCATCGCACTCATCAACCAGAAGGGAGGCGTCGGGAAGACGACGACCGCCGTGAACCTCGGGGCCGCGCTCGCCGAGACCGGCCGGCGCGTGGTCCTCTTCGACCTCGACCCCCAGGCGAACCTCTCGATCCACCTCGGCCTGCAGCCCGAACCCGGCGCAGCGACCACCTACCGCGTGCTCCTCGGGGAGGCCGGCGTGGCCGACGCGGTGGTCCCCACGGCGACCGAGGGACTGTTCGTCGTACCGACCGACATCGACCTCTCCGGTGCGGAACTCGAGCTCGCGGGCGCCTTCGGACGCGAAACGATCCTGCGGGACGCGGTCGCGCGCTGGGAGCGCGAGCACCTCGAGGCCCACGGGGAGGCGCCCGCGGACTACGTCCTCTTCGACTGCCCTCCGAGCCTCGGTCTCCTGTCGGTGAACGCCCTCGCCGCCACGGAGGAGATCTTCCTCGCCGTGCAGACCCAGTTCTTCGCTCTCCAGGGGCTCTCCAAGTTGCTCGAGATCGTGGACCTGGTGAAGAGCCGCCTGCACCCCGAGCTCGAAATCACCGGCATCGTTGCCTGCCTCTACGACAGTCGACAGCGCCTCGCCCGCGAGGTCCTGGCGGAAATCCGCAAGCACTTCCCCACCCAGGTCTTCCGCTCGACCATCCAGACGAACGTGAAGCTCGCCGAGGCGCCGAGCTTCGGACAGTCGATCCTGCAGTATGCGCCCGGTTCCCCGGGCGCGCGTGACTACCGCGCGCTGGCGCGCGAGGTTCTGGCCCAGGAGCGACCCGGCGAGCCCTCGGCCGGCGAGTCGGGCGCCGAGCCCACCGTCGAGGTGACCCCGGCGAAGGCCATCGCCTCGAGCGCGGTTCCCCCCGTGCCTCCGGGCACCCCCGCGGTCGACGAGTGAGCGTGGAGCGGCCGCTCAAGATCGCGATCCTCTGCCACCCCACCTACGGGGGGTCCGGGGTGGTCGCCAGCGAACTCGCGCTCTCCCTCGCCGAGCGCGGCCACGCGGTGCACCTGTTCGCCCACCGCGTCCCCCCGCGCCTCGCGGCCTCCCCCGGCCCGGTGGAGGTGCATGCGAGCCAGGGCCTTCCCTACCCGCTGTTCTCCTCGACCCCCCACGACCTCGCGATCACCTCGGCGGTCCTCTCCCACCACCGCACGATCGGCTTCGACATCCTGCACGCGCACTACGCGCTGCCCCACGCCATGAGCGCGCTGGTCGCCCGCTCGGCCGCCGCCCTGGAGAACCTCGATCCGATCCCGAGGGTGGTGACCACCCTCCACGGCACGGACGTCACGATTGTGGGCAAGGACCCCTCCTATGCACCGCTTACGCAGTACTTGATTGGCGCTTCCGATGTAGCTACCGCCGTTTCTGCTTCCCTCGCGGACGAGACGAGAGAGCATTTTTGCCCCCTCTCATCTCCCGAGTGCGCCCTCCAGGTGATCCCGAACTTCGTGGACGAGGAGCGGTTCCATCCGGCCGCAGAAGGCACGGGGCCCCACCCGATCGCCTGTGCGGTGCACGTTTCGAACTTCCGGCCGGTGAAGCGGGTCCCATGGCTCATCGAGGCCTTCGCCCGCGCCACCGCCGGGACGCGTTCCGAACTGACCCTGGTGGGGGACGGACCCGACCGCGCGGTCTCCGAGGATCTCGCAAGCCGCCTCGGGATCTCCGACCGCGTGCGCTTCCTGGGCATGCGTGACGCCCTCCCCGAACTCCTTGCGCCGGCGAACGTGTTCCTCCTCGCGAGCAGCGAGGAATCCTTCGGGCTGTCGGCCCTCGAAGCGATGGCCTGTGGAATCCCCGTGGTCTCCACGGCGGTCGGCGGCGTCGCGGAAGTCGTCGAAGATGGGATCACGGGGCACCTCGTCGGCGTCGCCGACCAGGAAGCCTTCGCGCTGCGCTTGCGCGAACTCTTCGACGACCCGGGCCGCGCCCGCGCGATGGGGCAGGCGGGCCGTGCCCGCGTCCTCGCCCACTTCTCCCGCGACCGGATCGTCTCGCGCTACGAAGACCTCTACCGGCGCACCCTCGCCACGCCGCGTGACGTCTCCGCCCCCGGGCCGGCGGCCCCCTGCACGACCTGAGCTCTCCCGCACGCCGTGTCCCCGTATCTCGATCACAACGCGACGACCCCGCTGCGGCCGGAGGCGCGCGAGCGCTGGCTCCAGGTCGCGGGCGAACTGCGCGGCAATCCGTCGAGCCAGCACCGGGCGGGTCGCGCGGCCCGCGCGATCCTCGACGACGCGCGGGAGCGGGTGGCGGGCGCCCTCGGTGTCCGGGAGGAGGAGATCGTGTTCACCTCCGGCGGCACCGAAGGCAACAACCTCGCGCTGCGGGGTGCGCTCGCGGACGGGGGACGGCTCGTCACGAGTTCCGTCGAGCACGCATCGGTGCGGGAGACCGCCCTCGATCTCGCGCGTCGCGGGCACGGCCTGGGGATCGTCGGCGTGGACCGCGGCGGGGAACTCGACAGGGCCAAGCTCGCATCCGAGCTTGCCGCGGGCTGCGCGCTCCTCTCCCTCCAGGCCGCAAACAACGAGACCGGGGCCGTCACCGACCTCGCTGCGGTGCGAGGACTGCTCGAGGGCTCCGATCCACCCCCCATCTTCCACACCGATGCGGTCCAGATCCTCGGACGGCTCCCGGTGGAGTTGGAACGTTGGGGCGTCGACCTCGCGACCTTCTCCGCCCACAAGGTCGGGGGACCGGTCGGGGTGGGGGTGCTGTGGCGACGTCGGAAGACCGCGCTACGTGGGATTCTCACGGGTGGCAGCCAGGAAGATGGCCTCCGCGCAGGCACCGAGGACGCCGCCGGGATCGCCGCGGCCGCGTTGGCGATCGAACTCGCGGTCGCGGAACAGGACGTGCTCGCGGAGCGCACGCGGACGCTCGTGCGTGCGATGTGGGACCGGCTCTCCCGGCACGCGAGCACGTTCCAACTGATCGGGCCTGGGCTCGACGAGCCCCGCCTCCCCAACACCTTGTGCCTGCACGTGATCGGCGCGGACGGGCGCGTGCTCGTGACGCGCCTCGACCTCGCGGGACTCGAAGTCAGTGCGGGATCGGCCTGCGCGAGCGGTTCGATCGAACCGTCGCACGTGCTGCAAGCGATGGGTTACGACGAAGACGCGGCGCGCGCGGGACTTCGCCTCTCCCTCGGACACACGACGTCGCGTGCCGACTGCGACGAAGCGGTGGACATTCTCGAAAAACTCCTCGTGCCGTCGCGCGCAACCTGAGTGTTCGTCCGCGCGTTGTGGACAAGCGCTACGACTTTGGAAAGTCCGTCGTTGACCGTTCCGCGCATGCGCGGCAACATGCGCTCGTTCGAGGGACGCACGCGACGCGCACCACCCGCCTCTTCTTCCGCGAAGAGGGAACCACCACACCGCCGTCGATCCCCGCCTCCTCGCATCCGTCCGGCCGCTGGAGAGGAGACCACCTGGCCCTGCGCACGGTGTCCCTCATCTCACGCGCGCTGGGTGACTTCTCGCCGACCATCCTCACCCGTCCGCCGCCCCTGCTCCCCCGCATGGAACACCCTGCTCCGAAGCCCTCGGTTTCTCCTGTGGAGGGGAACGACGAGGCTCACCAAGAGCTCTGGAATCGGGTGCTCCAAGTCGTGCAGGAGTCGATCCGGCGTGAGCAGTACGAGACCTGGTTCCAGCGCACGGCGCTGCTCTCCCTCGACGACAACCGGATCGTCGTCGCGGCGCACAACAACTTCACCCGCGACTGGCTCGCCCGCTACTACGTCGATGAGCTTTCCGAGGCGGTGGAGAAGGTCCTCGGCGGACGACGTGCCATCGAGTTCGAGGTCGATCCGGAGCGCGCCGGAGGGGTTTCTCGGTCCGAGAATCCCGACTCCCCGGCGGAATCGGCGACAGCGCGGACGCCGAACGCTCGTACCTACGATGCGCGGACCGCGACCCTCCACCCGGTCGCACCGCCCGAGACGCCAACCCCCGGGCGCCGCAACGCTCGCCGGACAACCTACCCCACGCCCGCGGCGCGCGCCCTCGGACCCCAGTCCACTCCAACCGACGGGGCACAGCGCGGCTTGCTCGATGCGAGCGACGTTTCCCTCAATCCGAACTACGTCTTCGAGAACTACGTCGTCGGCCCCTGCAACCGATTCGCGCACGCCGCCTGTCTCGGCGCCGCGGAGAGTCCCGGTCGCCTCTACAACCCACTCTTTCTGCACGGCTCGGTCGGCCTCGGCAAGACGCACCTGCTCCAGAGCCTGTGCCACACGATCCTCCAACGCGAACAGGGAGCCCGGATCCTGTACCTGTCCTGCGAGACGTTCGTGAACCACTTCATCGGAGCGCTCGAGAACGGCGACCTCGCGAAGTTCCGCACGAAGTACCGCAACGTCGACCTGCTCGTCGTCGACGACATCCACCTGCTCGCGAACAAGGAACGCACCCAGGAGGAGTTCTTCCACACGTTCAACACGCTCTACAACGCGGGCAAGCAGATCGTTCTGAGTTCCGACAGTCCACCACCCGACATCCCCACGCTCCAGGAGCGCCTCGTGTCACGCTTCAAGTGGGGCCTCGTGACCGAGATCGAGCCTCCCTGCTACGAGACGCGCATGGCCATCCTCAAGCGCAAGAGCAAGGAACGGGGACGTGAGCTGCCCGATGATGTCGCGGCCTTCCTCGCGGAGCGGATCGACAACAACATCCGCGAACTCGAGGGCGCCGTGACCAAGGTGATCGGGTATGCCGCACTCTCCGGCCAAGAGATCAGCCTGCAGCTCGTCCGCCAGTGCCTGCGCGAACTCTTCTCCACGCGCACGAGTCAGACCTCGATGGAGGACATCATGGGGGCGGTCTGCGACCACTTCGGGCTGAAGCCCACCGACCTCCAATCCCGCAAGCGAACGAACGCGATCGCGTACCCGCGCCAGATCGCGATGTACCTCGCCCGCAAGCTCACCCCGATGTCCCTGGGTGACATCGGGGGTTACCTCGGCGGCCGCGATCACACCACGGTCATTCACGCCGTCCGCAAGATCACCAAACGCACGGCGGACGACCCCTCCTGCCGCGATCTCCTCGCGCGCCTGAGCCTGGAACTCCAGGGCTCCTAGCCCGGATTCTTCATGAGCCTGCACCCCAGACTTCGCAATCGACCGCCTTCGGCGGTCTCTCGTCCCCTGACGGCACTTTGCGATTCCTGCCGTCCTCGTCGACCCGTCAAGGGTCGATTCCGGGGTCAGGAATCGCAAAGCACCATCAGGAAACGAGTTGCTGTGCCTGGTGCACAGGCTCATGAATAACCCGGG
>DRLC01000034.1 GCA_011053145.1 Planctomycetota bacterium | reverse complement strand
CGATAGAGCAGGTGACGCGCCTCCTCGAGGGAGGTGTTCGGCGGCGCGGTGACGAGCCCCCCGGAGGTCATGACCTCGGAGACCGGCGTGTCGTCGGAGGTCTGGAAGCGGCAGTCGCGGCGGGTCAGGATCCCGACCACGGTTTCCCCCTCGACGATCGGTAGTCCGGAGATGTTCTGGCCCGCCATGATCTCGCGAGCCTCGCGCATCGTCGCGCGCGGCGGCAGCGTGACCGGGTCTTGGATGATCCCGTTCGCGGACCGCTTGACCTTCTCCACCTGGCCGACCTGGCCCTCGATCGAGAAGTTGCGGTGGATGATCCCGATGCCGCCCTCGCGTGCCAGGCTGACGGCGAGTTCCCACTCCGTCACGGTGTCCATCGCCGCGGACAGGATCGGGATGTTCAGGGAAACGTTGCGCGACACGCGCGTGGCGACGTCCACCTCGTTCGGCAAGAGGTCCGAGTGCTGGGGCACCAGGAGGACGTCGTCGAAGGTCAGTCCTTCGAACGCTGCGGAAGCCGGCGAATCGTGGGGTCCTTCCAATGGATCGGTGGGGGCTGAGGGAGAGAGAGGCGATCGCGGGCCGACCCGATCGCGATGTTCCAAGTCTCCCGGGGGTCCTGGGCGGGACGACCCCTCCGGGCGACTCCGACGGTCGCGCGCGTCACGGCGGCGCCGACGAGGAACGGGAAACCGGAAGCATCCGCCGGTTCGGGGAAACCGCCCATCCTAGCGATGCGTGGGACGGGCTCAAGCGCACCGCCCTCCCCCACGACGAAAGAGGGCCCGAATCCAACTCCCGAGGGAGGGGGAAACGGGCCCAAAGAAGGAGGAGATGTTCCCCGTATCGTCCCGGGGGCCGACGAACTGGAGCCGATCTGTCCTTCCCCTCCGCCCCGGTCCCCGGGCGAGGGAACTCCTCGCCCGGCCCTTCCATCCCCGCTCCGCCGATCCGGCCCGAAATCACGGGCTCCGAAAGCCGGCCTCCCCCTGGTAGGGTGCCCGCGGGGCCCGAAGCCGCCTCCTCGAAAAAAAACCACGGCCCCCCCGACTTGAGCCCCCCTCCCCTCCTCCTCCACGTCTTCCCCACCTTCGTGCCGGGTGGAGCGCAAATGCGCACCGTGCGCCTCATGGCCGAACTCGGGGACGGTGTTCGGCATGCCGTGCTATCCCTGGACGGCGAGCAGGACGCGGCCTCCCTGGTGCCCGACACGGTCTCGCTCGAGCTCCTCCCGAGCTTCCCGAAGGCGGGCACGCTGACCACGGCCCGCCGCCTCCGGGCCCTCTTCCGCGAGCGCCGTCCCGACCTCGTCCTGACGTACAACTGGGGTGCCCTCGATGCCGTCCTCGCAGCGCGCCTCCCCCCTGGATTTGCGACGATCCACCATGAGGATGGCTTCGGCCCCGACGAAGCGGCGGGTTTCAAGCGCCGGCGGGTCCTCGCGCGGCGGATTGCGCTGCGGGGCGTGAAAGCGGTCGTCGTTCCGTCCCACACGCTCGAAGAGCTGGCGCTCGACACCTGGAAGCTCCCCGCACGGATCGTGCGCCGGATTCCGAACGGCGTACGCACCGAACGCTTCCCCCCCGCCGACGGCAATGCCGGACTGCGCTCCGAGTTGGGGATCGACGCCGAAGCCTTCGTCGTCGGCTTCGTCGGACACCTGCGTCGCGAGAAGAACCCGATGCGATTCCTCGAATCCTTCGCGCTGCTCGCCGAGCAGCCGAGCGTCCCCAGCCCCCACGCCCTGGTCCTCGGCACAGGGGCCGAGGGCGCCGCCCTGCGCGAACGCACGCTCGCGCTCGGTCTCTCGGACCGTGTGCACCTCGTGGGGCACCGCGAGGACACACCGCGCTACTACCGCGCGATGGATGCCTTCTGCATCTCCTCCGACACCGAGCAGATGCCCGTCGCGCTCCTCGAGGCGATGTCCGCCGAACTCCCCACGGTCGCCACGGACGTGGGCGACATCCGACGCATCCTGCCGTCCTCCGCTTCGGAGTACCTCGTCGACCCGGGCGAGGCGAAGGCCGCCGAACTCCTCGCTCGCGGCCTCGCGAAGCTCGCGTCCGACCGGAATCTGCGCGCGCACCTCGGGAGGGACAACCGGGCCCGCGTCCGGGAGGCGTACTCCTTCGACGCGATGGTGGACGCCTACCGGGCGCTCTTCGAGAGTTCGCTGCAGGCGCGTGCCTGATCCTGCCAGCGCCACCCCCGGCGCCGCAGCATCCAGAGCCCCGTACGCACGAGGATCCCGAGGTCTCCCAGGAACGAGACATGCTCGAGGTAGTCCTCGTTGCGCCGACTCTTCTCGCGGTAGGCGGCCTCGTTGCCGGCCCGGGCGTAGCCCTGGGTGATCTGCGCCCAGCCGGTGATCCCCGGCCGCAGCGCGAGCCTGCGGTTGAATCCGGGGACGTGCCGGACCGCCCAGGATTCGATCGAGACCATCTCCGGTCGCGGACCGATCAGACTCATCTCACCGCGCAGCACATGGATGAGCTGAGGCAGCTCGTCGAGGTGGCAGTTGCGCAGGAAGCGACCGAAGCGGGTCACGCGCGCCCCGTCGTCCCCGTCTCCGTCCCGCATCGTCCGAAACTTCACGACCCGGAAGACACGCCCGCGGAAGCCGACACGCTCCTGGAGGAAGAACGCGCGAGAGAGTCCGCCGTGGAGGAGTGCGTTCACCGCCAGGATCAGAACAAAGAGCGGGAGCGCTGCGACGGCCATCCCCGCGGCGATCAGGGTCAGGAGCGGAGTCCTGAGGCGTCTCGCGTAGAACCCGCTCGGCTCGAGGGAGTCCCAGACCTCCTCGGGGAGCGACCACGGGACCTCCCCCCCCTCGGCCGCCGGCCGGGATCGCTCGCGAGCCTGCCCGGGCGGCCGGCAGGGAACGAGCGCCGCCGCCCCGGACAGGCCGCGAGGGTGTGGCTTGGGAGCGACGGGGACCAGGGTCTCGGAGGATTGGCTCATTCAGGAACGCGAACGGTTTCTCGTCCGGACCCTTTTCGACCCCGAGGGCCTGCGGCTTGACCCAGTTCCCGCCCCCCCGCGACCGCATCCCCAGCCTGGGAACCGAAGAGCGCCATGGAAGGACCCTTCGCCGGTCGTCGAGGACGGCGGGAGACGCAAAGTGCCGCCAGGGGACGAGAGGTCGCCGAAGGCGGCCGATTGCGAAGTCTGGGGTGCAGGCTCACGACGAATCCGGGCTAGGATCTTCGGCCCTTCCGTCCCCCCGAACGTTCGACCCATGACCTCCAGTACGCTGACCGTGCCCGGCACGGCTCTCGCGAACCGCATCTGTTCCCGCGCCCATGCCCAGATGGTGCGCATGATCTTCGAGGCCAACCATCGCGACGGCGCGCGGCCCGGCGATCCGAAGGTGGGAGGGCATCCGGCCTCGTGCGCGAGTTCGCTGCACATCCTCGGCGCGCTGCACCTCGCCGTCAGGAGACCCGAGGACTACCTCGCCTGCAAGCCACACGCCGCCCCGATGGATCATGCCTTCTCGCATCTCCTCGACCTCTTCGGACGGGAGGACGGAAGCTGGCTGTCGGAGGAGGAATCCAAGGCGCTCATGGGGCGCCTGCGCGCGTTTCCCCAACCCGGTGCCGAAGAAGTCTTCCAGAGCTACCACGCTCGGTCCGACCCGGACTCCTTCCACTTTCTGCCGTCGGGCTCGGTCGGAATCCCACCGGTCGCCTCGGTCTATCTCGCCCTCGCCCATCGGTATATGGAAGACCACGGCAAGGACGTCCCGCGCGGTGCCCACTTCTGGTCGCTGATCGGAGACTCCGAGTTCCGCGAAGGGTCGTTGCTCGAAGCCATGCCCGACGCCGCGGAACGGCTGCTCGGCAATGTCACCTGGATCATCGACTACAACCGACAGAACCTCGATGGGACCCGGATCCCGAACGAGAAGGGTCTGCACTCCCGGGACTGCGACAGGATCGCGGGGACGGCACAGGCCAACGGGTGGCACGTGATCCAGGTGCGACACGGCGCTCTGCGCCGCAGGCTCTTCGAGCGCCCCGGAGGAGACGCTTTCCGTGAACTCCTCGAAAACGTGCTCTCGGACTACGAGTTCCAGCTCCTGCTCTACAAGTCGGACGCTCTGCTGGCACGGACCCTGATCCGCCAGCACTCGCAGGAGGTGGACGCGTTCTGTTCCAGCCTCTCCGATGACGAACTGATGGGAGCGCTCGCGGACCTCGGCGGGCACGATCTCGCCGCCCTCGTCGAGGCCCTCGAACTCGCTCGAACCGACCCCGCCAAGCCCTGCTTGGTGATCGCGCACACCGTGAAGGGGTTCGGATTGCGGTGTGCCGCGGATCCGGCCAACCACTCGTCCCTTCCCTCCCGCGAGGAGGTCGAAGCCCTCCTCGTGGCGAACGGTCTCTCCGCCGCGGACCCGTTCGCGCGGTTCCCCTCCGACAGCGAAGAGGGACGGTTCCTCCAGGCCCGAAGTGCCGAGTTCCGCTCCAGCATCGAGAGGTCGCGCCGGGTCCGGCGGGAGAAGCGCGACGCGGCCCGGAAGGCCGTCGAAGAAGCGGGCGGCCTCCCGGAATCCTTCGAGATCGACACGTCCCTGTTCCCGACGGCCCACACACAGTGGATGTGGGGCCAGATCGCCGCGAAGCTGGTCCGCATCTCGACCGCGAACGACGGCGGCCCATCGATGGGCGGTGGCGACAAGGAGCTCACCGAGAACGAACGTCGCTGGGCCTCGGTCGCCGACTACGTCTTGACCCTGTCCCCAGACGTCGGGACGAGCACGAACATCGCCCCGGTGCTCGACCGCCGTGTCTACGGTCCGGAATCGGACGCCCCGCCGGAAGACACGGAGTTCGACGCCCGGCATCCGGAGCTCATGACACGGACGGATCCTTGGACGCGGCACATCCGGTTCGAGATCGCCGAGGCGAACTGCATGAGCGCGGCCGGAGCGTTCGGGAAGATGGCCCACTACACCGGGAACCCGAGTTTCCCGGTCATGACCGTCTACGACTTCTTCATCAAGCGCGCCCTCGACCAGCTCTACTACAACCTCTACTGGGGAGCCGAATTCGTCCTGCTCGGAACCCCGAGCGGGGTCACGCTCTCCTCCGAAGGGGCCCAGCACTCCTGGAAGAGCGACATCCAGATCCCGAATCTCATCACCTGGGAACCTCTCTTCGTCGCTGAGATGGAATGGATCCTCGCCGACGCGATCCGGCGCCACATGCTCGACGAGAACGAGGGGCGGCGCGGGGTCCTGATCCGGGGCGTGACCCGCGCGATCCGCCAGTCGCTGCTGCTCGAAAACCTGCGTCGCCAGGCACGCCACAAGGTGGATCTCGCCCCGGGGTCGCTCCTGACGCCGGCGGGCTCCGCGCAGGAGGGAGCCATCGACGAATCGACGGTCCCCGCGCGACCGGACGAAGAGATCCTCGCCAAGGTCCGTCTCGACTGCCTCGAGGGGGGGTACTTCCTGGTCGACTACCGCGGCTACGCCGGGTACGAACCGGGTGACAACGTCGTGCACATCGTCTCGATGGGCTCCCCGACGACCGAGGCCCTGGCCGCCTCCGAGGCTCTCCTCGAGCGCGGCATCTTCGCGAACGTTCTCGTCGTGACCTCGCCGGAACTCCTCGTCGGGATCCTCGGCGAAGCCTCCGACTACGCGCACCTGACCCGCACCCTCGGCGTGAACGGAGACCTGCACGGTCTGCCGGCGCGGGTTGCGGGCGAGGCCGAAAGCATCTCGCTCGCGGGCCGCCGTGTCCCCATCGTGGCCGTATGCGATGGCGAGGCGGGCCTCCTCGACAACGTCGGGGCCGTCGTGGGAGTGAAGCAGCGGACGCTCGCGGTGCGCCGCTTCTCCAAGTGCGGGCGTCCGGACGAGGTCTATCGCTACCAGGGCCTGGACCGAGACTCGATCGTCGAGGCCGCCGGCCGCGTCCTGGCCGAGACGGCCCTCGAAAACGTGCGCATCTCGCCCGCTGCCCTCGAGCGCCTGGCAAGATCGCAGGCGGCCCCGGTCCAGGACTGGCGTGAGCTTTGGCCGTCCCGATGAACGACCCCGATCCCTTCGAGCCCTTCGAGCGCCTCTCCAGCCGCCCGATCTACGGTTCCCCCTGGTGCCGGCTCCGGCTCGACCGGATCCGCCTCCCCGACGGCGCGACCCAGGACTACCACATCTTCGACGTGCCCGCCGCGGTCGTCGTGGTCCCCGCCCTGCCGGACGGCTCGATCGTGATGCTCTGGCAGTATCGCTATCCCCACGGCGAGACCCACTTCGAGGTGCCGGCGGGTCGCATCGACGTCGGCGAAACCCCGGCGGAGGGAGCCGCGCGCGAACTCCTCGAGGAGACCGGCTACCGCCCGGGCAAGCTCGAACGCATGGCCGGCTTCTACCCGATCAACGGAATCAGCCCCCACTACGCCCACATCTTCCGCGCCCTGCACTGCGAACGCGTCCGGGAACCGAGCCACGAGCCCTCCGAGCGCATGAGCGTCCACACCCTCGGGGAGCGAGAGGTGCGCGAGCGACTCCTGCGCGGCGACTTCGCCGACGGCTTCACCTCGCTCGCGCTCTTCCATCACTTCGCGAGGGAAGATGCGCCGCGCAAGAAAGCACCGCGCGGCTGAACGCGAGGCCCGGCCTCAACCGCCGAGCCGCGCCTCGAGTTTTCGGAGGGTCCTCGCGTACGCGGGACGGTTCGGAGCCATCTCCACGGCGTGGGCGATGGCTGCGCGGGCACCCTCGAGGTCCCCGGTCGCGCTGAGGCAGAGTCCCAGGCTGTAGAAGTGGCGAGCGCGCCCGGGCCCGGACTCGGTCAGGCGGCGAAAGCCGGCGAGGGCCTCGGCGACGCGGCCCTGGCCATAGCGGATTCCGGCCAATTCCTCGATCGCCTGGTAATCGGCCGGATTCGTCCGCAACACCGATTCGAAGACCGCGGCCGCCTCATCGAGACGACCCGCGCGGCGCAGTCCCTGGGCTCGCTCGTAGGCGTCGAACCAACTGGACTGACTGCGAGGGCTCGGGAGCGCCGAGCCTTTCGCAGGCGCGGGGAGCACCGCGTTCTCCCCCGCCATGCCGCTGTACCCGAGGGCCTGGATGTTCGCGATCAGATCGGCGTCGATCGCCGCATCCGAGGCGGAGAGCTTTTCGAGTTCGTCGAAGCCCGCGAGGCTCTCCCGAAGCCGCGCGGCACGCTCGGGCGCGCTCGCGACCAGGTTGTGCTCCTCGGCGGGGTCGACATCGAGATCGAAGAGCTCGGGCTCGGAACTGTGGATGTACTTCCAGCGCGCGTCGACGGTCCCGGCCAGGGGGCTCCAGCCGTGGGTGATGTAGCCGTAGTAGGACTCGAAGTAGATCGAACGTTCGGTGTCGATGGCTCCGAGGAGGTTCGATCCGTCGAGCCCGCCCGGCCCCGGATCGAGCCCCATCGCCCCGGCGAGGGTCGGGAAGACGTCGACGACCGAGACCACGGCACGGGAGCGCTCGCCCGCGCGGCGTCCGTCGGGGAGACGCAGCAGGAACGGCACGGCGAGGGTCGGCTCGTAGCAGTAGGCGGCGTGGGTCCTCTCTCCGTGTTCTCCGAAGGCCTCGCCGTGATCCGCGATCGCGAGGATCGTCGTCTCGTCGAGGGCTCCGTCCGCTTCCAACCCCGCGAAGAGTCGGCCGATCTCGCGATCCATCGCGGCGACCTCGCCGAGGTAGGGATCGCTCCCTTCGGTTCCGGGCGGAGGGTCATAGGGCGCGTGGGGATCGTAGAAGTGCACCCACAGGAAGAACGGACGGGAGCGATCGCGGCCCTCGAGCCATGCGAGCGCGAGGTCCACCTGCTTCCCGGCGCGGCGTTCGCCGCCGTGTAGCGCGCGCGCCTCGTCGCTTCCCTCCTCGCGGCCCGGCGAGCCGTAGACCTCGAAACCCTGGTCGAGGCCGAACGCGGGCGCGAGAACGATCGAGGCCACGAACGCCGCGGTCTGGACGCCACGCGCCTGCGCGAGTTCGGCCAGGGTCGTCGCGGATTCGGGCAGCGCGGCCGCTCCGTTGTCGCGCAGGCCGTGGCGCAGGGGGATCAGGCCCGTCAGCATCGAAGCGTGGGCCGGCAGTGTGATCGGTACGACGGTGTGTGCGCGCTCGAAGAGGATCCCCTCCCGCGCGAGTCGGTCGAGGTTCGGCGTCGCGGCGCCACCGCCGTAGCACGAGAGGGCATCGGCGCGCGTGGTATCGAGGGAGAGGAGCAGCGCCGAGCGACGCGGCGATTCCCCGCCGGCGCAGGCGCCGAGCCCGAGGGCCGCGACGAGCCCCGCCGCTGCCAATTCCATCGCTCGCTTCCCGCCCACCATCGTGGTGGCAGTGTATCCCGCCGGCCCTACACTCGGGACGTCGCCGCGGCGAGCCGATGAAGAACACTCCTGCCCAGTCCGAGCCCACCGGGCGCCCCGACCCCACGCTCCCGTTCCACCGCGGCTCCGCACGGCGCGTCCGGCCACTCGCCCTCGCGGCCTGGACCGCCCTGTTCGCCGTCGCACTCCTGGCCTTCACCGCGCCGATTCGCTCCTGGGTCGACCGCCACCCGCGACTGCGCTTCGACGATCGCGTCTGGGCCAAGCAGGCCCTCGGCTCCTACCTCCAGGGGCCGGAGCGTTTCAGCGGCGTCTTCCTCGGATCGAGCCGCGTCGCCCGCGGCATCATCCCGCGGGCCTTCGACGCCGAGCTCACCGCACGGGGGGTCGAGGTCCACACCCTCAACCTCGGCCGGCTCGGGATGAACTTCGTCGAACTCTCCACGCTGGCCCGGCGCCTCCTGCGCTGGGATCCGGGCAGCCTGCGCTTCGCCGTGATCGAACTGACCGACTTCGATCCCAAGTTCCTCGAGGTGAACCGCCGCACCCCGCGGCTCGTCGGCTGGCACACGCCACGCGCCACGCGCGACATGCTGGCCGTGCTGTGGAGCTCCGAGCGCACGCTGCACGGGAAGCTTGTCGACTCCTTCCTCCACGTCGTCGAGTGCGCCGACTACCTCGGAAACGTGGGGCTCGCCTCACGCATCGCCCGCACCCGTTCCGAGCCCACCGGAGCCTACCTCCAGGGCGCGGTCGCCCGTGCCTCGGGCTACAACCGGGCGGAGACCGACGAGGTCCTGCGCGAGAAGGCGGTGGCAAGACTGCACACCCTCGAGCCGCCGCGACCCGGACGCGCGCCGGAGCTGACCGCCGTCGAGCGCCGACTCCTCCTCGAGCTCGACCGGGATCTGCGTTCCGCGGGGATCCAGCCGATCTACCTGCGAATGCCCGGATTCCGGCGGGAAGGCGCGGTCCTCGACGCGGTGCGCGCGAAGCTCGTCACGCCGGTGATCGACCCGTACGCGGAGCCTGGGTTCGAGGGACTCTTCGTCCGCGAGTCCTTCCAGGATCTCGAACACCTGAACCATGACGGCGCGAAGCGCTTCAGCCGCCTGCTCGCCGACCGGATCGCCCCCCTCCTCGGACGGAACTGATGCTCTTCGTCGACTTCCAGTTCCTGCCGTTCTTCGCGCTCGTCTTCAGCGTCCACTGGGCCCTTCGAAGTCCGCGCGCCCGCAAGGCGTGGCTGCTCCTTTCGAGCTACGCGTTCTACGCGGCGTGGGACTGGCGGTTCCTCTCGTTGATCCTGTTCTCGACGCTCGTCGACTACGTCGTGGGGCGGCGGCTCGCCACGACCCGTCACCGCAAGGGCTGGCTCCTCGTGAGCCTGGTCTCGAACCTCGGCCTGCTCGGCTACTTCAAGTACGCGAACTTCTTCCTCGACTCCGCGATCTCCTTCCTCGGCGCCCTGGGGCTGCACCCCCACGCGCCGAGCCTCGAGGTCCTCCTGCCGGTCGGGATCAGCTTCTACACGTTCCAGACCCTGAGCTACTCGATCGACGTCTACCGCCGACGCCTCGAACCCGAGCGAGACCTGCTCGACCTCGCGCTCTTCGTCGGATTCTTCCCCCAGCTCGTGGCCGGACCGATCATCCGGGCCGTCGATTTTCTACCGCAACTGAAAGCACCGGTGCGCCTCGAACGCACGGACATCCGCGCCGCGGTCGTGCTCTTCTTCGTCGGCTTCGTGAAGAAGGCCGCGATCTCGGATTCGATCGCCCCCCACGTCGACGCGTACTTCGCCGAT
>DRLC01000033.1 GCA_011053145.1 Planctomycetota bacterium | reverse complement strand
TCGAGTTGCTCGGGGGTCATCTGGTCGATGCTGACGAGCACGATCAGGCGCACATCGTCCTCGGCGGGGGCGCTGCAACGGGAGGAGGCGAGGAGGGGGAGGACGAGGAGGGTGGGGAGCAGCACGGGATGGTTTGGAGCGGGGACGGGGGAGGGTCAGGGCCGACGCGGGCGTCGGGAGAAGATCATGAGGAGCAGGAGCAGGGCAAGGGCGAGCCCGGCAAGTGCGGGCACGGACCAATCCGGGCGCGGCTCCGCGGCAGGAACCTCGACGGGGTCGCTCCCCGCGGTGGGGGCGGGGCGGACGAGGATCGGGATCGCCGGCAGGGAGAGTACGCGCCAGGCGCCGCCTTCGGTGGGATCGAAGTAGGGGAGCTCGATCGGGGGGACGGCGCGCACCCGCTCGGAAGTCGGGGCGAGTTCGAAATCGAAGATGCGCGTTCCCGGCGGAGGTGCCGCGCTCGAGGCCCGCTCGATGCTCCCGAGGAGGCGGAAGCCTTCGAGCGGGGGAAGCGTCGGCGCGGGAAGGCCCGCGAGGGAACGACCGCTTCGGTCGACGATCGTGACCGAGAGGGTCAGGTCCTCGCCGACGGTGAGATCCCGGGGCGAGGCTTCGGCGGATGCGTCGAGGGGGCCGACGAGCCCGTGGAAGTCGGGGGGTCTCCCGAGCTCGGGGAGGTCCGCGATCCGGACTTCGACCGGGGGCGCGTCGAGGTCGTGGGTGCGAACGTCGCCGGGGACGGGGCGGCCGACGAGATCGTCCTCGAAGCTCCCGCTCGACGCGAAGCGAAGGTGGACGCGATCGAGGAGCAGCGTGCCGGGGCAGAGCGCACGGTACTCGCGTTCGATCGTGAACGTGCGAAAGGTCGCGCCGTCGCGCTCCTCGGCCGGGCCGGCCGACGCGCGGCCGATTCCGTCCCCGATGACCAGGGTCGGGCCGGCTGGAGGATCGGAACCGGGAAGCGCGAGCGCACAGTCGGTGCCCCCGAGCCAGGGCGCACGAACCTGCACCGGGAGCTCGAGGTGGCGGGGCACGAGGGAGACGAGCTGCTCGTCGAGGAACGAGGCCTCGAAGCCGAACTCGATCCGGACGGCGAAGAGTTCCCCGACCACGGGACGGACCGGCTCGACCTCGACCCGAAGGAACGCCGGCGTGTCGGGCGGGCGCACGGGGCTTGCCAGCGGGAGCGCGGCGAGGAGCAGGAGCGGGTGCATGGGCGTCGTGTTCGGTCTGCGTCGGGACGGTGACCGCCGCGGGGCCCCACGGTATCCTGCTCGAAACCGTCCCCGGGAGCCCTTCTCCCGAGGAATTGCACGCGGTCCCCAGCTCCCACCCCGGCCCCACTGCCATGCTCGGTCGCCTCCCCTGCGCCGCCCTCCTCCTGGGCCTCCTCCTGATCCCCGCGCGAGTCTTTGCACAGGGGGACCGCCAGGACTCCGGGCTGTCCCGGGAACAGATGTGGCGCGCACCGACCGCGGAAGACTGGAAGAAACCGTGCCTGATCGAGTGGCAGCGTACTTGGCAGGACGCCGAGCGCCTGTCCCGGGCGACCGGGCGGCCGATTCTCGCCTGCGTGAACATGGACGGGGAGATTGCGAGCGAGCACTACGCGGGCATCCGCTATCGCCAGCCCGAGGTGGCGGAGCTCTTCGCTCCGTATGTGTGCGTCATCGCCTCGGTCTACCGCCACAGTCCGCGGGACTACGACGCCGCCGGCAATCGCATCCCGTGTCCCCGGTTCGGGACGGTGACCTGCGGCGAGCACATCGCGATCGAGCCGCTGCTCTATGAGCGGTACTTCGATGGAGAACGGGTGGCGCCGCGCCATGTGATGATCGAGCTCGACGGCAGCGAGACCTACGACATCTACTATGCGTTCGACACGGCCTCCGTGTTCGAGACCGTCCGCAAGGGGATCGAAGGCCGGTCCTTCCCGCCCAGGGCCCTGGACGATGTGGCGCGCACGCCCGAAGAACTCGTGGCGAGTCCAGATGCCCGCGACCGGGCCGCGGTCGAGGAGGCTTACCGCACGGGCTCGTTCGAGGAGCGTCGCCGCATCCTCGAGGCCGCGGTGGCCGCCGGGGACAAGGCCTCCGTGGACCTCCTTCGGCTCGCGATCTTCGGGTTCGACGTGGACCTCGCTCGGGTCGCCCGGCGCGGCCTCGCGCGCGCGACGGACCCCGCGGCGGTGGGGTTGCTCAACGACGCCCTCTCGGTTCCGATGCCGAGATCGGAGCGGGAGGAGCTGATCGCAGCCCTCGACCGGCTCGGAGCGGGGGTGCCCTGGGCGCGCACCCTGGCGATCGTGCACCGCGGTCTCGGCGCGGGGTCGCGCAGCGTCGATCCCTCCACCTGGTCCGCGGACGACGGCGAGGGGGCCGTGCCTCCCCCCGACCGCGAACAGCTCGCGGCACAGCTCGCCTACCTCGATGCGGTCCAGGACAGCAAGCGCCTCGATCCGGGGAAGGCCCTGGAGTTGGCCGAGGCCGGTCTCCGGATGGCCGAGGATCCCGAGGCGCAGCGCGGATTCGGAAAGGATCCAAAGACCCGCCGCGCCTACCGCGAGCTGCTCCTCGAGGATGCGCGCAGCGCCCTTCGCGGGGCGCGGGAGGCGGGGGCCGCGCCGTGGCGCGCGGATGTCCTCGAGGTGCTGCTCGCGAACGCGGAGGGGGACTGGGATCGGGCTTTCGAACTCTCGACGAGGGTCGTCGGAGAGATCCCACCGAAGGAAGCGGGGCGCGACGCGCTCGTCGTGCTCTCGATCTTCGCCAGCGGTCGGCGCGCCGCGATCCGGCGAGCCCAGGCGGCCGGGGAGTCCTGGCCGCCCGAGTGGCTCAGCGACGTGGCGAGTGCCTGGGAGGTGCTCGAGCGGAACCCCGCACTGAGTCCGGAGGAGGTCGCGGAGCAGGTGGACTTCCTGCTCTCCCTGGGGGCCTATGGTCCGGCGCGACAGGTCCTGAACCGCGGGGTCGAGCGGTTCCCACTCTCCGCGCCCCTGCACGCCCGCCTCGTCTCCCAGGTGCTCGCCGCGGTCGGCGGCGAGGGGCTCGAGCCGACCTATGACCGCCTCCTCGCGCGCGAGGAGGCGCCGGCGGGGCTCGAGTGGTACGCGGGGTATGCCTCCCTGGTGGCGGCCGAGTTCCATCGCCGGGGCGGGGAGTGGGAGGCTGCGGCGGCCTGCTATGCGCACGGGATCGCCCACTTCGAATCCTGCCTGCGCGCCGGGGCTGCCGAGCGGGACGGCGTCGATCACTACGTCGCGATGGCGCTCGCCGGCCAGGCACGCGTCGCGTTCGACCGGGGGGACCTCGACGGAGCCCTCGAGAGGCTCGAGGCGAGCTTCGCTCGGCGCGCGGCTTCGGCGGCCTCGCTCGACGGGTTGAACCTGAGCGCGGTGGCGACCGCGCGCCAGCTCGCGTCCGAGGCGCGCTCGCGCGGTCGCGTCGATCTCGCGGAGGCCGTCGAACGCGACCTCGCCGCGCTGGATCCCGACCTCCTGCTCCCGCCCGCGTTCGAGGGGGGAGGCCCGCCGCTGCCGGGGCGCGGGCGGCGCTAGCGTTCTCCGATCCGGCGCCACTCGGAGGCGGAGCGGAGGACGCAGTCTTCGATCGAGAGTCCCGCGAACCAGTTCCCGGTCACCGCGAAGTCCTCCCCCGCGATGCGCCGGTCGAATTCGGCGATCCGATCGGCATGCCCGAGGACCGGCGAGGGAAGGCTGGTGCGGCGTTCGCGAACGTCGGCGAGTTCGGACAATCGCTCCCAGGGAACCCCGAGGATACGCGCGATGCGCTCGCGGCACGCGGAGTCGGACACGTCGGGGCGGAAGTGGAACGTGAACGCACGCCGGTCCGGGTGCGGGACCGGATCGCGGGTCACGATCGAGTGGAACGAGTCGGCGAGGGGAATCAGGAACGTGGCCGCCGGAAGCCGGGTTGCGTCGGACGGCAGCGAGAGGCCGATCGAGTGCAGCTCGACCTGGGCGATTCCGGCGGCGAGGGCGGAGGCCGTCGGGGCGAGGGGCTCGATGAGGCGGGAGGTCGTGCGCGGCGCCAGCGCGAACGCGAGGTGGCGCGCCTCGACCGCGTGCCCGTCCGCGCTCCGCACCCGGAAGCCGCCGCCGGGAATGCGCTCGACCGAGCGAGCCTGGAATCGGGTGCGGACCTCGATTCCCCGGTTCGCGAGCAAGAGTTCGACGGCGGTTCCGAGCCCACCCGGGAGCGTGAAGCTCTTCGGCACGTCCGCGCGCCTCTCGCGTCGCTTGAAGAGCATCTCGGCGGGAAAGTTGTCGGCTCGCTGCGAGGGGACCGCGGAGAGGATCGGAGAGAGGACGCGATCGAAGTTCCTGGCCCCGACGATGCGGCCGTAGTACTCGCGAACGGTACGCCCGTCGGGGCGGTTGCCGAGCCAACGGGGAACTGCCCGGAGGAGTTCCAGCTTCCCGAGTCGTCGCGCGAGGAGGCCGAGGTTTTTGCCGGGGAGCACGCGGTCGCCATCGAGGAGCCGCAGGATCGAGGGGCCGCGGGGGACCCAGGTGGGAGGGGCCGGAGAGGCCTCGAGGGCCGAGACGAACGAGCGGTACGAGTTGTAGGCGGTGTGCGCGCCGAGTTCGAACCAGGCATCGTTCGGGCGAGAAACGCTCGCGAGCGAACCGCCCGGGTGCGGCTGGGCCTCGAGCACGAGCACGGACGCCCCCGACCGGGCCGCGGCGGCCGCGAGGCTCGCTCCGCTGATTCCCGCTCCGAGGACGACCCAGTCATGGCGCTCCATGGCGGGAGGATGGCACGGCCCGGCCCGGGGGTCCACCGGCCGGGGAGGAAGTCGATGCCGAACCGCGGGGCGCCGCAGACGCGTCCCGCCCGATGCGGGTAGGATCCGGAGACCCTCTCCCGCGAGGGCGATTCCGATGCGCGACCCCCTCCACGCCGTTCCCGTTCGCTACAAGCTGCCGCTGATGTTCATCTCGGTCTGCCTGCTCGCGTTCGGCGTCGGCGGATACCTCGTCTCCGGGTCGGCACGCTCCGCGCTCGAAGGGGAAATCCTCGCGCGGCTCGAGTTCCAGTCTCGGGCCTACGCGACCGCACTGGCAGGCCGACTGCAGAGTCTCGCCCGGCGTACGGAGGACTTCGCTTCGGACGGATACATCCGAGACCACACCGAAGCGCTCCTGGGAGAGCCGGGCGGCGCGAGGACGGGGGTCGTCCGGGAGGAACTCCGCGGGCATCTGATCCGCAACAAGCTGCCGCTGGAGGCCGCCTTCGTGGACCTGTGGATCCTGGACAGCAGCGGGAGGGTGCTCGTCGGTACGAAGGAGGCACCGGAGGGGGACTTTCCGCAGGCGATTCCCCCCGACGGACCGGCGGGCCCGCTGGTGTTCAGCAACTTCCTCCAGGTCGGCGCCGATGCCAGGGCGCGCTTGTTCATTTCCACGCCGCTCTTCAGCCGGACCGGCGCAAGACCCCTCGGTCGCCTCGTGGCCTGGGTCCATCCGGGCGTCTGGATCGTGACCTCCCTGGGGGGTGGGGAGTTCGCGGGATCCTCGGGGATGGACCCGGTGCGGCTGCACCTCGTGGACGGCAAGGGCGACCACCTCCAGGTGGATCCGACCCTCGCGTCCGGGCAGGCGCGGGGGTTGATCCCGGAGATCCTCGAGTCGGACTTCGGGACCACGCTCCTGACCGAGCACGCATCCCGGGTCGCGCTGGCGGCCACGCGGGGAGGGCAGGACCTGTTCACCAAGTCCTATCCGGTCGGCGAGAGCGGCTGGTCGGTGCGCGTGGACCTGATCTCGGAGAATGCGTTGGCCCCGGTGGGCGGCCTGCAGAATCGGTTCCTCGGGGTCGGCCTGATCCTGGCGATCGCGGCGAGCCTGCTCTTCTTCTTCCCGATGCGCTTCCTCGCGCGCCCGCTCCAGCACCTGACGGATGCCGCGCGTCGCCTGCGGGACGGGGATTTCGGGACCCGCGTGCCGGTCGAGTCCTCCGACGAGATCGGGCAGCTCGCTCAGTCGTTCAACTCGATGGCGTCGGCCGTCCAGGAGCGCACCGAGAGCCTGCAGAGCACCGCGGAGGACCTGCGGGACCGGCAGCGGGAGTTGGCGTTCGAGCGCGATCGCATGCAGGCGGTCATCTCCTCGATGCGCGACGGGCTCGTCGTGCTGGACGAAGAGGGGACGCCCGTCGTCTACAACCGCGCCGCCGAACCGATCCTCGAGGAGATCCTGGAGTCCGAACAGCAGCTCCATCCACACCACGACTGCCTGCGGCGCGACCGGGGGAGTGCCGAGTGCCGCGGGTGCCTCTTCGACACCAGTTCGGCTCCGCGCTCCTGCATGCTCGAGATCGCGGGAGGCGTGTTCGAAATCCACGCGACGCGGTTCGTGTCGAGTGCGAGCGGCCGTCCGGGCCGGGTGCTCGTGAGCCGCGACCTCTCCGACCGCATCGCGCAGGACGAACGCCAGATCCACCAGGAGCGGCTCGCGGTCCTCGGCGAGGTGGCGGCGGTGATGGCCCACGAACTGAACAATCCGCTGGCCGCGATCAGCATGTACAACCAGATGACCGCGGCGGAACTCGAGGGCAACGAGGAGGTCCTTGCGAACACGGAGGTGATCCAGCGGAACGTGGCGGTCTGCAAGCGGACGATCCGCGAACTCCTCGACTATGCGACGGACACGACCCCGGAGATCACCGCCGTTCACCTGGCGGACACGCTCGAGGACGTCTCCGCGTTCCTGCGTCCGCTGCGCGAGCGATCCAACGTGGCCCTCGAGATCGATGTGCCCGATGATCTTCCCGAGGTCAGCGGTGACGAAGTTCAGATCCGACAGGTCTTCACGAACCTCGTCGTGAACGCGATCCAGGCGATCGGTTCCAGGGGGGGGACGGTTCGCATCCGGGCGGAGCGGGAGGGGACCCACGCGGTCGTCGAGGTCGAGGACGACGGGCCCGGGATTCCCGAGGAGGTGCGCGACAAGATCTTCCGGCCCTTCTTCACCACCAAGTCCCGCGGCGAGGGAACGGGTCTGGGATTGCCGACGGCACGCCGTATCGCTGAAATGCACGGGGGGAGCCTGCGCTGCATCCGGACCGGCGCACAAGGCACCTGCTTCCAGGTGCGACTGAGCCTCGCATGACCCTTCCGCCAGCGATGCCGACACCGAGAGAACACGACAGTGGATTGGAGGGCCTGCGGGTCCTCGTGGTCGACGACGAGGAGGACATTCGCCTGGGGCTGAAGAAGCTCCTGGGGTCGCTCGGCGGGCAGATCCGCGCGGCCGCGGACGGCGAGGAGGCCCTGCGGATCGTCCAGACCGAGGGGGCGGACGTGATCCTGACCGACCTGATGATGCCGCGGATGGGGGGACAGGAACTGCTCGTCGCGGTCAAGGAACGCAGCCCCGAGACCGCGGTCGTGATCCTGACAGGCTTCGGGACGATCCAGGCCGCGGTGTCGAGCCTGCACGCGGGCGCGGCGCACTTCATGATCAAGCCGTTCGAGAACGCGGAAGTGCTCTCGCTGGTCTCGCGGCTCGGGCGCCAGGTCCTCGCCCAGCGCGCTTCCATGGCCGACCGGGATGGCGGGGGAGGGCCGGACCTCGTCGCGGAAGACCCGGCGATGCGCGAAGTCCTGGAGCTGGTCCATCGGGTCGCGCCGAGCCCGGTCCCGGTGCTGATCGAGGGGGCGAGCGGAACCGGTAAGGAGGTGATCGCGCGCACGGTTCACGCCCGCAGCCAGGTTTCCGATCGTCCGTTCCAGGCTGTGAACGCGGCCGCGCTCCCCGACACGCTGCTCGAGTCCGAACTCTTCGGGCACGTGCGGGGGTCCTTCACCGGGGCCGATCGGGACCGCAAGGGGATCTTCCGGGAGGCGCGCGGCGGGAGCGTCTTCCTCGACGAGGTGGCTTCGATGTCGCCGTCGTTCCAGGGGAAGTTGCTCCGGGTCCTTCAGGAAAAGCGCGTGCGGCCGCTCGGTTCTTCCCGCGACGAGCCGGTCGACTTCCGGCTGATCGCGGCGACGAACCGGGACCTCGAGGCGATGTTTCGCAGCGGAGAGTTCCGCGAGGACCTCTTCTATCGTCTCGGCGTCGTCCGGATCCGACTCCCGCTGCTCAAGGATCGTCCCGCCGACATCCTGCCGATTGCGATGCGCTTCCTGTCTCGGGCGGCGGAAACCTGCATCGGGGAGGGGGCGGCTGCCCGGTTCCACTTTTCCCCGGCGGCGGTGGAGGCTCTCGAGGGCCATTCGTGGCCCGGAAACGTGCGGGAACTCGAGAATGCGCTCTATCGCGCGGTGATCGTCTGCCGGGACGGGAAGATCCAGCCCCACCACCTCGGCCTGGAGGGGGAGCCATGGTCTCGCCGGGACGAAGGAGACGAGACCGAGGAGGTGCCCTACGCGGAAGGGAAGCAGCGAGCGATCGAGCGCTTCCAGCGCGAGTTCGTCCGCCGGGCGCTCGAAGCCGCGGAGGGCAACATCTCGCGCGCCGCGGAACGCTGCGGCCTGACCCGCGCCGCGTTGCAGCGCATCATGCGCCAGCACGGGATCGAGCGCGAGGCGTTCCGCAACCCCTGAAGCGTCGCTGCGCGGCTGCCGCGCCGCGTATGCGGCGCGCATAGCTCGGTATGCGGCAGGGGAGGGGCGCGCAGCGCCCGAACCGCGTTCGTGGGGGCTGTGGGGGGGCGCTGCCTGCGGCCCCGCCGGGGGCACGCCGATTCGGCACATCCTTTGCGCGCAGCCGCGACGAGCCTTCCGCTTCCTCCACGCGGTCCCCCGAGACCTCCGCCACCGACGGAGTTTGTTTGATGGAAATCAAGAACAAGGCCACGAAGATCGAGCTCTTCAGTCTGCGGACTCCGCAGATGCGTGCGTTCCACATGTCGTGGTTCGCGTTCTTCCTCTGCTTCTTCGCGTGGTTCGGGATCGCGCCCTTGATGATCGTCGTCAAGGACGAGCTCGGGCTCACCAAGAGCCAGATTGGGAACACCGTGATCGCGTCGGTCGCGATCACGATTCTGGCCCGCCTGGTGATCGGCTGGCTGTGCGACCACATCGGCCCGAGAATCACCTACACGCTGCTCCTCGTCTTCGGCTCCCTGCCGGTGATGCTGATCGGGCTCGCGCACAGCTACGAGGCGTTTCTCCTGTTCCGTCTGGGGATCGGCGTCATCGGGGCATCGTTCGTCATCACCCAGTACCACACCTCGGTGATGTTCGCCCCGAACTGCGTCGGGACGGCCAACGCGACCAGCGCGGGGTGGGGGAACCTGGGAGGCGGCGTGACCCAGATGGTCATGCCGCTGGTCTTTGCGGGGTTTGTCGGCCTGGGGTACAGCGATGCGATCAGCTGGAGACTCTCGATGGTGGTCGCCGGTGCCGTCTGCTTCCTGACGGGCATCGCGTACTTCCTCTTCACGCAGGATCTGCCCGACGGGAACTTCAAGGATCTCCGGGCGCGGGGCGAGATGCCCACGCGGGAGAAGTCCAGGGGGAACTTCCGGGCCGCGGCGAAGGACAAGCGGGTCTGGGCGCTGTTCTTCGTCTATGCGGCGTGCTTCGGGATCGAGCTGACGATCAACAACGTCGCCGCGCTCTACTACTCGACGGAATTCGATCTGGGCCTCAAGACGGCGGGGCTCGTCGCCGGTCTGTTCGGGCTGATGAACATCTTCGCGCGCACGACCGGCGGCATCATCGGTGACATCTTCGGGCACCGCTGGGGCCTCAAGGGGCGGGTGCGCTGGTTGTTCCTCGCACTCTTCGTCGAGGGCTTTGCGCTGATCCTGTTCTCCCGCATGAGCATCCTTCCGGTCGCGATCGGCACGATGATCGTGTTCAGTCTGTTCGTGCAGATGTCCGAGGGGGCGACCTACTCGGTGGTTCCGTTCATCAACAAGAAGTCGATCGGAGCGGTCTCCGGAATCGTTGGTGCGGGCGGGAACATGGGGGCCGTGGCCGCCGGGTTCCTGTTCAAGTACGAGTCGATTTCCTACCGCCAAGCGTTCCTGATCCTGGGAATCCTCGTCGCCTGCTTCTCGTTCTTCGCGCTGCTGGTGCGCTTCAGCGAGGCCGAAGAGGAGGCGATCGCGAAGGAGCACCGGGATGCCGTCGCCCTGCGACTCAAGATCGCGAGCCAGAAGCCCAAGCCCCGATTCAGTCTGCCGACCGCTGGTACGAGCGCGAATCGGCTCTCTCCGGTGGCCGCGCTGCGGATCTACCTGGGGATCGCCCTGATGATCAAGGGGATCTACTACATCACGAACATCGGCGCGCTCGAGGCCCAGCTCGACGGACCGCTCGCGGAGAGCCAGAACCTGATCGCCTGGTTCGTCGTCTTCGCCCACGGGGTCGGAGGGGCAGCGCTGGCGCTGGGTTTCGTGACGCGCTGGGCCGCGGGGATCAACGCGATCGTGCTCGCGGGAGCTGCGGTGCTGCAGTTCACCGGAGCGGGGGGCAGCACGATGGTGATGGAGAACCTGAACTTCCAGTTCGCGATGCTCGTCTTCATGACCCTCTTGGTCTACCTCTGGCAGGGAGGGGGTTGGTTCTCTCTGGACCGCGTGATCCGAGGGGATGCCGCCCTGGGTCCCCCGGAATCCTGAGCCCCTCCGATCCGCTTCCGGTCGCCCCACGATGCGCCCGGTGTCCGCCGATCCCCGGCGGGCGCCGGGCGCTCGCGTGCTGCATACCGGATCGAGCGCGGGTGCATAGGGGACGATGCACTCGGGCCGCGGTGGGCACCGTCGGAGGCGCGTGCGGTGCCCGGGAGGGCATGTCCCGCGGTCTCGTGTCGCTGGCACGCCGTTTGTCTTGGCCGGCCAACCCTTTCGAGGTCATGCCCGTGCGTTTCCAAACGATCCCCATCGTCGTCGTCCCGGTGCTTCTGCTCGTGGGGTCCACCCCCCAGGCGGCACCCCAGGACGCGGTCAGCGAAGAGACCGTCACCTACTTCCGGAACAACTGCGTGAGCTGCCACACGATCGGTGGGGGCGTGCTCACAGGCCCCGATCTGAAAGGGGTCACCGACCGGGAGGATCGTGCCTGGCTCATCGAATTCATCCAGGACCCGAAGGCCGCGATGGACCGCGGGGATGCCCATGCCCTGGAGTTGCTGAGCGAAGCCAACGGCGCCCTGATGCCGACGATCCCGACCCTCACCCCGGAGATGGCCGAGAAGCTCCTGCACCTGATCGAGGTGGAGTCGGCTCTCGAGAAGTCCCATTTCGCCGGGCTGCAGCTCTCGGATCGGCCGCTGACCGAGGCCGACGTCGCGCGCGGCCGCGAGCTCTTCCTCGGCCATGAGCGCTTCCAGAACGGCGCACCATCCTGCGTGTCCTGTCACTCGGTGATGGGGATTGGCGGGCTCG
>DRLC01000032.1 GCA_011053145.1 Planctomycetota bacterium | reverse complement strand
TCCGCGAAGGATTCCACCTCGAGGGCTCGGTGCTGGCGAACGGTTCCGATGATCTCCTCGGCGGCGAGGTCGTCGGTGGAGAGCACGACGTCGAACCCGAGGGTCTGCTTGTAGAAGTAGCGGTAGCCTTCGAGGCGTGAGATGTCCTTCAGGCGCAGGATCACGCGCGTCGCGCCGAGGGCCTTGGCCTGCGCCGAGGCGAGCATGTTGACGTGGTCGCTCTGGGTGACGGCCACCAGGATGTCCGCCCGGGAAGTCCCGGCCTGGGTGAGGATCTCCGCCCGCGTCCCATCCCCTTCGAAGACCTCTACGTCGAGGGTCTCGATCATGCGGGCGATCTTCGCGGGGTCGGGATCCACGACGCTGACGCGGTGGTCCTCGCGCGAGAGGATGTCCGCGATGTGGTACCCGACCTCTCCGGCGCCGATGACGACGATCTCCATGGGGCGCACGATAGGCCCCGGGGTGCGCGGGCGCCAAGGGGACCGTGGAAGAAGTCGGGCCGAGGCTGCCGCGGGGATCCCCGACCCGCCAGGGGCTTGCGTCGCCACCCCGGCTGGCGTTTGCTCGTCGCGTGATCCTCGTCCTGGACCATCGCGACTCCTTCACCTTCAACATCTCCCAAGCCTTCCAGCGGCTGGGGGCGGAGACGCGTGTCCTCGCAGCCGGCTCGACCCGTGTGGAGGAACTCCTCGAGCTCTCCCCCGCCGGGCTCGTGCTCGGACCGGGTCCGGGGCCACCGAGCGAGGCCCGCACCGCGCTCGCACTCCTCGAGGCGCGGCCCACCTTCCCGATCCTCGGCATCTGCCTCGGGCACCAGGTCCTCGGGCTCTGGCGGGGCGCGCGCATCGAACGCGCCCGCTCCCTCGCCCACGGGCGCGCCACCGAGCTCATCCATCGGGGCGCGGGGCTCTTCGCCGGACTGCCCTCGCCCCTCGCGCTGACGAGCTACAACTCCCTCGTCCTCGCGCCCGATTCGATTCCCACCTGCCTGGAGATCACCGCCCGCGCCCGCGACGGGACGCCGCTCGGCATCCGCGACCGCGAGCTCCCCTACGAGGGCATCCAACTCCACCCCGAATCGATCCTCTCCGAGCGCGGCGACGCACTCCTCGCCGCGTTCCTCGCGCGGGCCGAAGGACCCTGAGAGCCTCCCGGACTCAGGACCCGACCCACGTGGGCCATGGGCCCTCGCGCGGCCGCCGCGGCTCATCTCCGTCGAAGGAACCGAAGCGCCCCGTCAGCCGGTTGTAGACCGGCTTGCCGGCGCGCATCCACGCGCGTGCGACGAGCGAAGCATGGCGTCCCGCCCCCGCCCCCGGATGCACGCCCCCCTCCTCCATCGCACGGACGTAGCGAGCACGGTGCTTCGCGACGTGGCGTAGGTCCTCGGCGACGCGAACCCGGAAGCGGCGGCCCCCGGTGGGGTGCACGCTCGCGAGCTGGAAGTCGACGAGCGCGGGGGACCCGTCCGGGCAGACGAGGATATTGGGTTCCTTGTGCAGGTCGTTGTGACAGACGCCGCGATCGTGGAGTTCCCGCACGAGCGCCTCGAGTCGATCGAAGTAGTCGCGCGGCAAGGTCTCGGTCTTCCAGAGCGGAACCGCTTCGATCCACGAGCGAACGAGAACCTCGCGCGGATCGGGAGCGCCCTCGCCCGGCGAGACCGCACCCACTGCGTCGGAACACTCGAGCACCGAAGGGACCGCGCTCTGTCCATCCAAGTGGAGGAGCGCGCGACGCTCCTTGCGCAAGAGAAACCTCGCCACGGTCCGGGAGCCGACGACGGAACTCCCGCAGGCCACACGCCGCACGACGACCCCGAAGCTTCCCTCCAGGCGCTCGACGCGACCGAAGGCGTCGCGCTTCAGGATTCGGACGGCTTGCGGCGCTTCCAACGTGCGCCTATTCTCCCCCGCCATGAGCCCGGGCCCAACCTCCAATCCCGGCGATGTGCGGCCGGCGGTCGCCGTACGCGGCCTGACGCGTTCCTTCGGCGGTCACATCGCAGTCCATCCGACCGATCTCGAGCTCGCCCCGGGAACCCTCACCGGGCTCCTCGGACCGAACGGAGCCGGCAAGAGCACGTTGATGCGCATGATGATCGGTCTCGTCCCGCCCGACGCGGGATCGTGCACGGTCGCGGGTGCCGAACTGCGCGGCGACGGGACCGCCGTGCGACGGCGCGTCACCTACGCGCCCGGGGAACTCGCGCTCTACGGCGAGCTGACCGCTCGCCGGCACATGGCCTGGTTCCAGCGCGGACGCGGGCGCGATGCACTCGCGCGGGGCCTCGAGCTCTTGCGACGGCTCGGCCTCCCCCTCGACCGACGCGTCGGTGCGTTCAGCCACGGGATGAAGCGCCTCCTGCTCGTCGCGGCAGCGCTGGCTCCCGACGTTCCCGTCCGCATCCTCGACGAGCCCACCGAGGGACTCGACCCCTCGAGGCGCGGGGAGGTGCTCGACCTGCTGCGGGGCGAGGTCGCGCGCGGCACGACGATCCTCCTCTCCTCGCACCACCTCGGCGAGGTCGAGGAGGGCTGCGACCGCGTCCTCTTCCTGCGCGAGGGAGCGCTCGTGGACACCGACGCAGCGGATGCGGCGCGACGGCGCGTTCGGCGCGCACTGCGGCTTCGCTTCGCGGGAGAGCCGAGTCCAGCGGACCTGGAGGAGGTCTTCGGGAACCTCGCCAAGGTCCGCGTCGAGGGTTCCCTCGTGCATCTTCTGCTCCCGAGCGAAGACCCGCGCCCGGTCCTCGAGCGCATCGCGAACGCCCCGACCCTTCCGATGCCGACGTCGGTGCGCTTCGGTGAACTCTCGCTCACCGATCTCTACGGCGAGATCTACGGGACGGAGGCGGTCTGATGGGACGCTCTCGCACGCTGATCCTCGGGAGCCTCGGCTGCTTCCTCCTCCTCGAGGCGATGCTCGTCGCTGCGATCCTCTTCTGGCCCCAGTTCCTCGACAACATGGGGATGGTGCGCACCTTCGCGAAGCCGATCCCGGTCCTGTCGGGCATGCTCGACGAGATCGACACCGGCGGCGTGTTCGCGTACATCGCCGGCCAGCATTTCTTCAAGGGTTGCAGCACGCTCGGGACCGCGGCTGCGGCGTTGTTCGCCGCCGGGGCGGTGGCCGGCGAAGCGAATCGCGGAACGCTGGAGATCCTCCTCGCGCGCCCGCAATCCCGCGCGCGGATCCTCGCCGAGCGCTACCTCGCGGGACTCGTCGCCTTCGCCCTACCCGTCCTGCTCTCCTCGGCGACGATCCCCGCGCTCGCCGCCCACGTCGGTGAATCGGTCTCCTACCGTGCCTCGCTCCTCGGCGCCGTGCACGAAACGATCTTCCTCGCGGTGATCTACGGCCTCGCGTTCCTGATCTCGACGCGTGCCTCCCACCCGATCTCGGTCGCTCTCGGCGTCATCTTCACCTCGGTCTTTTGCTTCGCGATCTACATGGTGAAGGGTCTCTCGAGCTACTCCCCGTTCCGACTCGCCGACATCCCCGAATTCGTCGAGATCCAGCACGCGGGTCGACTCGACCCGTCCCTGACCGCCTCGATGCTCGCGGTGGTCGCGCTGCTGTACCTCGCGGCGCACCTCTCGTTCCGAAAGCGTCTCCCCTAGCAAGGAATTCCCGTCCTAGAGGATCCGCGCGAGCGCGGCGCGCGCCACCCACTTCGCCGCGCCGCCCTTCTGGTATCTCGCGGCCTCGCGCGCGAGGGTCCCGACCTCGTCGAGGGCCGCGCGAGCTTTCTCCCGGCGCCCGAGAACTCGCAGCGCACGGGCGCGGCGGTACGCGGACTCCGGGGTCGGGCCGTGGAGGCGCTCGAAGGTCTCGAGCTCCGCGAGGGATCGCTCGGCTTCGCCCGCTTCGAAGAGCGCCTGGGCGAGGCGCATGCGAGCCGTGCCGTAACCCCGTTCGGGGTCGATCTCGAGCGCCCTGCGAAGTTCCTCGATCGCCCGGGTGCGCTCGCCGCGCGCGGAGAGCGCCAGGCCGAGGCGATAGTGCCATTCCGCGGCATCGGGCTCGCCCTGCACGGCACGTTCGAGGTGCGGCGTCGCGGCGCGCGCCCGACCCTGGGCGAGGAGCAGAGCGCCCACCTTCCCGTGGGCGTGGGGGCTGTCGACCGCGAGGAGCCGGCGCACCTCCGCCCGATCCCGCTGGACCCGGACCATCCGTTCCCCGACGCGGCCGAAGACGAAGGAGAGCAGCATCGCCGTGAGCCACAGCCCGATCCAGCCCGTGCGGGCGAAGAGCGGGCCGATGACCGGGACGTGCACGAGAAGCGAACGCACGACGAAGACGAGGACGAAGAAGCCGATCAGGCGGAGCACCGCGGAATGGTAGCGACTCGGGTTCCACGGGGGCGAGGATCCGAGCATCCCCGGGCGTAGTTCTCTTTGCGCTCGTGCCCGGTTCGGGTGCAATACGCTCGGGAGGCGCCCATCACGACCCACACGAGCCCACACCCCGATCCCGCCGGCCCCCGCCGGCCGTCCGCCGGCCGCCCGCGGGCGCGGGTCCGGCGTGAGTTCCTGCGCGCCCTCGGCGGCCTCG
>DRLC01000031.1 GCA_011053145.1 Planctomycetota bacterium | reverse complement strand
GAGAGGCGTCGGGGGACCTCGATCTCGATCGTGGGGGGCATGGGAGGGGTGGGAGGATCCTTACGACTTCGCAGGCACGGATCCCCTGCTTCGAACGTACCTTTAAGGGAGCATGCGGATCCGCAATATCCTGCTGCTCCTGATCGGGGCCTGGGTCCTCTACCGCCTCAGTCCAGAGGAGCGGCGCGTCGAATGGCGCGGCCGGTTCAGGGAACTCGGGCGGGCCCTGACGATCTCCGTGGTCCTCTATTGGATCTGGATCCTCGTGGTGAGGATCTCCCGCTGGTGATGGTCCACCCCGCGCATCCCCCAGGGGAGATCCTGGGGTAGGTTTTGGGGTACGCCAACCGAACTCCATTGCCAGCCAGATCGCGAATGAGACCCGAAAAACCGGGCAATTCTCCCGACAGTTGAGCCCCCCGCAATCCAGCCATCCCGGCTAGGATGGCTCCTCCGCCGTCGACTCCGAGCTTCGGCGCCGGTTCCGCTTTCCTTCTCCTGCTTTCCCCAACTTTGAGGAATCCGCATCGATGAATGCCATCTCGAAACGGTCGCTACTAGCAGCGACCGGCCTCCTTCTCCTCGCGGGCTCCCAGGCCGCGCAGCGCAGGGCTGACCTGCGCGAGATTCACGTCCCTGGGAAGTCGTCCGTGATCCGTACTTGGACCGAGAACGGCTCCACCCGCTACGCGATCGCCCTCGACGGCAAGCACTTCGCCCCGTCGCAGAAGGCGGACTACGACCTTCTGCTGAGGTTCGAGCGCTTCGACCCAGTCAAGAAGGCTGCGGACGTGCCCTCGTCTCTCCTTGCCACGCCCGCGAACCGACTCTACGTCGTCCAGTACATCACCCAGGGAATCGAGGACTACCGGGACCTGGTGCGGGCCGAGGGCGGGACCATCCACCGCTTCCTCGCGAACAACGCGAACATCGTCGAGATGGACCGCGACGCCGTGCAGGCGATCCGCGCCCTTCCCTTCGTGCGTTCGGTCAGCCCCTTCCAGCCCGCGTTCAAGCTCGAGGAAGAGCTCGTCCGCTCGGTCCAAAACGGCGAGACCGGTCCGTTGCGTGTCAACATCCTCACGATGGAGCGCGGCGGCTACGCCGGAGTGACGAACTTCATCGAGTCGGCCGGCGGAACGATCCATGAGGTCACCGACCGCGCCTACCTGATGGTCGCCACCCTCGACGCCTCGCTCTTGCCCCAGCTCGCTTCTCGCAACGACGTTGCGTGGATCGACCGCGCGTTCACCGAGGTCCAGACCGACATGGACATCGCCCGTGTCTTCCACGGGACCGACTACATCTCCGGTCTCTCCGGTTACAGCGGACAGGACATGCGCGTCGAAGTGCGTGATGTCGGGTGCTCGACCCAGCACCAGGACATGCCGAACTTCCTGCTGCACGGAACGGTCACGGGTACGTTCCACGGCACCTCGACCTCGGGCATCGTGCTCGGCAAGGGCATCGGTCGCGCGGCCGCGACCGGCTGCATGCCGGACGCCTTCCTGGTGATCCAGGACATCGACACGCCCACCCCGGGCGGCAGCCGCTACAACGCGAGTGCCGAGGTCCAGGATCCGGCGGGGCCCTACCGCTGCGTGATCCAGTCCAACTCGGTCAGCAACAGCCGTACGCTCAACTACACCTCGGTTTCCCAGAACATGGACCTGATCCTGTTCGACTTCCCGCGCTTCTCCGTCTGCCAGTCCCAGAGCAACGCGAACAACCAAATGTCGCGTCCCGAGGCTTGGGCGAAGAACATCATCGCGGTCGGTGGCATCAACCACCGAGGTACCGTCAGCAAGAACGACGACTTCTGGGGCGGCGCGAGCATCGGTCCCGCGGCGGACGGCCGCATCAAGCCGGACCTCGCGAGCTTCTACGATCGCATCCAGACGACGGACGGGCTGAACGGCTACACCAACAACTTCGGCGGTACCTCCGGTGCCACGCCGATCGTCGCCGGCAACCTCGGCTACTTCTACCAGATGTGGTCGAACGGTGATTTCGGGAACCCCGTTCCGGGCACCACTCCCTTCGAGAACGCTCCGTTCAACACGACCGCGAAGGCCGTCCTCATCAACACCGCTCAGCAGTGGACGTTCTCCGGGACGACCTCGAACCTGACCCGCACGCACCAGGGCTGGGGCGCACCGGACCTGCAGTACATGTGGGACCACCGCGCGAAGACGCTGATCGTGGACGAGACCGACGTGTTGTCGCTCTTCGACACGACCACCTACTACGTGAACGTGCTCGCCGGCAGCCCCGAGCTGCGGGCGACGATGGTGTACCGGGACCTTCCCGGAACGACCTCCTCGACGCTGCACCGCATCAACGACCTCGACCTCATCGCGATCGATCCCAACGGGGTCGTCTGGAAGGGCAACCGTGGTCTCGATGCCGGCAACTACAGCCTCCCGGGTGGTAAGCGCAACAAGATCGACACCGTCGAGAACCTCTTCATCCAGAACCCGGCCGCGGGTCAGTGGCGGATCATGGTCCGCGCCGCGGAGATCAACGGGGACAGCCATGAGGAGACCCCCGCGGTCGACGCCGACTATGCTCTGGTCGTGACCGGTCACGACAGCGTGGACGCCACCTGCCAAGCTGCTAGCGTCTCGATGCGCAACGCCGGCCCGAACCTGAACGCCCTGACCGCGACGAACCCCGTGATCGGCCAGCAGGTCACCTTCACGGTGGACACGATGGGCCGCGGTTTTGCCCGCGTCATCGGCTGCGCTCTTCCTGAGATGCGGCTCGTGGACAACGGCTCGGTCGCCCTCGTGAACCCCGAGACCCAGATGTTCGTTTCGGGTCGCATCGCCGGTCCGACCGCCGTGTACCAGAACACGGTCGCGAACTCGATGGCCATGTGTGGCATCACGATCTACTGCCAGGCTCTCCTGGATGACGGACCGGGGACCTCGTTCGTCCTGACGAACTCGGTCGATCTCCGCGTCGGCAACTGATCGGTTGCTTCTCCCGGTTCTCGTTAGAGAGCCGATAGGGAAGACGGGCGTCACCGCGCGAGCGGTGGCGCCCGTCTCGCATTTGGGGGGAGTCGCAGGCTCCATACCCGTTCCATACCGAACGACTCCGAAGCACTTCGGCTCCACCAACCCGGGATGGCTACCGCCCGCTTCCGGCCCGGGGGGGGGGGAACGGGCATGTCCCGAGGGCCTGCGGAGATCCTCCTTCCTAGGTCCTCCGGTACGGCAGTTTGCGTATGGTGGCAGCTAGGCGCGGGATCGATGGTTCCCTAGCTTCGGGGTGCCCTCGGCCCGGCCGCCTCTCCGCTCACCCAACCTCCGTCACCGGTTCCATGAACAGCAGTCCTGAACACCCGCGCTTTCCGGGGATCCGCGTCACGACCAACGGAAACCAGCTCGTCTCCTATCACACCGAGGCGAGGCTGACCGATGCCGGGGTCTTCTACCCGATCACGCCCTCCACGGAGATGGGAGAGAACTACCAGCTCTCCTTCGCGCAGGGGAACCTGAACGTCTTCGGGCGTTCGAAGGTCGCGATCGAGGCGGAGGGCGAGCATGCGGCCCAGGGCGGTGCGATCGCGATGAGCGTGACGGGCAAGCGCGTCGTGAACTTCACCTCGGGGCAGGGGGTCATCTATGGCCTCGAGCAGTACTACCACGCACCCGGCAAGCTTTCGACGCTCGTCGTGGAGGTCGCTGCCCGAGCACTCACCAAGCACGCTCTCAACGTGCACTGCGGGCACGATGACGTGTACGCGGCCCTCGACACCGGGTGGACCATCCTCTTCGCGCGCGACTCGCAGCAGGCAGCGGATCAGGCGCTGATCCTGCGCCGCGTGAACGAGCTTTCCCTGAACCCGGGCATCAACGTGCAGGACGGGTTCCTGACCTCTCACCTCGAGCGCACCTTCTACCGGCCCGAGGCGGAGCTGATCCGCACCTTCCTCGGAGCGCCGGATGACATCATCGAGTGCCCGACGGAAGCCCAGCGCAAGCTCTTCGGCCCGACACGGCGCCGCGTCCCGGCGCTGATCGATCTCGCCGACCCGATGCTCCTCGGTCCGGTGCAGAACCAGGAGCACTACATGAACGGCGTCATCGCGCGCCGGAACAACTTCTCCGAGCCGATCCTGGGGTTCCTGGAGGAAGCGTACGAAGAGTTCGCGCGGCTGACCGGGCGCCGGTACGGCCTGGTCCACGAGTACCGCTGCGAGGATGCGGAGACCGTCTTCATCAGTCTTGGATCCGCCGCCGAGAACATCGAAGCCGCGGTGGACTACCTGCGCGCCACACGCGATGCGAAGGTCGGGTCCCTGCACATCAATGTCCTGCGCCCCTTCCCGGAGGCTGCGGTCGTCCGCGCCCTCGCGGGAAAGAAGCGGGCCATCATCCTCGAGCGCACCGACGAGCCCTTGGCCGGCAACAACCCGTTGACGCGCGACGTGCGCACCGCTCTTTCGAAGGCCCGGGAGAATGCCGAGGGCGTCTTGCACGCAGGCATCCCCGCGATCAGCCACGATGAACGCCCGCGCATCTTCAGCGGGGTCTACGGGCTCGGCTCCCGCGATTTCCGCCCCGAGGGCATCCTCGGTGCGTTCGAATTCGTCCACGGGCAGACCAAGCGGCAAGACGGGAAGGGATCGGACGAGACGCCGTTCTTCGTGCTCGGTGTGGATCACCCCTACGCGGTGGAGTCGGAGGAGAAGCCGTCTCTGTTGCCCGACGGGGCCATCGCCGTGCGTCTGCACTCGATCGGCGGCTGGGGCATGATCACCACCGGCAAGAACCTGAGCGAGATCATCGGCGCCTTCGGAGACGACATGGCGCGTGAACGTGGCGCAAAGGACGAGTACGGTCGACTCGAGGAGATCCTGCACGTCAGCGCGAACCCGAAGTACGGTTCCGAGAAGAAGGGAGCTCCCACGGCCTACTACCTCGTCGTCGCGCCCGAGCGCATTCGGGTGAATTGCGATCTCAGGCACGTGAGCGTCGTCCTGTGCTGCGACCCGAAGGCATTCACCCATTCGAACCCGATCGACGGGATGCGTGAGGGAGGGACCTTCGTCTGGGAGTCCCACGAGGAGCCTGAGGTGGCCTGGACGCGCATTCCTCCCGCGCGGCGCCGTGAAATCATCGACAAGAAGATCCGCGTCTTCACCCTGTCGGGGTTCGAAATCGCGCGCGAGGCAACGCCGCGCGAGGACCTGCAGCTCCGGATGCAGGGGAACGCGTTCCTCGGCGCCTTCTTCCGCGTTTCGGGGTTCCTGGAGCAGAACGGCATCGGCGAGGACAGATTCCGCGAGGTCGTGGAGGGGCAGTACGAGAAGAAGTTCGGGCGATTCGGCAAGGCCGTCGTCGCGTCGAACATGACCGTCATGGAGCAGGGCTTCGAACGCGTTCGTGAGATCCCGATCGGAGACCTCGATGCCGAGGATCGCTCGAGCATGCGAGGCAAGATCCTCGCCCCGTGTGGAGACTGCGGCGTGAAGAGCGCCTGCCCGTCGGACAATGCCGAACGCCTCCCGCTTTCGAGCATCACGACCTTCGACAGCGAATTCCGGGCGGGCCTCGGGTACTTCCAGCCCGCTTCGGCCCTCGCTTCGGTCGGCGTCATGGCGCCCGCTACCGGGGCGACCGCCAGCAAGTACGTGGCCCGACGCGAGA
The DNA here is from genome assembly GCA_011053145.1 of Planctomycetota bacterium. Classification (GTDB taxonomy): domain Bacteria; phylum Planctomycetota; class UBA1135; order UBA1135; genus DRLC01. Next base: position 5,684 of record DRLC01000031.1, on the reverse strand, counting down.
CTCCGGTTTGGATCGCCGAGAACTGCACCCAATGCATGGAGTGCATCGAGGCCTGTCCCGACACCGCGCTCCCGAACACAGCGCAGGATCTTTCGACGATCCTCGTGACCGCCGCGCGAGCTTATGCGGAGGGAGAGAAGCGCGAAGCCCTCCTCGCGGTGCTCCCCGAAGTCGAGGTTCGCCTGCGCGACCGCATGCACGAGGTCGTCAAGGAGAAGGGCGACACGCCGTTCACCACGCTCGTCCGGGAGACCCTGAAGGAGACTCCGGGGCTTGCCGCCGACGTGACGGCCCACTTCGTGGAGTTCTTCGAACGCGTCCCCTTCGCATTCGCCAAGACACCCGCCGTCTTCAAGGCGATGGAGCGAAAGGAAAAGGGCAGCGGCGGAGTGTTCGGGATCTTTGTCTCGGACCTCTGCAAGGGCTGTGGCGAGTGCGCCGTGGAGTGCGGGGACAAGGAAGCCCTCGTCATGCACCAGGAGACGGAGCAGATCAACGCCGACCACGGCACTGGGATCGCATTCCTCGATCTGCTTCCCGATACGCCCGAGCGTTTCCTCGGAAAGTATGATCCCGAGCACCCCGAGGAGAGCCACGAGCTCACGCTGCGCAATCACCTGATGGTGCGCACGAACTACGAGGCGCTCGTCTCGGGCGACGGGGCCTGTGCCGGGTGCGGTGAGAAGACCGTGCTCCATGCGGTCGCGAGCCTGACCGAGGCCTACATGCGCCCGATCTATCATCGCAAGGCGGACCGCATGGAGGAGAAGGCGGCGCGTCTCGAGGCCGAAGCCGTCGCGCGCCTCGATGCGCTCGAGAGCTCCGACGCCGAAACCCACGCTCGCTTCCGGAGGGCGGTCGCCCAGCACCTGATGGGACTCGGCGGTGAGGACGATCGGGACACGGATGCGCGCATCGAAGAGCGCGGCGGAATCTCCAACCAGGAGCTGGTCGATGCGCTGACCGCGGTCCTACGCCACGATGCGTTCCTGCACCGCGACCTACAGGCAGTCGAGGGGCGTCACTCGAACGGGATGAGCGTGATGGCGATGGGAGCCCATACGGGCTGCAACACCGTCTACGGTTCGACTCCACCGAACAACCCGCACCCCTATCCGTGGATGAACTCGCTCTTCCAGGACGGGGCGACCGTGGCCTGGCTCTTCGGTGAGAGCTTCATCCTCGATCACGCGCGCCGCTCGGTCATTCCCGAGCGCCTCGCGGACGTCCTGCTCGCCGAAGGCGAAGCGGACTTCGATGCGGAGCAGGCCTTCATGCTCGCTCACATGACGGATGCGGTCATGACCGACCAGGAGGTGCGCGAACTCCCGAAGGTCTGGGCCATCGGCGGAGACGGCGGAATGGGGGACATCGGCTTCCAGAACGTCTCGAAGGTCGTGCTCCAGAACCGCCCGAACGTGAAGGTGTTGATGCTGGATACGCAGCTCTATTCGAACACCGGAGGTCAGAACTCCGATTCGACCCCGATGCCGGGTGGCGGAGACATGAACCAGTTCGGGTACGCGACCGAGGGCAAGTACACCGAGAAGAAGAGTGTCTCGGAGGCTTTCCTCGGCGGCCACGGCTCGCCCTTCATCTCGCAGGTTTCGATGGCGAGCGCCGCGAAGCTGTTCCGGGCGATCCTCGACGGGCTCGAGTACCGCGGCACGGCCTACCTGCAGTGCCACACTCCCTGCCAGCCCGAGCACGGGATCCCCGACGCATTCTCGACCGTCCAAGCCTCGCGCATGCGCGACTCGCGCGGCATGCCTGAGTTCGAGTTCAATCCGAGCCTGGGGGAGAGTTACGCCCTCTCCCTGTCGCTCAAGGGAAACCCGGCCATCACCCGCGATTGGGCGACGCGCAAGGACCCGAAGACGGGCGAGAAGTACCACTACACGACCGCCCACTGGGCGATCACCGAGGCGCGCTTCCGTCGCCACTTCAGGCCGATGCCCGAGGGTTTCGAGGCCCTCGAGTTGGACGATGTGCTCGCCGCCATCACCCAGGACGATGTCGTGCACCGTCGTTTCCTCGACCCGACCCAGCGCTCCTACGTACCGGACTTCGGGGTGGCGATGACGGACCACGAGGGGGGAGGCAGGCGCGTGCTCCTCTCGCGGCAGATGGTGCTCTTCTGCGTCGAACGTCGCCGTGCCTGGCGCATGCTCCAGAGCCGCGCCGGCATCGTGAACGTCGACTTCGAGGCGCAGCGCGCGGCGCTCGAAGCCATGGACGGCGAGTCCTCGGACAAGGCGGAGCCCCACGGAGAGGTCGCGCGCCGCGTGGAGCAGGAGTTGGCCCGGATCCACGCCACGTGACGATGCATCGGCTCCGGGCCCTCACACAGCCGGGATCCGATACATCGTCACGTGGCTTCGCGCCAGAGGTGAGAAGAGCGGGCCCATTCGTCCCATCGCATGGGACGCTCGGATCATCGTTCGAGGAAGGCGTTCTCGGAAACGTCGGGGCAGCGCGATGAAGTCCACATAGCGCCGGAGTACCGGGGCGAATCCCACCGCCGCGAGGGCGCGATCGAGCCTCCGGGGGGGGACCGGCTGCTCGACGGCCGTGGGGTCCATCCGCCTCGGTCGACCGAGTCTGGACCACAGATCGCGTTTGCCGCCCTGTGCGATGAGGACGCCTCCGGGACGGAGAACGCGCGCGATTTCGCGACACGCGGGACCGAGTTCTGGAAGGAAACCGAACAGTCCCAGGGCGAGGACGAGGTCGAATCTCCCCGAGGAGAAAGGAAGTGCTTCGGCCTCGCCCTGGACGAACATTCCCGGTTTCGAGTCCCTCCCAAGCCGAAGCATCTCGATGCTCGTGTCGAGGGCGGCATACCATCCGCCCAGATCCTGCACCAGGGGAGCAAAGTCGCAGCTCCCCGCGCCCACGTCCAGAGCGCACTCGACCGATCCGATCTGCGCGAGCATGCGCTCGACCGCGGTGAAGCGTGCTTGGAAGGGGTGGCTGCGCAGCGTGCTCGGCCCGCGATAGAGTCCCGCCCAAGACCCCGACGCCGCTCGCTCGTCGAAGAGTCGCCGCGCTCGCTCGCCACCGGTATCGCGCACCTCTTACCCCACGCCCGCGCGCGGATCGGCACGGAGGATCGCATCGAGTTCCCGTGCTTCCACGGATCGATCGAGCAGAGGAAAGAACGCCGCTCGTTCGCGCTCGTCGTGGTGTTCCATCAGGTGGACGAGCGCGTGACTGAAGTCGGTGTGGAACAGGGCGGCTTCGGGGGTGGGATCCTTTGCGAAGCGCTCGAGGGAGAGCCGCACACGCTCGAGTCCAGCGGAGATTTTTTCGTGGTCCCTTCGGTAGATCGCGACGCCGAAACGCGGGGGCTGGTGGACGCGCTCCCCATAGAGTGGGAGAAGAACTTCCTCCTCGATTTCCATGTGGCATCGCACGGCCTCGGCGAACGCTTCGAGGGTTTCGTGCGCCCGACTCGCATCCAGGGCCATGACCGCGAGGCGGTGTGAGCGCAGGAGCTCCTCCTGCCGGACGTGCTGGCGGAGGAAGGCAGCCAGCGCCGTGGACGCCAGGTTGTTCTCCGTGGCCGGGGTCGGAAGTTCGGTGGGACCGAGGGAAGGGCGTGGCGTGGACATGTTGGGCGTTGGTCGCGGGGGAAGCCGACCGGTCTCGGCGGGAACCGAGTGCCCATAGTATCCTGATTCAGGGGGAGGGACGCGCGCGGCATTTCGACCGGCGGCTCGGGAGATTCTGGAGGAATCTCTTTCACGTTCCGCCCCAACCCGCGTCCTTCCCATGCGGGCGGCCTTCCCCGCTTCCGCTCTTCCAGCCCCATCTCCGAGGACCGCGGCATGAATCAGACCCAGATCCCCAATGCGCGTGAGCTCGCCACGCGTCTCGAGCGAATCCCGAAGAGCCCTGAGCGGCTTCTCGAACCCCCGCCCCTTCCGGCCGGAGCGCGTATCCGGACCCCCTCCGGTCTGAACCGCCTGGATCGCCGCGGGCTCTTTGCGCCGCTCCTCGCCGCTCCCGGTGGGCCGCAGCCCGGGGCGAGCGCCCGGCAAGCCGGCAACGGGGCGCCGGACACGGTGCTGGAACTCGTTCACCGGATCACCCAGGGCTTTTCTCTCGCGGAGTACCAGCGGGCGAAGCGGCTCGGCTACCACGCCTACCTGGAGGAGCAGCTCGATCACCTCTCGATCGATGACTCCGACATGGACGCCCGGCTTGCGAACTTCCCGACCCTGACCCAGAGCCCGAAGGAGCTCGTCGACGCGTACTCCTTCGACCCGGCGATTCCGCAGCTCGAACTCAAGGGGGCGATGGTCGTGCGAGCGGTGCACTCGAAACGCCAGCTCTTCGAGCGCATGTGCGAGTTCTGGACGGACCACTTCAACATCAACCACAACAAGGACCCGGAGTGGGCCTTCAAGAACGAGGACGACCGTGAGGTCATCCGGAAGTACGCGCTCGCCACCTTCCCCGAACTCCTCTCTGCCTCGGCCCACTCGGGCGCGATGATGTACTACCTCGACAACTGGTTGAACATCGTCGGGACAGCCCAGGAGAACTACGCGCGTGAGCTCATGGAGCTGCACACCCTCGGGGTGAACGGCGGATACACGGAAACCGACGTGAAGGAGGTGGCCAAGGTCCTCACGGGATGGAGCTTGAACCTGAACAGCTCGAGCCCGAACTACCTGCGCTTTCAGTTCGTTCGGGCCTGGCACCAGACAGGGACCAAGACGGTCCTCGGACAGACGATCCCCCCGTTCTCCTACCAGCAGGGCGGAGAGCAGGTGCTCGCGATCCTCTCGTCCCACCCGAGTACGGCGCGGCACATCGCGACGAAGATGACCAAGTGGCTCCTGACCGAGAATCCGCCCCAAGAGATCATCGATGACGTTACCGCCACCTACCTCGCGACCGGTGGCGACATCAAGGCGATGATCCGCGCGATTCTGCGGGAGGAGTATCTCGCCCAGGTGCCGAGCGCGATTGCGCCGAAGTTCCGCCGCCCGTTCCACTACGTCGCTTCGCTCCTGCGCGGCCTCGAGGCCGAGGTCTACGACCCGAACGCGCTGCTCTACTTCCTCAGCATCATGGGGCACTTGCCGTTCGACTGGCACGCACCGAACGGCTACCCGGATTCCGTGAATGCGTGGGGCCGTTCCCTGCTCCCGCGTTGGAGCTTCGCGAGCTTCCTGCTCTTGAACTACATCCCCGGCGTGCAGGTCTCGCTCGGGAAGATCCTCGCGCTGCTCGGGGGCTTCGGAGCCAAGGGGCTCGCGAAGCGCATCGACACGCGCATCCTCGGACGCGCGCTCAGCCCGGCGGAGCGCAAGCGCGTGCAAGCCTTCCTCGACGCCCGCGCTCCGCTGATCTGGCCGGAGGTCTATGAGGCCATCGGCCTCGCCGCGTCCGCGCCGTCCTATCAGTGGGCATGACTCCTCCTCGCACCTCGATGAAATCCAAGACCATGAAGCAACGAAACGAATCCAAGGGAGCGAGGGGAGCGACGCGGCGCGATGTCCTGCGCGGAGGCTCGGCCCTCGCGGCGGCGGGTGTCTTCGCCGGCACCGCAACGGCGAACGGAGCGCGCGTCTTCGGCCGCAAGGGCCGCGCTGCGGGTCGCGTCTACGTCCAGGTTTTCCTCCGGGGCGCGATGGACGGTCTCACGACCGTCGTGCCCCACGGGGACCCCG
>DRLC01000030.1 GCA_011053145.1 Planctomycetota bacterium | reverse complement strand
GCTCCCGGTCGGCGAGGAAGGTGAACTCCTGCTCGCCGGGCCCCAGGTCATGGCGGGTTACTGGAAACGCGACGACGAGACGGCCCGCACGATGCACGGGAACTGGCTGCGGACCGGCGATCTCGCATCGATGGACGAGGAGGGCTACTTCCGCATCGTCGGCCGCAAGAAGGACATGATCAACTGCAACGGGCTCAAGGTCTTCCCCGACGAGGTGGACGCCGTCCTCGTGGCCCACCCCGACGTGGTCGAAGCCGCGACGATCGGCGTCCCCGATCCCAAGCGCGGCGAAACGGTGAAGTCCTTCGTCGTGCTGCGTCGCGGCGCTTCGACGAGTGCCGAGGACCTCAGGGCCTACAGCCGCACCGCGCTCGCCGCCTACAAAATCCCGCGCGAGATCGAATTCCTCGACGAACTGCCCAAGAGCTCGGTCCTGAAGGTCCTGCGCCGCGAGCTACGGGCTCGAGAGCTCTCCTCGATCCCTCCCTCGGGCCCTCCCGAGGCTCCGAACGAGAACGGCTCAGGTTGACGCGGGGACCTGGCCGACCTAGCCTCCACGTCGCCATGCTGAAACTCACCGCAAGCCTCGCCTTGACCGTCGTCTTCTTCCTGGGGACGGCTCTGTGCGGTGGCGGCTTCCTGGAACATGCCTGCGATTGCACCCAGGGAAACGAGGAACAGTGCCAGCATGAGTCGGAGTGCCCCGACGACCCCTGCTCCGTATCCGCTCCGCTGGCCGAGCGCAGCTTGGCCGCCGGCCTTCAGAGGGAACTCCCCCCGAGGGAGCGCGACTTCGTCGGTGAACTGGTACTCCTTCGGGTCTCCATCGGGACGACTGCGGCGAATCCACCGGATTCATCCGTTCGGAGCATGCTCCCGTATGCGCCGAGCGACCGTCCTCTCCTGAGCTGATCCGGCCTTCCCCCAGGGGAGTCCCCTGGGCCTGATCCCGCAGGCATCTGGAACGCCACGCGCGGTGCGTGGCTTCTTGCCGCGGGAATCGCGTCTCCGGCGGGCCTCCGTCCGGAGACCTTGAACGGTCCCCCGCATCACGTCGCTCGAACCGAGCGGATCGTGGCGGACTCCTCGATCGTTCCGACGGCACGCCGGGTCGAAGCCGACCCCGTACCGCTCCGTCGGACCCTTCCCTCGCCCCGCTCCCGCAATCGCTCCATGAACCGCTCCTCCTTTCCGCTGGTCTCCGGCCTGGTCCTCCTGACCTCGGCCTGTGCGACCTACCGTTCCGCACCGATCGACCCCGACGAGGTCCTGAGGGGTCTCGAAACGATCTCCTTCTCGCCATCGGAATCCCCGGCGGCCCAGTCCACCATCCCGCCGTCGGGACCGCGCGAACTCTCGGCCTTCGCGATCACGACCAACCCCGTCCTCGCTTCCCTGCGCGCGGAGATCGGGGTTCGGAAGGCCCTGCTGGTGGAGTCCGGGCTCCTCCCCGACCCCGAGGTGGGATGGGATGCGATGGACCTCTTCGCCTCCGAGATCGTCGAGGGAGATCACGGTTCCGTCGACGTCCTCTCGGGACTGGGTGTGATGTTCCCGATCCTCGCCCCCGGGGAGCGCGGAGCCCGTGTCGGGGCCGCGAAGTGGCGTCGCGAAGAGGCTCGCAGAGCGCTCGTCGCCGAGGAGTGGCGACTCACGCGCGACATCCATGTCGCGTTCGAGGAGGTCCTCGGCGCGCAGACGCTCGTACGCGAGACCGCGGCTCTTACGGAGGTTGCCGAGTCCACGAAGGAATACTTCGAGCGAGCTCGCACCGCCGGCGCGGCCACGGCGATCCAGGCGAACCTCGCCCTCGGAGAACTCCAGGCAATCCGCCTCCGTGCGGTCGCCGCCGAGACACGGCTCGCACGTGCTCGAAGATCCTTGAACCTGCTCCTCGGGCTCCCCCCGGAACTCGAAATCCCTCTCCGTGAAGCGGACGCAGAACCCCCGTCCCCGATCGTGGTGGAAGACCTGCGCGCGCTCACCGAGGAGGCACTCAGAAGCCGCCCCGATCTCGCGGAACTTCTGGCCGGCTACCGAGCTGCCGAGGAGGAGACCCGACTTGCCTACTCGCGCCAGTATCCCCGCCTTTCCATCGGGACCGGGATCGCCCTCACGATCCCGCTCTTCTCACGCGGAGGCCGCCCCGCGATCGCGACCGCGCTCGCGCGTCGGGAGAAGCTGGCGCGGGAGTTCACCGCGGCCGTCCACGCGATCCGCGCGGAGATCGCGGACACGCTGATTCTCTGGCGGGCCGCCGTCGAGGAACAACGACTCGTCGAGGAGGAGCTCCTCCCGAACGCCGAGCGCAACCTCGAGCTCTCACGGGAGGCGTTCGCGGCAGGCGAAATGACGCTCCTCGAAACCCTCGCTCTCCAGAGCGCACTCGTCGAGGCGAGGACGCGCAGTGCCGAGACCCGCGCGGAGCGCGCCAAGCAGCGCTGGAGACTACTCGCCGCGATCGGCCGCCTGACCCCGCCCAGCCAACCGACCCCCACGCACGACTGATCCTCCATTCCCATGCACACATCTCGAATCTCGACCATTCTCACCCTTCCGATGCGCTGGGCTCTGCTCCTGGGGCTCTTCACATTCACCTCCACTGCCTGTTCCAAGGGGGTCCCCGCTGAGGAAGACCACGCGGAACACGGTGACCACGACGAGCACGGAGAAACGGAAGCCCACGACGATGGGGACGACGAACACTCCGACCATGTGGAGCTGACCCAGCGTCAGTACGACGCATCCGAGATCATGCTCACGGTCGCCGGACCGGCCGAGGTCCACGACTCCCTCATCCTACCGGGGACCGTGTCGACGAATGCGGACGCGGTCATTCATGTGACGCCGCGCGTATCAGGCCAGGTTCGATCGGTGAAGAAGCACCTCGGCGAAGGCGTACGCGCAGGCGAGCTCGTGTGCGTACTCGACAGCGTCGAACTCGGGGATGCCGCCGCGAACTACCTCCGCAGTCGCGCCCTGGTCCAGGCCGCGGAAGAGACCCTCGCCAGCGAGGAAGAACTCTATGCGGGTCGGCTCCAGTCCCTCCAGACCGTCTTGACCGGCGCAATCGAGATCCAGGAACAGATCTACGAGCGTGAAAAGGAGCTGCAGGAGAAAGCCGTCTCGACGATCCGCCCGATGCTCGAAGCCCACCGCGCGTACCAACTCGCGCGCTTCGAGCGAGACAAGCAGATCACCGAACTCGAGGCCGCGCGCGACGCGAGGCTGCTGCGCCTGCGGGTCGACGTGCGCGCTCGCAAGATCGATCTCGTCGCCGCCGAGAACCGGTTGCGTACGCTAGGACTGACCTCGGAGGACCTGGAAAGTCTCGACGAGGACTCGCCGATCGTGTCTGGAGAGTTCCAGGTGCTCGCACCGGGTGACGGGGTCGTCGTCAGCCGGCACATCTCGGTTGGAGAATTCGTCGAGGCGGGCGCCAAGCTCTACATCATCGAGAACCTCTCGAGCGTCTGGTTCGTCGCGTCGGCCTTCGAGGAGCAACTTCAACTCGTCCGCAGCGGCCAGCGTGCCGTCGTCGTCCTCGACGCCTTCCCCAGCGTCCGTCTCGAGGGATCCGTCGGCTTCCTCGACTATCACCTCGACCCCCGGAGCAGAACCGTCGGGGCGCGCATCACGCTCGACAACGAGGAGCTGGAAGCCTGGCCCGAAGATCTCCCCCTGCGCCCTGGAATGTTCGGACATGTGGAACTCGAGACTCTTCCGCGCACGGCGCAGGTCGTTATCCCCGAAGCCGCGCTGGTCCATGACGACGACGAGACCTACGTCTTCGTGCAAGTCGAACCCCTCGCCTTCGAACGCCGTGACGTGACCATACGCCAGGTTGCGGGCGGCCGCGTCGAGGTACTCGACGGGCTAGAGGCCGGAGAGCGAGTCGTCGTCGGGGGAACGTTCTCCCTGAAGTCGGCGGAACGTCAGGAAGAGCTTGGCGGCGGGCACAGCCACTAAGAGGTCTCACCCATGGTCAACAAGCTCATCGACTTCTCTCTGAACAACCGCCTGCTCGTCCTGATCGGGTGGCTGTTGATCGTCGCACTGGGACTGGACTCGCTCCGGAAGCTCCCGATCGACGCGGTCCCGGACGTCACGAACATTCAGGTCCAGATTCTGACCAACAGCCCCGGCCTCGCGCCGCAGGAGGTCGAATCCTTCATCACCTTCCCCGTCGAGACCGCGATGAGCGGCCTCCCGCGGGTCGAAGAGATCCGCTCCGTCTCGAAGTTCGGTCTCTCCGTGGTCACTGTCGTCTTCGAGGAAGGAACCGACATCTACTGGGCGCGCCAACTGATCGCTGAGCGCATGTCCGAAGCACGGGATGCGATCCCACCGGAGTACGGCGAGCCCGGGATGGGACCGATCTCGACGGGACTCGGCGAGATCTATCAGTTCGAGGTGCGCGGTGAGGGCTACACCCCGATGCAGCTGCGCGACATCCTAGACTGGAACGTCGGCTACCAGCTCCGCTCCGTCCCCGGCGTCGTCGAGGTGAACTCGTTCGGCGGTGAGCTGCGCTCGTACCAGGTGACGATCGACCCGCGCAAGCTGCGCTCCTACGGAATCCCCCTCACCACAGTCTTCGAGGCACTCGAGGAGAACAACCGAAACGTCGGCGGCGGGTACATCGTGCACGCCAGCGAGCAGTACCTGATCCGGGGCGAGGGCCTGGTCGAGGACCTCGAGGACCTCGCGACGGTCGTGGTGGCAAAGGACGAACGTGGAACGCCCGTCTACATCGATAACCTGGGAACAGTGGAGTTCGCTCCGATCATCCGGCAGGGAGCGGTCACACGGGACGGACGCGGGGAAGCCGTCGTCGGGATCGTCATGATGCTCATGGGCGCGAACTCGCGGACCGTCGCCGAGGACGTCCACAAGCGCGTGCTCGAGATCGAGAAGACGCTCCCCCCGGGGGTCACGATCGACACGTTCTACAACCGCACCGAACTCGTCCAACGGACGATCCGAACGGTCGCCAAGAACCTGATCGAGGGCGGCCTCCTGGTCGTAATCGTGCTCCTTCTCCTTCTGGGAAGCTTCCGCGGCGGCCTGATCGTCGCCTCGGCGATTCCGCTCTCGATGCTCGTCGCCGTCATCCTGATGCGATGGATGAACATCTCCGGCAACCTAATGTCTCTCGGAGCCGTGGATTTCGGAATCATCGTGGACGGCGCCGTCGTCGTCATCGAAAGCATCGTCGCCTATGTCTACTACCACCGAGGCGATGACAAGAGATCCCATCTCGAGAAGGTTCGAGCTGCCTGCCACCAAGTGGCGCGCCCGGTCCTCTTCGCTGTCGGCATCATCATGATCGTCTATCTCCCGATCCTCGCGTTGCGCGGCATCGAGGGAAAGATGTTTCGGCCGATGGCGCTCACCGTGGTGTTCGCGATGGGTGGCTCGCTCGTCTGCGCGCTGACACTGATGCCGGTTCTCGCCTCGTTCTTCCTGCAGAAGGCGATCGAGAAAGAGCCCGTGCTCTTCCGGATCATGAAACGGATGTACACGCCGTTCCTCGCTCGGGCCATGGCCCGACCGATTCGGACCGGAGCGGTCGCGTTCGGATGCTTCGCGGCGAGCCTCGCGGCCATTCCCTTCCTCGGCGCCGAGTTCATCCCGAAGCTCGACGAGGGCGCAATCGCGATGCAGGTCTGGCGTCTCCCGAGTGTCTCACTGGAGACATCGAACGCGATCAGCACGAAGGCCGAGCGCGTCGTGATGTCCTTCCCGGAGGTCAAGACGGTCGTTTCGCGCACGGGCCGAGCCGAGATCGCCACCGACCCGATGGGGGTCGAGATCTCCGACACCTACCTGATCCTGAACCCGCCGGATACCTGGCGCTTCGACACGAAGGACGAGCTGATCGAGGCTCTTGACGAGGAACTCCAGGAAGAACTCCCGGGGGTCATGTTCAGCTACTCGCAGCCGATCGAGCTGCGGGTGGACGAACTCATCAGCGGCGTTCGATCGGAGGTCGGCATCAAGGTCTTCGCGGCGAGTGGCACGGTCGACGACATGAAGGAGGTCGCCGAGCGCATCGCCACGGTCGTCCGGACGGTACCGGGGATGGAGGAGGTCAAGGTCGAACAGACCACCGGCCTCCCGACGCTGACCATCGACATCGACCGAAAGGCGATCGCCCGGCTCGGAGTGAACGCCCAGGACGTTCTCGCGGTCATCGAAACCACCGGAGGTACACGGGTCGGCACGGTCGTCGAAGGCCAGAGGCGCTACGCCCTCCAGGTGCGCTTCAGCCCCGACGTCCGCGCGGACCTCGAAGCGCTTCGCCACCTGCCGATCGCTCTCCCGTCCACCGATGACGATCCTTCCCCCTGGGTGCCGCTGCAGCAAGTGGCCGACATCAGGATCGAGACCGGACCGGCGCAGATCAGTCGGGAGCGGATCCAACGCAAGATCACGGTCGAACTG